>JACSRJ010000287.1 GCA_014879835.1 Anaerolinea sp.
AAAAACCTATCCCTGAAAGGGCCCTAACTGCGTCCTTCCTGCTCAAAAACGGTGCCCAAAGCGGCCGGCGGACGGGCCCGCAAAAGCGCGTGAATCAGGGGGTGCAGCCGCCGCGGGGTGACCTTCAGCAGCCATTCGGAACTGCTCACCAGCATCAGGGTGGCAAGCATCAGCACCCACGGCAGGGCGTTGAGCAGTTCCACCACCTGACGCCCTACCTGTCCCTGAATCCCGGTCACAAAAGCCCGCAGGGCCGCCACCAGATACACCCCAAGGGCCACCCGGAAGGGATTCCAGCCGCCAAAAATCACGATGGCGAGGGCGATCCAGCCGTTGCCCGCGATCTGCGTTTCCACCCATGAAGTGGTGATGCTGAGGGTGTACGCTGCCCCCCCCAGACCAACCAACGCGCCCCCCAAGGCCGCATAAAGATAGCGGCTGAGGTTGACATTCACCCCACGGGCAAAGGCTGTCTCCGGGCGTTCGCCCACAGTCCGCAGCGCCAACCCTGCTTTGGTGCGGAAGATCCAGAACCACGCCCCAATGATCGCCACAAAACTGAGGTAGGTGAACAGATTCTGGTCAAAAAAGATCGGGCCTAAAACCGGGATGTCTTTCAGGATCGGGATGGGCATATAGGGCACTGGCAGCCCCGGCTCACTGCGGTGCGGGGTACCCAAAAAGATGGCCAGATCACGGCACAGAAGGGTCAGCACAAAACCCACCGCCACCTGATTCTGCTTGAGTTCGATGCTGGAAAAGGCAACCACAAGGGCCACCATCAACCCCACAAACATACCCGACAGGGCCCCTACCAGCACACTGCCCGATCCCACCCCGATCACAAATGCCGCCAGCGCCGAGAGCATCAGCGAGCCATCAAGGGAGAGATTGACCACCCCGGCCCGTTCAGTGAAGGTTTCGCCCACTGCGGCCAGCACCAAGGGCGCACCGCCCGCAACAATCCCCGCGATCTGAGCGATCAGGATGGTAGTGTCCACTAGCGGTACTTCTCCATCTTATCCTCAATGGTGGAGCCATCCAGCCCATCGCTGATCTTGATGATGGTGAGGGCCCGTTTGACTCCGCCTTCAAAGCAGGCATCGTGGGCAGCGCGGGCCGCCGCAAGGCAGGCTTCAAGGGTGCCTTCCAGCACTGTTTCCATAGGGCACACCTGATGTTTGATACCCGTCGCCCGGATCGCCGCAATGGCCCGATCCACCACCGGATAAGGATCCTCACACAGGGGCAGTACCTGCACCCCAACGGTCACAATGCGATCATTCATGGGATATTCTCTTTTCTTTTGCGTGCGGCGCGTTCGCGCAGACCATTGGCAAGCAGCACCCCCAGCACCAGCACCCCCTGAAAGACGTTGCCCAAACTGGCATCGATCTGGACCGCCGGATCAAGGGAACTGGCAAGTTTGAGGGAGCCGATAGGGACGAGGGCAAAAAAGAGCGCGATCAGGGGAACCCACAACGGGCGAATGTTGACCAGCAGTACGATCAGCACTCCCATGAAGCCGATCCCGCCGGAAATGCCCGGTGAGAGCCGCCCCCGGACGAAGATCGCCTGCACTGCACCCGTGATACCCGCAAGGGCCCCACAGGCGATCATCGAGAGCAGGATATGGCGGTTCACCCGAACCCCCAACAAGGACGCCGAACGAGGACTGCGCCCTATTGCCCGAAGCTGCAAACCCCAACGTGTACCGCGAGGCGCAAGGAAATTCAAAAGCCGCACTCCCAAAGCGAGGATCGGGCCAACCACTGGCACCCGGTTCAGTCCGGGGATTACCAATTTTTTGCCGCCGTGATTTAAAGCCCAAAACACCAGCAGCCACGCCCCTACCGCCAGCCCGATCCCTAATGGGCTGAAGCGGGTGCCTTCCAACCGGGGGAGCAGGGCAGGCGTGTTAAAGTCGGCGGTCTGAGGGTAAGTGCCCACTTTCCAATCGCCGTTGAGCAGCCACAGCAGGATATTGACTGAGATGAAATTGAGGGCCACCCCACCAAAAATCTCGTTCACTTTGGCATGGATGCGCAGGAGTGCGGCCAGCGCCGCCCATAATGCGCCCCCTACTGCCGCTAACAGCAGTTCAGCAGGCACAATAAAAGGGGAGGTATCTTCTTGGGTGATACTTCGGGCGATAATCGTGGCAAAGATCGCGCCCATGGTCACCTGCCCTTCCACCCCAATGTTCCATAGTCCCGCCGTATAGGTCAGGAGCAGCCCCGAAGCGCACAAGAGCATGGGCACAGCCAGCATGATCACATCCACACGGGCATTAGGGGTGCCCAAGGCGCCGCTCAGAAACCGTTCCAGTGCTGCGCCCGCATCTTTGCCTAACGAACTGAGGATGATCCCCATCAAGATCAGGGACACCAATAGGGGCAAGAGCATCATAAACGTCCCCTGACCCCATTTGACCAACCATGTGCGCAGTTTGCTCACGATTTGCCCCCGATCAAGCGTCCCAGTCCTTCTGTGGTCATGTGCGCGGGATCATCCACCAGTGTTGCCCGTCCCCCAAAAAAGACCAACACCCGATCACTGTATTCGATGATCTCATCGAGATCGGGCGAGATAAACAGGATGGTTGTGCCTTTGGCGCGGCGCTCCAAAAGCTGCTCCCAAACCCATCGGGCACTCTCCACATCCAGCCCTCGGGTGGGGTCTTCCAGCAGCAGCAGAGAGAGCTGATCGGGTAGAAGGGCGATTAGGGTGCGCTGTTGGTTGCCCCCCGAAAGCATCTGAATCTGGCTTTCAGGCTGTCCCTTGATGTGGTAGTGATCGATCTGCTTTTGGGTGTAGGAGCGCACTGCCCCCCACCGAATCCACAACCCACCGGGGCGCGCTAGGGCAAAGTGTTCGACCACCGTCAAGCCTGCCACCAAGCCTTCTTCTAACCGCCCTGAAGGTGCGTAGGCCACCCCAAAGCGCGCCATCTGGTGATAATCAGCACGGGAGACGTCGCGCCCGTGAAGGCGCAAATGCCCCCGCTGAGGGGGCTGCAAGCCAGCGCAGGCCCGCAAAAATTCACGCTGGCCGCTGCCATCCAGCCCTGCTAAGCCGATCACCTCGCCCGCGTGCGCCTTTAGGCTCAGATCATGGACGGTGAGACGGCGGGTAAGGATGGTCAAATGGGCGGCCTCAAAAATGGCGTCACCTTTCGGTGCAGGGGGGCGGGGTTTACGCTCCAGACTCTGCCCAAACATCAGGGTTACCAATTCCCCCGCACTTATGGGCATGGCCCGTTCGCCCACCAGTTTGCCTGCCCGCAGCACCAGCACCTGATCACACAGGGCCTCCACATCTTCGAGTTTGTGCGAGACCAAAATCACCGTGACTCCCTGCTCGTGGGCCAGATGTTTGAGGGAGTTAAAGAGGGTCTCTTTTTGAGCCGCAGAAATGCCGGTGGTGGGTTCATCGAGGATCAAGACCCGTGCGCCCATGCTCAGCAAGCGCACGATCTCCAACTGCTGGCGTTCGCCGATGGTGAGGCTGTCAATATAAGCGTCAGGGTTGAGATCAAAACCCAGCCGCTGCCCAACCTCTCGAAAAGCAGTCAGGGCTGTGCGGCGCTTGGGCAGCAGACCTTCATGTTTGCCTAACATAAAATTCTCTAGGGCGGTCAGGTTGGGTACATCAAGGGGGTCTTGATGGAGCATCCCAATTCCGGTGATGAGTGCATCAGCAGGGGTGGCAAAGCGCACTTCTTGCCCATCCAGAAGGATCCGCCCCGAATCAGCAGGTTGATAACCGGAGAGGATTTTCATGAGGGTGCTTTTGCCCGCACCATTTTCGCCTAGAACGGCGTAGATTCGTCCGCCTTCCAGCGCCATCGAGATGCTGTCGTTGGCGCGCACCCGGCCGAAGGTTTTGGTGATCTGGTCAATCCGTATCTGCAAAGATTCCCCTCTCCAAGGTGCTGTGCTCCCTCCCCCGTCAGAAGAAGCAGAAGGGAGCGAGGGAGGGTGGGCATTGCGCCCCCCTCCGCCCTACCAAAGACAAAACGGGCTAGTTGGCGGGTTTACTCTCGCCCTTCATGCCCTCTAGAAGCTGCGGCAGATACCAGATCTGCTCATCGGTGGCCACTTCGCCTTCCTTCAGATAGACAGTGCCGTCTTGGAAGTTCAGAGGGCCGGTGAACAAATTCACGGAGCCGTCACCCAGCGCGGCAATAAACGCATCGATGATCTTGCCCTCGTCTTCGCTGAGCGCTGCGCCCTTTACGAAGCCCAAGTTGCTGGTATCGGGGTTGTTGATGTCCGACCAGTCAGGCGAGAGCCAGTCCCAAGCGGGCTTCCATGTACCTTCCTTGACAGCCTTCACAATGTTGACATAGGAGGGTCCCCAATGGAAATAGGGAGTTCCAAGGCAGATTTCAGGGGCGATTTCGCACGCACCTTGAAAGTCATAAGGGATGGCAAAGACTTTTTCGCCCTTGTCGGCGCGCTGTTTTGCAACCACCGTGCCTTCAGTGGTGTCAATGCCCGAAACGATCACATCTGCGCCGCCATTAAAGAACCCATTGGCCACTTCGGTGGGATCAAGGGTCACACCGGGGATATTGAACCAGAAGCCGATCCACTTCACTTCAAAGGTCAGGTCTGCCGCTTTGCCGCCCCGGTATTTCTCAAAGCAGTAGCGAGCGCCCAGATACACGGATGCCGCCAGACGACGGGTTTCGTCGTTGATCAGCGGCCCCAGATAGGCGATGGAATTGGTCTGAGTCTTGAGTGCAGCCGCACACCCTGCGACCTGCTTCATATATTCCATCTTGCCCATCACGTTGCCCACATTGGGGGGAGCGACTTTCTTCAGCACCCCGTCACCGGAGACGTGAATGAAGATGACGTCGGGGAACTTCTCCGCTGCCTTGAGGGTATCAGGGCCAAATTCGTCTGAGGTGGTGAAGATCAGTTTTGCGCCCTGCTCAACCATGCTTTCCACAACCTGTTCGAGGGTCACATTGGGACGATCTGCACCATTGAGTTTGTCCAAGACGATCTTTTTCACACCCGGAATCATCTTTTCCACATATTCCGCACCTTCAAAGTGCGCTTGGCTCCACCCCTTATCATTCTGAGGCCCCACCAAGATATAACCAATTACCAATTCATCCTGTGCTTGGATCGGGCGAGGCAGACCAAAGGCTGCTGCCACCAGCGCGATCACCAGCGCGATTCCGAATAGACGCGCAAGTTTCATGGGAGAATCCTCCATGCTTCAAAACACGGGCACTTTGGTGAAGTCCTTTGATAAGGCGCTTCACCGGATGGAATATAGCGCTAGGCGCACGGCACGTCAACATGTTTTGTGACAATCGCTGAGCGGGAATAGGTATAATGTGCCGTGGAAGGAACGGACTATGACTCAAGCAAGCTATCTTTATCTGCACGGCTTTGCCTCGTCACCTGCCTCACGCAAGGCGGGCTATTTTGTGGAGCGCTGTGCTGAACGCGGAATCACCCTGCGTGTGCCCGATCTCAATGTGCCCAGTTTTGAAAACCTGACCCTGAGCGCCATGATCGAACGTGCGGTGGCGGAAGTGAATGCCTGTCCGCCGGGCCCCGTCCATGTAATCGGCTCTAGCATGGGTGGCCTCGTGGCGATCCATCTGGCAGATCGCAATCCGGGGCTGCCCATCAGCAGCCTGCTGCTCTTTGCGCCCGCGATGGATTTTTATGACAACCGCAGCCAGCAGTTTGGGGGCGAAGGGCTGCGCCGGTGGAAGGAAACGGGTAAACAGGCCTTTGCCCATCACAGCACTGGCAGCACCCATGAGGTGCATTACGGTCTGGTGGAGGACATCCTTCAGTACAACACTTATACCACTAATGTGATCCTGCCTACCTTGATCTTTCACGGTTTTCAGGATGAAGCGGTAGATTATCGTCAGAGCGTGCGTTATGCCCTGCCCCGCCCGCTGGTGACTCTGCGTCTGCTGCAAGCGGATCATGAACTTTTAGCGCCTTTGCCCCGTATCTGGCAGGAAGTGGTCAGTTTCTGGGGGATTTAAGACGGCTTAGGCGATTGCCGGAAAATTCGGCACTGGCAGCCGGACGCCGTGAACGTCGTCCTTACAAAAACGGGTCTGGCGTAGGGACGCGCCAAGGCGCGTACCCCCTATCGACAATCGATCCTTTGATGGTGGGCGAGCCGCGCCTCGCCCCTTGACCCCAACTGGAAACCGACCTCTTGACTTTCAAGACGGTATCTACCGACAATTCGCCTCTTTTGCCAACGGCTAACGACTGGTATATAGTATGAACACAGCGCGAGAAAGCGCTTAACTATTGGTTTTTTTGGCTTAAGGAGTTTTTCCCATGAAACGTTTGTTGGTCTTGGTTCTGATTCTGGGAATTGCGTTGGCAGCATTTGCTACCCCCCGCGTGAATGCCCAAGAAGCACCCAGCGGTGTTTTCCCCGGTACGTGGCCCTACACCCTCCCCCCGAATCATCACTTAAGTTCCTTTGGCGCAGGCGGTCTGGCGGAAAATCTGGGCGTGCTGTACAGGCAGATCGTTCAGATGCCCTTTGGCTTCTATAAATGGGCAGATAATAAATATGAAGGGCTGCTGGCGGAGAAGTTCGGCTTCACGGCGGACAACAAAGCCTATGAAGTGACCCTCAAGGACGCCAAATGGAGCAACGGCGAACCCATCACCACTGATGACGTGCTGGTGACCTACAGCATCGGGCGGATTCGTGCGTGGGCCCAGTTCAACTCCATCAGCGAAGTGAAGAAGGTTGATGATAAAACCGTCCAGTTCATCTTTAAGGATCAGCCTTCGCTGCTGGCAGAACGCCAGATTCTGAAGGAATATATTGTTGACCGTTTCACCTATGCGGATCTGGCAGCAGAGGCGGATAAACTGGTCGCTGCGGGTAAGACCAGCGCTGATCAGGAATGGAAGGACCTCGCCACCAAGATCAATGAGTTCCGTCCGACGGAATTGATCGCCTCAGGGCCCTACAACTACACCCTCGCGGATGTCTCCGACAAATACATGACCCTCAAGTGGCAGCCCAACAGCATCTACTCCGGCATGGTCAAGTTTGGTGAGATTCGCCTATGGGCGGGTGAGACCGATGCGACGACGCCGTTGGTGCTGAGCGGCGAGATCGCCCACAGCACCAATGTGTATCCACCGGCCACGCAGCAGGCTTTTAAGGATGCGGGCATTCGTTTGATCATCCAACCGCGGATGTACGGCCCCGCGCTGCTTATGAAGGCCGATGTGTATCCCTTCAACATCAAGGAAGTCCGACAGGCGATGGCCTACGCGATCAACCGCGAACAGAACGCCTTCCTGACCAACGGCTTTGGTGGCACCGCAACCGTATACATGTGCGGGCTGCTCGACAGTTCCGTGCCCACCCTGCTGAATGAAGACACCATCGCCAAACTGAACCGCTACGAGTACAGCCTCGAAAAAGCGGCTGAACTGATGGAAAAAGCGGGCTTTAAGAAAAATGATGCGGGCAAATGGGCCGATAAAGACGGCAAACTGGTGACCGCAGAATACAAGATTCCAGCGGAGTTTGCGGACTTCTCTGGCGCTTCACAGGATGCGATCCAGCAGTTGAACGACTTCGGCTTTGACATCACTGCGCTGGCGATCCCGTGGCAGCAGACGGCCGATGACATCCGTAAAGGCGACTTCCAACTCTCCGTGTGGAGTTGGGCGAGCGGTTCACCCTTTGCCACCACCCAGTTCTTTGGGCCCATCCAGCGCTTTAACTATGTGAGCTTCACCGATGGGCGCGTGGGCATGAACTTCCAGATGGAGTTTGAGTACAACGGCAAAGCGATCAACCTCAACGATATGATCAATCAGGCGAGCGCCGGGATCGATGTGGCAGCCCAGAAGGAACGCGCTGGTGAAATCGCCGTGATCATCAACGATTTGATGCCCTATATCCCACTCAATGTGATCCTCAGCACAGAGCCGTGGAACGAAAATATCCTAGCGGGTGCGCCTGCGGATGGTGATCCCATCCTTCAGAACCCCAGCTCGGATCACTTCGTGATCTGGTACATGCTGAACGGTCTGATCTCCCCTGCAGCAAAATAGCGGCTGCGGCTGAGCGGCTGTCTGAAACGGCTGTTTGACCCTTCCACCCCCGGCCCCTCTACCGCACGCGGTAGAGGGGAA
>JACSRJ010000071.1 GCA_014879835.1 Anaerolinea sp.
GGGGGGCGGTGATCTCGGCGCTGGCCATTGTGCCCAACTATGCCATTTTGCTGATCGCCCCAACGTTGATCAGTTCCGCGGTACCTTTTTTGGTTCAAAAAGGGCCCGGGGTGCATGTGGGCGCAAGTTTGATCTTCGCCGGTTTTGGCATGGCTTTTGGTTACCTGTGGGGCATGGGTGCGCTCAGCGCAGGCGCATCGGCGCATGAAGGCCCTACCTATTATGCGGCCCTGTCGGAGGCTGAAAAGCCCCGCCGCCGTCCGGTTCGAGAACTGCGGGAAGCGGTGACCAAAGCGCTGCCCGTCGTCCGTGAGCAAATTGGGCCCATGATCCGTCCGACGATCACCACCCTCATTGTGATTGCGGTGGTGGTGGGAGGCATATTCTTTGTGGCCACCAACCCCATTGTGCCCGTATCGCGGGCCCAGACTTTCAATTCGGGCGCGGACGCAACGGCCATCACAGGTGATAAATTCCTGCTGCTGGTGGTGGTCACGGTGGTGATCCTTGGCGGGCTGATCACGCTCGCTGGGCTGATGGCTCTGGTCGTGAGCTTAATCAACAGAGAAGTCAATACTGCCAAAAAAGAGCAGAAGCAGCCCCTTGAGATCAAAGACACTAAATTTGCGCGGGTGATCAACTTTGGGCTGGATTGGGTGCGCGATCTGCTCAACGGTATTCGGGGTGTATTCTCACGCTGAAGCAACAAGCGCTTTATTCTGTGGGGTTTTGGGAGGTGCTCCCTCATTGATCGTGGGGGAGTACACCAAAATCGCCAAACGCCAGAGTTATACTAACCTTCACCTGTCCGCCACCAATATTGCTTCGCAGGTCTCCTTTTTTATCCTCGTCTGATTCATGATTCAACCGGAGGTTTACCTTGTCCACCCAAACACAGGCACGTCTCAATCCACGCTGGCTGATCTGGGGTCTCAGAATCGCTTTTTTTGTGGCCCTGCTTACCATTTCCGCCCGTATTCGGATCACTATCCCCGGCACCCCTATCCCGATCACCATGCAAACCCTCGCGGTGCTGCTTACGGGGATGATCTTGGGCCCGGTTCAGGGCGCGAGTGCTGCCCTTAGTTACGTGGGGTTGATCGCTTTGGGCGCACCCCTTGATACCAACGGCTTGGGCACTGCGGCCCTGATCAGCCCCACCGCCGGGTATCTGATCGGCTTTGCCCCTGCGGCCTTCATTGCGGGGTTGGCATGGCGGGTCAAAGGTTGGCGCGGCTTTGGCTTGTCCTTTGGGTTGGGCTTGATCGGGGTGGCGGTGCTGTTCACCTTTGGCTGGCTGGGGCTTCTGCCTGTGATGGGCGGTTCGCCCTCCGCCGCGCTCATGGCCGGCGTGATCCCTTTTGTTTTTGTGGATTTTGGCAAGGCCCTGCTGGCGGCAGCGCTGGTCAAACTGGGGCGCGAGTCTTGGCTGCGTTGGTTCACCCCTCCGCTTGCCTGATTCCAGCAAATGCCAGCAGACGTCGGACGACTTTAGCCGGTCGTCCGACGTCTGACTCAGCGCGAATGGGGGGTATTAGCCCGCTTAAAAGGCTGCACCTGTCCATAAGTGAGGGAACGCCACAACCACTCCATCGGCCCAAACCGCACACGCTGCATCCACCAGCGGCTCAGGATGATCTGAACCCCATAGATGACCATCACCAACATAATATGGCCCACTGGGGTGATCTGGTCATATAATCCCCCACCATAACCATAAAAAAGGGTGGTGCATACGAACGACTGGGTAAGGTAATTGGTCAGGGCCATTTGCCCCACAGGCGCTAAAAACTTCAACCGTGAAGCATTCAACAGCACCACACTGGCGTAAAAAAAGCTCAAAGCAGGTGCACCCACATGGGTGCCCAGTGAGGTCAACCAACTGTCCTGACCATACCAACCGATCACAAAAAGGGCATTAAAGATCAGCCCCACCCCAAGCGCTGGCCACATCCAGCGACGCAAAAAAGGACTAAACGTATCCGGTCTTTCAAGGATTCCCCTGCGCCCGATAACCAAACCCAACAAGAACATCACCATCACCGTGGGCACCTGTGCGAAGGTATCGGCTTCGTCAATGGGTGCGTTCAGGCGCAGCGTGACCACATCCCAATAACTGCCCGTGCGATAAATAGGCACACTCTCAAGGTGCGAGACAGTATTTCGAGAATCCAGCAGCACCCCCGCCCCAATAAGTGATCCCACGAGGATGATCAGGGCCCCCGCGATCAACACCCGATCCGGCGCACGTCGTACCAGCAGCAGCAGCCCACCGAGGAGCGCATAGACCATCAAGATATCACCGCGCCACAAAAAGACCGCGTGGAGCGCCCCGATCACAAAAAGCACTGCCAAGCGGCGCAGGTAAAAGGGCACAAACGAGCGTCCACTCTGACTCATCCGTCCCATCTGCACCGCAAACCCAACCCCAAAGAGGAAACTAAACAGCAGATAGAACTTGGTTACGGCCAGAAAATAGATCGCTCCATCCGCGATCTGGTTGACCAGATTCCAGTCAGGGCGGGTATAACCGGGGATGAGTGCCGAAGAACTGAAGTCAAGCATATTGACCATGAGCACCCCAAAGAGCGCAAATCCCCTCAGCACATCAAGGGCCACAATACGATCCGGTTTGGGTTGAATCGGTTGATTATTCATTTATCGACTCCTGATCACAGGCACGAGGCAAGCGCAGCGAAGTCACATCTTGAGCCGCCGTCACTATCAATCGATAGAAATTTGGCTAGCGGGTGGCAATCCCCTTAAATAGGGTAGTCATCAACACGGCGGGTGCTTCACGCCGCGCTAAGTCGCCTTCATGGACACTTTGCCATGTGGCAAAAAGGGCGTAGTTGAGTATGTACAGAATCCATGTTGGTGAAAGGTCGGAGCGGAGTTCGCCGCTGCTCTGACCCCGCTGAACCAGTTGATAGAGCGGTTCAAGGGTGTTGTTCTCGGCAGCCTTAAAATCCGGGTGGGTATCCACTGTTGGCTCATTGAGGAGGAAATGGAGTTTGTCCCCTAAAGGTACCAGCGCCTCAGCCACGCGGGTGAGCGCCTCGATAGCGCTGCCCTGATCCAATTGGGCGTTCTGGATCGCTTGTGAGACCATTTCCAGCGCCTGATACCCCAGCGCCAGCATCAGGTCTTCCCGGCTGGAGAAGTAACGATGCAGTGTTGCCTTGCCGATTCCCGCGTGGCTGGCGATTTCTGCAAGGGATGAGGCGGGCTTCAGGGCCAGCAGTTCCGCCGCCGCATGAAGGACTTCGATGCGGCGTGCATCCATGATTGAAGTCATAAACTCTCACTTGAGATGATAACTTATCAAGTGAGACCATTTTATCTCATTATTGAGAGGGGTGTCAAGTGGGCGGCTGCTTTGGGGGCACCCAGCGCCCGCCCACTCGAAGACATCAGGCTAGCCGGGGTTTCAGATCAAGGCTCCGGCTGCGGCCCGTCCGGCAGTGCGCCCAGAGAAAATACAGCCGCCTAAAAAAGTGCCTTCTAGCGCTCGATAGCCGTGCATTCCACCACCGCCAAAGCCTGCCGCTTCGCCCACCGCGTACAGACCCGGCACTGGCTGCCCCTCTGCCCCCAAGACCCGCGCCGAAAGATCGGTATGCAGCCCACCCAAAGTCTTGCGAGTGAGGATGTTAAGACGCACCGCGATCAGTGGGCCCGCCTTGGGATCAAGCATCCGATGAAGCTTGCTCACCCGTACCAACCGATCCCCCAGATATTTACGGGACCCCCGAATGGCGGTGATCTGCATGTCCTTGCTGAAAGGGTTGGTCAGTTCGCGGTCATGGGCCAGAATCTCACGTTCCAGCGCTGACGGGTCGATCAGCGACTCTCCCGTGAGGGCATTCATCCGCCGCACCAGATCATTCAGGTTGCGCTCCACAATGAAATCAACGCCCTTCTGTTTGAACGCCTCCACCGGCGGCGGCGCACCGGGCAGAATGCGCCCCAGAACCTGACGCCAGCTCTTGTTGGTCAGATCGGGATTCTGTTCAGAGCCGGAGAGCGCAAATTCTTTCTCAATAATCTTTTGTGTGAGCACAAACCAACTGTAGTCGTATCCAGTGCGGCGCAGGTGCCGAAGGGTGCCCAACGTGTCAAAGCCGGGGAATAGAGGCACAGGCAGACGATTCCCCCGGGCATCAAACCATAAGGAGGATGGCCCCGGCAGGATGCGGATGCCATGCCCGCTCCAGATCGGATTCCAGTTCTGGATACCTTCAGTATAGTGCCACATCCGATCTCGGTTGATGATTGCGCCGCCTGCTTTTTCGGTGATCGCCAGCATTCGCCCATCGACGTAATCCGGTACCCCAGAGAGCATCCGCTGCGGTGGCGCACCTAAGTTTGGTGACCAGTTCTGGCGCACCAGATCATGGTTAGCTCCGATCCCCCCAGAGGCGATGATCACCGCTTGGGCCTTAAAACTGAACTCCCCCACCACCGTCCGCGAACTAGGCGCGCCACGAGGAACGCTGCTGGGTTCCAGAATCTCCCCGCGCACGCCCGTAACCACCCCACTGCTCAGGGTGAGTTCGCTCACCCGGTGGCGAAACTTGAGGCTCACCAGACCGCGCCCTACACCCTCGCGCACCCGGCGCTCAAAGGGTTCTATCACCGCGGGGCCCGTGCCCCACGTAATGTGAAAACGGGGTACTGAGTTGCCGTGTCCAACCGCCCCATAACCGCCTCGCTCGGCCCAGCCAACCACTGGGAAAAAGCGTACCCCCTGCGCCTGAAGCCATGCCCGTTTTTCGCCCGCGGCAAAGGTCAGATACGCCTCCGCCCATTGGCGGGGAAAGTCATCCTCAGGGCGATCAAAAGCCGCTGTGCCCATCCAGTCCTGATGGGCCAGATCGTAGGAGTCCCGGATACGCAGCCGGCGTTGTTCAGGCGAATCGATCAGGAACAAACCGCCAAACGACCAGAACGCCTGTCCCCCCATATTTTGCTCTGGTTCCTGATCAACGAGAATCACCCGCTTTCCCGCATCCACCAACTCCGCCGCTGCCACCAAACCCGCCAAACCCGCACCCACAATGATCACATCCGCTTCAGCATCTACTGCCATGCCTTCACCCTCCTCTCTGTGTTCTTCTCTCCGAGTCTACAGCCGAGTCTACAACCGACCGATCAGGGTCTAGTCAATGCGCAGGATCATCCCTTCGCGTGGGGGTAGGGTGAGGCTCACTCTGCCTCCTTCAAAAGACGCCTGTCCTTGACCGTACAACACCTGAAAGGTTGTGCCCTCTGGGAGCGATTCGAGGCGATTCAGGCTCAGAGTCTCGCTCTGAGCGCCCACATTGGCGGCCACGATCAGGCGTTCCTTGCCCAGTATACGGCTGAAGGCATAACAAGTCTTATTGGCCCCTGCCCCTCGATAAGTTCCCCGTCGCAGCGCCTTATACTGGTGGCGAAGCCCAATAAGCTGCTTATGGATGCTGAGCAGCTCCTGATCCCAATTTTCCCGCTCTGTCCACGGCATGGTGCGGCGGCAGTCGGGATCATCGGCACCGGGAAGCCCGATCTCGTCCCCATAATAGACGCTGGGCGCACCGGGGAAGGTCATCAGGAATAGTGTCGCCAGTTTCAGACTTGCCTTGTCACCACTGCAAATGGTGATCAGACGGGGGGTATCATGGCTGTCCAGCAGATTCAACTGCGCTTGGGTGATCTCCCAGTCATAGCGAAATACCTGCTTCTCGATCTTGACCGCGAAGTGTTCGCCATCGATGGGGGGATAAGGATCATAGGACTTGCCCGAGATCGCATGGCGGCGATCAAGGTGATCCTGCCCCACAAACTGAAGCACCGGCTCAGTGAATAAGTAGTTCATAACCGCATCAAACTGATCCCCTTGAAGGTAGTTGGTGCTGTCCCACCAGACCTCGCCCACAATGTAGGCTTCAGGGTTGATCTTTTTGACTCGCTCCCGAAATTCATTCCAGAAGCCGGGGCTGGTGATGCAGAAGGGCACATCCAAACGCCAGCCGTCAATCCCCTGATGGAGCCAGTATTCGGCCACCTTCATGATGTATTCGCGCACCTGAGGATTGTCAGTGTTCCACTTGGGCAGTGCCCGCAGCCCTACCCACGCCACATAGTTGGCAGGTTTGCTGTCATCGTAGGCAGAGAGCGGGAAGTCCTCTACCGTAAACCAGTCTAAATAAGCGGAGTTCGGGCCATTTTCGAGAATATCGTTGAAGTAATAAATGCCCCGGCTGGCATGGTTAAAAACCCCATCTAAAAGGAGTTTCATCCCCCGGCGCTTCATTTCATCACGGAGCGCAAAAAATGCTGGGTTCCCGCCTAAGAGAGGATCAACCTGATAGTAGTCATGGGTATGATAACGGTGGTTGCAGGCGCTCTGAAAAATGGGCGTGAAATAAATGGCGTTAAAGCCCAAATCCTGAATGTGATCAAGGTGTTCCAGCACCCCATAAAGATCACCCCCCTTGTACCCAAAGGTGGTGGGTGGCGTCTCCCACGGTTCGATGTTGGTGGGTTTGATCAGGCGCAGGCTTTTGGCAAAACGATCTGGGAAGATTTGGTAAAAAACAGCATCTTTGACCCATTCGGGGGTCTGAATTTTGAGGGGCATGAAGGTAAACCTCACCCAAAGTGTCGTTGGTGACAGTTGATTATACCCCGTCCGGGGGGCGGACTGAGTGGACGCGGGGTTCAGACCGGGAGGGGCTGAGCTTGCTTTTTGGGGGTAGGTCAACGCCAAGCTCACCCGCCTCCCCTTTATTCCTCCTCCACCTCCACCAGCTCAAAATACAGCAGATCCGCCAGATCACAGTCAAAGTAATCACAGAACCCTTCAACGATCTGTGCCTCATATTTCCTGACCTCATTCCGAATCCAACTGGTCACGGTGTGGTTGGTAACCCCCACAAACGAGGCGAGGTCTTTCAGTTTGATCCGGCGGCTCATCTTACGTTCCCGCTCTTGGATCAGAATCAGCAAGCGATTTTTGAGAACTCGTTTTTTCATACTCTATCCAGATAGCATTACCATCATCTAGTTGACCGTTAATAACATTCAGAGTACCCTATCTGAAACGCTGTTTTTCGGAAAGGAATCTGGATGATGTCATCTTTACCCATTATTCCTCAAACTGACCCCACTGCCAATGATCTGCCCCTTCCTCTCGTGGTCGCAAAACGCTGGAACTTCCCGCTGGCGCATATGGAGACTGAAACCAGCACCCTTTACGCGCTTCAGGACTGGATGCGTGGCATCACGGGGGAGGACGACACTCGCCACCTGATGGCGAAATTCAAAAAAACCGACGCAGGACGGCAGATGTGGAATTCAGTTCAACGTCTGCCTTACAGAGCTTCTGACGGAAAAACCTACAACCGTGACTATACCAACGACAAAGGGTTGTATTTGATCGCCCAATACCTCCGGGTTACGGAAGAACGCCCCATGCTGGATGAGATTCGGCGTTTTCTGGCAGCAGCGGGCGCTTTTGTGGATGAACTGCGCCGCGACCCCGATAAACTCTTGGATAATGCAGGTAACCCTGAAAAACTTCTGGACGCCTTCATCGAATACCACCGCAAACGTGGCAAGGATGACCGTTGGATTCAAATGCGCATTGAGAGCAAGATCAAGCGTAATCAATTCACTGCAGCCCTCGCGGAGTTTGTGCAGGATGTGCTCACCCCACGCCACTATGCCACTGCTACTGATGATGTTTATCGCGGCTTGTGGGGACGCACCGCAGCCGTTCTGAAGCGTGAGTTGGGGGTTACCAAAGATACCCTGCGTGACCACCAACCAACCCTTGCGCTCTATTATCAAGGCATCGTGGAGGAGGTCTGTGCCCAGAAGCTGGGCGAACGTGATGAACTGTGGTGGGATGAAGCCCGCGAAATCATCCGCAGAGTCGCGGCGATTATCGGGCGGCAGGCAAAAGAAACGGGCGATCTGCTTCAGCAGGACTTGGCAACGGGTAGATCGCTTCTACCCAAAGGTTAAAGCAGCCCCCCCTTGAACCCACTTCCCATAGGGGCGAGGCGTGCCCCGCCCGCCCTAATTATCCTCACC
>JACSRJ010000070.1 GCA_014879835.1 Anaerolinea sp.
GCTGTGAGTGATGGGCTGGGGCTGGCTGTTGCGGTCAGGCTGGGTGGGATCGTGTCGGTCGCTTCAGCGGCGATCACCACCAGCGATGGGGTGGTGGTGCCAGATGCCGCAAATACCCCTGCATCCTGAATCGAGAGAAAAACTACCAACAGCCCCAAGAGAGCGATCAGACCTGCCCCCATCGCCATCAAAGACCAGTGCTTTTGTTCGGGGACGACGCGCCGTTGAATGGTAGGGTGCGCCTTGGTAATGCCCACCCCGTTTGGTGGGGTAATGGGGCGAAGGGCTGCGTTCACATCGATCCCGGCAGGCGTTTTGCCTCGGAGTCCCTGTCCAAAGGCTTCGGCAAAAGCCGCCGCGCTCTGATACCGCTGATCAGGCTGCTTGGCCATCGCCTTGATCAACACCTTCTCCAAACTCAGCGGCAGATCGGGGCGTAAGGTGCGCAGGGGCAGGGGAGCCTCGTTCAATTGTTGATACATCAACACGGCTGGTGTATCCCCATCAAAGGGAACCTTCCCCGTCAGAATCTCATACACCATCACTGCCAAAGCGTACAGATCAGTGCGCGAGTCGATCTGCTGTCCATACCACTGCTCTGGGGCCATGTAGCCGGGGGTGCCCATCTGAAGTCCGCTGTGGGTCAGCACAGTGGAATCGTTCAGCAGTTTGGCGATACCGAAGTCCGTCAGAAAGGCGTTGTCGCTCTCATCCAAAAGTACATTTTGAGGCTTCAGGTCTCGGTGAATCACCCCTTTGGAATGGGCATAATCAAGGGCGGGGGCGATCTGATCAAGGTATCTGGAGACTTCCTCTGGGCTGATTCGCCCTTGTGATCGTGCAATCTTCTGAGCGAGACTGCCACCACTCTTGAGTTCCATCACCAGATAAGGCTGATCATCGTCGCGTCCAAAGTCGTGAATTTTGAGGATATGGGGATGATCAAGGGCCGCAATGGTACGGGCTTCACGTTGAAATCGTGCGACAAAACCTTCATCTGCCAGATCGGACTTGATCACCTTGATGGCCACGTCGCGCACTATCGTCTCCTGATGGGCGCGATAAACGACCGCCATTCCGCCTTTGCCCAGAAGCCCAGTGATCTGGTACTGGCCTAACTTGCTCCCGATAAGTTCCTTCATGCCCCTTTCCCCCTATCACAATAAGTGCCCCATAACTATAACTTTTACTTCCTAAGGAGAACAGTGATCATTGTCACTAAAAATGTAAAGAGGTATGGATTCGGTATGATTTTTATGGAACCCCAAGCTGAGGAGCAGCGGATTCGATTGGGTTACAATGGTCGCACAGGGGAGGGCATGGGGCATGAAGTATCTTCGTACCACTGATCTGGCACGGGCAGTTGGGGTTCATCCTAACACCGTCCGCCGTTACGTGGATTGGAATTTGATCCCACCCGTGGAGCGCACCCCCACCGGATACCGTCTTTTTACCCCCAAACATTTGGATTGTTTGCGGGTGGCCCGGCTGATCTATGCGAGTGTTTATCCCGGTCGGGGGCTTCGGCTGTCCGGGAGCAAAGTCATCACCTGTGCGGTGCAAGATGATTGGGCCGGGGCGCTGGCATATGCCAACATTCATTTACAGAAAGTCCATGCGGAGCAAGGGCAAGCCGAAACCGCGGCTGCACTCCTCGAAAACTGGGCAGCAGGGGCAGTTCCCCTAGAAAAGGTCGCGCCGATGCAGATCGGACAGGTCTCGTGCCTGCTGGAGGTATCGATTGATTCGCTGCGCAACTGGGAGCGCAACGGGCTGATCACCATCCCCCGTGACCCAGAAAGCGGTTATCGCCTGTACGGTTCCCCAGAGATTGCGCGCTTACGAGTCATCCGGGTTCTGAGCCGGGCCGGGTACAGCATGATGGCCATCCTGCGGATGCTGCTCCAGTTTGATCGAGGGCTTCGTTCGGGGCTGCGGGTGCCGCTGGATACCCCTCCGCCCGATGAAGACCTGTACACCGCCGCGGATCGCTGGCTCTCAACCCTTGCTGAACAAAAGCAGGTTGCTCAGCGTCTGATCACCCTGATTGAGGAAATTATCGAGGGCAGGGCTGCCTCTGAAAGCCCTCCCTGAACTAAGGCTAACCGCTGCATTGCCCGCCTCTCCTACTGCAGCGGCAGCCGCACTTCACAACGATTCTGGGCGATTGGGCAGCGGGCGATCTCCTGCCCCTTCCACAATACCCAAAATTCGGTGGCGTTGGGCGCGGGCAGCCAGAACGTTTCGCTATCTAGGGCCGTCACCATCGCATTGATCCCACTGGCGCAGTCTGGATGGGTTACTGGATCGCTGGTGACTTTTAGGACCACACATTTGCTCACTTGAATGCGCGGATAATAAGCGGACCAACGTCTGCCTTCAAAACGCTCCCCACGACTCCCGTCAGATCGCAGCTTTTCAAAAGAGAGACTGCCCATCAGGATGTCATCTTGGCTGTGGTTGGCACCATAAAACGCCTGATGATCCCAGAAGAGGGTCAGCAATTGTCCATTGGGGTCTGTGACCACTGGCGTTAAACCGCCCTCAACGGGCGTATCGTTGAGCATATCGGTAGCCAGAAAGATCACCAGCGCGGTTAGAACCACGATGATCACCACTTGCAAGGCACAGGTGCGCCACATGGGGCGGCCAGAACCACGCCGCGCCGCGCTGGGGGGCATCTGCGCTTCGGCAGGCACAGAGGCCAGTGCTAGATTAAGTTTGTCTTGGGCGGTGTGTACGGAGAGCCGGCGCGGCGGCGGCAGTTCAACACCAGCCGGCAGCGGGGGCAGATCAGGCGCTTTGGGTCTGACCGGGGCTTCGGTTTTAAGGGCTTTGCGCAAGGCCCCCACAAAGGCTTTGCAAGTACGGTAGCGATCTTTGGGTTCCTTCGCCAGAACCTTCAACAAGATTGGCTCAACGGCTTCAGGCAGGCTGCGGTTAAGCAGGCGTGGCGAGGGTACATCATTGGTGATGTGCTGTACGGCCAGCGCCGCCGGGGAGGGATCGTCAAAGGGCACGACCCCGGTGAGCATCTCATAGGCGATCACCCCCAACGCATAAACGTCCGATTGAGGCACCGCGTTGGAGGAACTGCGCGCTTGTTCGGGCGCGATGTAATGTGGTGATCCGAAGGTATCGCCCATCGTGCCTTCGCTGATGCGCAGGGCCAGCCCAAAATCCGTAAGGACAGGCCGTCCGCCCCGTTCCAACATGATATTGGAGGGCTTCACGTCACGGTGGATCACCCCCTGAGCGTGAGCATAATCAAGGGCCCCGGCGATCTCCTGAAGAATGCGCAGGACATCGGCATGAGGCATGAGTTCGCCGCTGTCCTCATAACTGCGCAGCAGTACGTCTAAATCAACCCCGTCGATGTACTCCATAACCAGATAGTACAGCGCGTCATGGCTCCCAAATTGAAAAACGGTGACGATGTTGGGGTGTTTCAGGTTAGCCACCGCCTGAGATTCACGCTCAAAGCGCTGCGCATAACTCGCAGACTGACGCAGACTCTCCGCAATGACTTTAATGGCTACGGGGCGCCTCAAGTTCTGGTCAAAGCCCTTGTAGACCCGTGCCATGCCCCCATGCCCAAGGGGCTGTTGAATCAGGATTCTGCCCAATTCTTGACCGATAAGCGCATCAGATTTGGTCAAGTGTCGTTTCCTTTGTAGAAGCTGTCTTGTGGCTGTGTCAATGGCTGATCTGCTTTAGGATGGCTTATCCTGAAAGCGGGTTTCCCGGCTGGCCGCAGTGATCTCACGTAGTTCACGGATGAACAGGTTAAACCCATCGGTGTAGGAGTCCAAAAAGTCCTGAGCAATCAGATCCGCCAGTGACCCCATAGCCGCAGCCTGAAGGGCCTCCACATGGGGCCGGAAATCACGCAGACTGACATGCACCACATCCTGATCATCAGTGATCACCGCCCACGCAAGGCTCTTTTGCTGGTTGTCATCTTTGGCTGTGATGAACCGTCTTAAGGTGCTGCCGTTCACCACCCGTCCAATATTACTAAACACTTCTTCACCCTTGATGATCTCGTTAAGCACATCAAATTGATCCGGAAGTTGATTCAGCAGTCGCTGTACCGCCTCCGGCAGATGGGCCAGCATCTTGATCGCAATGGTGCTGGTGCTTTGCCCCAAAAGCGCGATCTCTTTGTACTTCCGCATCAGTTCTCCAAAACCGGCCAGCATTCGCAGCAGATGACGCTGTTGACGGTCAAACGCCGCGTAAAGGGTGGAGCGATCCCCACGCTCCTCTTTGTAGGCGCGCAGGGCCGCCAGAGTCGAGTCGTGCCACTGAAGGAACTCTGGCATAGGGTTGCGGAAGGTGGTTAAAAACAGCCGCTCCTTGGGCGAGTGCTGGCTTGCATCCATCGGGATCAGAATCGCGGGGTTGCTGCGTTTGACCTTTTCAAGGGCCTGCATGATCAACTGGTGGACTTCCCGGTTCTCCGGTTTGGGAGATTTTTCCAATGTCCCAAGCTGACGCTGCAACGGAGCAAAGGGGCTGTAGCGCTGTCCATGAAGGGATCGATACAAGATCAGCAGATCGTTCACCGTGACCGTGATCAGGTCGTTTCGGGTCTTGAACAAACGACGCAAGGCCAGCACCGGCGCAAGTCGGATCATGGTGCTTTCGGCGCTGGCCTCAGCGCTCACCTGCGCTTTTTTGGACGCTTCTCGAAGTTTAGGGCTGGCCGACATACGTACCGATGAGAGCGGGGCCGCGTGGGGTTTCACCGCGGGCAGCCGGGAAAAATAGAGCGCCCACGAGAGAGCCTCATTGGTCATGATCTCCGCCAGCGCGGCCCCCCACGCCCCATCAAAAAAGATATGGGACTGGTCAAACACCGTGCTTTCATCGGTAAAAAACAGGGTCAAAGCGTGATCCCCAATGCCCCGCTGTCCTTGTCGAATCAGGGTGAGGGGCAGACGGGCATCAGCCCGATCCCAGTTGAGCATGATGGGGGAGTTGTGCAAGGCCGTGGCAAACTGAAAGATGTCCTCAGAGAGGGCCCTTAGCCCCACTTTAGGTACCCCCGCCTGTGCTGCCCTTGAAGCCCGGGCCAGCAGCAAATCTGGATCGGAGCCGGTCTTTTTAGGCGCGTCCGCCAGCAGTCGTGTCGTGACCTCACGAACCGCTGCAAAATCCAAAAAGGCTTGTCGGTTAGGATCAAAAACTGGAATGCGGGTGTACTGTCCCCGATGGATGATCACAATCCCCGCCTGCGCCAACGGGTAAAGGACTTTTTTGTCCCGATACTGCCCCGGTTCTAAGCGGGCAAGAATGGTCATCTGCTCCACGTATGCAGGCAGCAGATCATGTTCGGCCTGTGCTGTCATCCGGGCAAAGGTTTTTTGGGTTCGGGTAGGCAGGGGATCAAGGTGCTGCTGGCAAAAAGCATCAAACTTGCGTCGGCGGTAGGTGACATAATCATCTTTGCCCGCGTCCTGTCCGCGCATATAAGGGCGTTCGCGTTCCCACGCCGAGTACATTCCCCGGAGTTTGCTCAGGATGGCTGCACTGAGCGAGGTGATTTCTGCGGCTTGCACCAGCGATTGGGTATAGACCCGTTCGCGCCATTCGTTGCCCAGCAGGAGCGCATAATTTTGCAGGGTCATGAGGGCCGCCATGATCCAAGCCGCGAGGGTATCGGCCTCACTCAGGCTGATGTGGTGGGCGGAGAGGGCGTGCTGAAAGCCTGTGGTTTCGTTAGCGTGGCGAGCGGTATCTTCACGGAGGGCAAAGTTGAGGTAGTACTGCCAAGTGCCTTCAGGGAAAGCCGATTCAATATCCTTACCCGCCAGTTGGAGTAGCTTTTGATAACCCATGATCACTGCCGCTGGCCCTGCAAGGATCGCCCCATAGATGGCTTTATCCAGCAGATCACGAATCCCTCGGAAGAGCATCGCCAGATGACGTTCTTGCTCCGCTGCTGGAACTTGACGTCCCTGAATACTGATCAGCCCGTTTAAGACCAAACCCGGCACCGAACCGGCAGGTACGACCTGAGCGATCTGATCACTAAGGGCCTCGATCTCCGGCAGAGTCAGGCGTGACAATTCAGCGATCTTGGGGGTGGCCGCAATGGTTTTGAGATCAACACTGGTCTTTTGAGTTGCAGCGGTATAAGCGTCTTTAGAGGCTGCCATAGGTTTACTCTCTCAGTATGTAAGGGCCTTCGCCAAACCGAGACGCATTCCGTCCTGATGGGGCACACCGTGAACAATGACATGAGTGTAACACGGCTTGACCATCCTCGTCATGGCGCAGAAGGCGGTATCTTCTGGCCGAGGCACTGAGGACTCCCCGCACAGGTGTGCCTCGCTCAGAAGCCATTTGAGAAGTCTTAAGAGGTACGCGCTTGCCCTCAGGCTTACTTTTCAAACGGTGTCTAAAGTCTGTCAAAAAAACAGATGCTCTCCTCAGCCTGAAATCGGGCGAAGGTGCGAGGGTTAGGGGGATGAAGGCAAGTGCGTAACTTTTCATATATTTGAATCCCAAACGAGGTTGTTCTTAGCGCTTTAGAAACGCGGTATAATTCCTAAAGTGAGCGGGATACTTTGGTGTAATTGACGCCTAATCACCAAGGATAGGTCACCCCAATGGAAACACCCGTCCAGTCCATCCGCAGTTACCACATCCGACAGCGCATCTCCACCACCAATACGGCCACTGTTTACCGCGCCCAGTCACAAAACGACCCGCCCGAAGTGGCCCTCAAAGCGATCCATCCTCAGCGTGCCAATCAAGCGGAGTTTGTCCGACATTTTGCCCCCCAGATCGAACTCATCAGCCGCATTGACCACCCTCACATCTTGCCCATTGAAGATTCATGGCGTGATCCCGAAGGGGCGATTGTGGTCACCCGCTGGATGTGGTCTTCCTTGAATCAGCAGGCACAGGAATCTGACTGGGACCTGAAACGGATTGCGCGGATGCTGCGGCAGGTGGGCAGTGCCCTGCACGCGCTGCACCAGAACCACTTGGCTCATGGTGGGGTCAAACCCACCAATATCCTCCTTGATGAGGACGAAAATGCGTATCTGACTGACTTCGGGATCATAGGCGGCTCAAGTCCTTACTGTGCGCCAGAGCAGACACAAGAGTCTGATCCCACCCCACCGGGCGACATTTACTGTCTGGGGGTATTGGCCCGTCGGCTGCTCACCCACCCCCCTAAAAAGACTTCCACCAAACCGTTGAGGCAAGTCCCAACAGCGATCCCAGAGTCCCTGAACGGCGTAATTGCCACGGCCACCGCGGAATCGCCCAACGCCCGTTACCCTGATGTGCCGACCTTTGTGCAGGCCTTCCACGAAGCTGCCGCTATTCCCTTTACCCCTAACCTCCCCCTTGGGGACATGCTCACCGCCCGCGAGCATGAGATTTTGGCGCTGTTGGGGACTGGCCTGAGCAACGCCGATATTGGCGCACGCCTGAACCTTGCCCCCAGCACCATCAAGTGGTACCTCAAACAGCTTTTTGCCAAATTGAATGTGCATAACCGGGTGCAGGCGCTTAATCGGATACGCGAACTGCAATTGGGGGAGGCGGGCAGCGCCCATCCGACCCCTCGGGTGACCGCAGATAGGGCGGTTAGCCCGCTCTTAATGCCAGTAGGCAACCCTTACAAGGGGCTGCGGGCTTTTCAGGAAGCCGATGCCGCCGACTTTTTTGGGCGCGAGCGTCTGGTTGAAGCCATGACCGAGCGCCTGAACGAAGCCCATCCTTTGTCCCGTTTTATGGCCGTTGTGGGCCCTAGCGGGTCGGGCAAATCGAGCGCCGTGAAGGCGGGATTGATCCCCGCCCTGCGCCGTGATGTGGTGCCGGGATCAGCGCGATGGTTCATCACCGAGATGCTGCCCGGAAGCCACCCCTTGGCAGCCCTTGAACTGGCCCTGCTGCGGGTGTCCACCAACCCTTCGGTGAACCTGCCTGAAGTCTTTGAGGGCGATCCACAAGGGTTGATTCGGGCGGCACGCCTGATTCTGCCTGAGGATGGGCATTTGTTCCTTGCGGTCGATCAGTTTGAAGAAGTCTTTATGCTGGCCGAGACAGCAGAG
>JACSRJ010000069.1 GCA_014879835.1 Anaerolinea sp.
CCGGTGTAAGACCCGCTGAAGCTCACGGCGTTCAGCATTCTTATCCTCCGCTGGAATGATTTCCACTGGACGACCCTGCGGACCAATACATTGAACGTCGGCATCACGCGAATAGGGTTTGAGCCGTTCATGGATGTGCTGCGTATTGCGCAGATTTTCGTCCAGGTACAGCGGCGCACCATCCATCGGGACCTGACTGATCTGGGTGAAGATGCGCTGGTTGTCGTCGAAGAAGACGTAGAATACACCCGTTTCGGCATCCTTGTGCGTATCCAGGAGTCCAATCCACCAGGTATCCTGAAAGTCCTGCCCTTCATCAACGATGATTGCATCATAGAGCAAGGTTGGATCCGCGTCTGGCGCGTGTAGGACACCAAGCGCATCCACCAGCGCATCCGGGGCGATGGCATCAAATTCATCCCAGGTGCGTGTGCGCGGCATCGGGATACGCGCACGGTTAACCATGTGTCCGACGAGGGCATGGAAGGTGAAGACATCAATCTGTGGATGCTGGAGCCACCCGCTGACCCACTTCGCTAGATTGGTGTTATAGCACACGAACAGCACACGCAGACCGCTTTCGGCAAGCTGGGATGCCTTCTCCATCGCCAGCAGCGTCTTACCTGTGCCCGCGCCGCCGATGACCGCCGCCCGCCGCTGATAGCGCAGCATCCTGAGAATCCTGAACTGCTGCTGGGTGAGTTCCTCGATCTGGCGGTTCTCGCGGGCGAACTGCTCCACGATGCGCGGCTGCAGGCTGCGCGTGGGCACGAGCAAGCTGACCAGCGCATCCACCGCGCGTTTGCCACCCATGGTGACATTGTGGGCGTCGGCGCGGGATTGCCAGTAGGCGAAGATGTGCAGCAGCCGCGCGGACAGGTCATCGAGATGCGTCATGTCGATGAACATGTCCTGCGTGCAGTCCGGGCGGATGTGACCCGCTACCCGGCAGTCCGGCAGCGCCACCGCCGGGAACAGCGCGAACGGGATGCCTCTCGTGCGCGGTTCCACATCGAGCCAGTCATGCAGCGCGCGGCGGTTGCGTTCGGCCTGGGCGCAGGGGTCGTTGATCTCATAGGTGCGCCCGGTCTGACTGGTGCTGTACCACGCGCCGTTTTCGATGGCGATGTCGCCGCCCTTGACCTCCAGCACCAGCACGCCGTGATCGGGGTGGGCGATGAGGAAATCAATCTCGCCCACCGTGCCGAGCGTGCGCGCGAACCACTTGACCGCGTGCAGGACGGTGAACGGCTCCGGCAGCTTCTCGAAGGCTTCTGAGAGCGCCAGTTCGGCGTCGCTGGTGGTGTCGTCGCTGCCCGCGCCGCGATGCACCCTGCCGCGATAGAACCCCTGCAGGTAGCCGACGGTGATTTTGTCCGCGCGCTTGTTCAGTTCGCGGATGCCGAGCGTGGTGATGCGGAATGCATCCTGCGCGCTGTCGCCGTGATGCTGGCGCTTCTCGACCAGACCGGCCTTGCAGAAGTGCACATCGCACCAGGCAACGCGGCTGACCAGCGTGAACTGGCTGCCGCTCATTTGCTGCGCGTCGGCCTCGCTGATGCCGAAGTGCTGCGCCAGCCGGAACATCATCTGCGCGCGGGTGTGCGCCTGCCCATCGCTGAGGATGGTCAGAAAGGGGAGTAAGAAGTCGTTTTGAGAGGGAATGGGCATGAGCTAATCGTCGTCCTTCCCGGTTATGCGGATGACCTGTCCCGGCTGGATCGTTTCGAGTGCTTCACGCACCGCTGGCATAAGGGGTTGCAGTGTGGCGAGTTTGTTGTTAACCGCGCTCAGCACGATGAATCCAAGCGGCTGAGCGGCGAGCTGCTGCTGATCTTCCAGGTTGCTGTCAATCGTGATGAACACGTCATACACGCCCGCCATCAGACGCAGCAGCGCACCGTTTTTAGTGCCCGCCCAGCCTGCTTCCGGGACGGTGTTGACTGCGTGGCCGGGCAGTTCGTGCTTGAGCCTGCGCGGCAGACACTCGTCAATGAGGATCTTCATGCGCCGCCATCGCTCCGGCTTCTTCCAGGAAGCGGATCACCTGCTCCCGTTTGACCGTCGGGAAGTCATCCAGGAAGGCATCAATCGTCTCGCCCGTGGACAGGTAATCTATCAGATTCTTCACCGGAACCCGCGTGCCGCGAAAGACGGGCATCCCGCCGAGAATCTCAGCGTCTTTGACAATCACCGACTCATCCATGACATCCTCCGCGCCTTTGCCCCTATTCTACCATCACTCCCTGGGCGGATGCGCCACACGCGGATCCGCCGGCCCCGGCACCAGATACGTCCCTTCGTTCTCCCCTCGCGCCTTGGGAAAGGGGCGGGGGTGAGGGCCAGCCCTGCCACCTCGCTTATAGTCACGGGAAATTTTCACAGACTGAGCCGATCCAGTTTCTGGAGCCAATCTGAATCGGCCAGCATCACAAAATCATCGTGTTCTGTGATATCCGCGAGCCTGTCCCACGCCGGGAATTCGAGGCGCATGGAGGCCAGTTCAAGCTCAAACCCAAGCAAACGCTGATAATTTTCGATGAGTATCTCGGATTGTGCGAGTGCCAGCAGGTAAGGCGGAGTTGTCTCCTTCACATCCCGTTTCATGAAAGGCACATTGATTGCAGACAACACAGACCCATGTAAGGGCCTGATTGCGTCTTTATTCCAGAAATCATGGCGATGGGTTTTGACAACGTCCATGAGCACATCGTCTTTGTCGCGCAGCCATCGCTCGATATTGATATAGCGCTCAAAGTCTTCATCAGAAATTGTTTCGTGGAAGTAGAGTGCGGGGTAGTCGCCAAGCCATTTCTGGATAAGCGCCTGTGTACGATTTTGATACGCTTCAAGTGATGCTGCGAGTCGTGACTTCGCCAGTGCAAGCTGATCAGTTTCCAGATAACACCGAATCCGCAGGGTATCAACGTGCATGGCCTGTAAAAGAAAGAGCTGTGCCTGCTGGCACTGCTGCGGAGTCATCTTATCTTCGAGGACGGCATCAAAATCACGGAGAAGATGCTGCCGCGTGTTGAATAACTGATCAATCGCCCTGGAAGCTGCCTGCTGCTTAAATGTCTCATTCTCAGCATCGACCACATCGCCAGCACTGGCGAGAGCGGTTTCAAAATCAACCTGTCGGTCCCGTGCGAATTCTTCAGCGACACGCTCGTGAATATGCTCGATTTGTGCTTCAAGCGCATGGACACGGGCAATCATCAAATACAACGTGTAACCAGACAGTGCAACATTCAGGGTGCTCAGCGTTCCAGCCAGCACAACGCCCACGGTTGCAGAACTCATGCCGCTGCTGCGCAGTACGGATGCCATCAGACCCTGAGCCACGCCCGGATTCTGGCTGATCTGTCCGCCTTCACGCAGCCACATCACAACTTCTTTACTGCCAGCCTCACGGATCACACCACCGACACGTTCCAGCGAACCTGTGGCGAGACCGTTAACTACAGCGACCGGGATTTCAAACAAGACTTCAATCGTTGGCATAAAAGCTCCTACAAACAAACTCGTTAACGGTTTCATTGCTCCCCATGCGCCACTGACGGATCAGCGGGCGGTGGATTGAGCAACGTCTGCCACCGGCTGACGTCTAAACCTGACACTTCGCGTTACTCGCTTGGATAGTATTGGAAGCCGTCCACATAAAAGGTATACGGAAGATCTGGGCTAGGGCCGCTGAGTTGAACCTGTATCCACAACTGGGGAATTCTAAGCTGAGAGAGCGGTGTGTCGTTAAATGTCAATTCGGACACGTCCATACTAAACGTATTCCATTGGTTGGTTTGGACATCAATGGGCACGCAAGCCCAGGCACAAAACTGCGCCCAATCCAGTTGGATACCGGATTGTTCCGGCCAATATACTTGTCCCACTATAGCATTGGCATGAAGTGGGCGATTCCAGAAAACTTTCTGTCTATCCTCAGCCCCCGACGTGGTTGTAACAGCCAGGGAGTATGACCCTGAGAATGACTCTGCCGAAGACTGTGCAATTGAGCTGGTATCTCCTGATGCCCAGTCAGCTAAATCGGCCTGATTCTCAAAGTCAACATAAGTAAGCACGTCGAATAGTGGCACATGATAAGTGGCAAGACTAAAGAGTTTAAGACTTACCGCTGCTGTCACTGCGAGAAGAACGAAAGTAGTCCCTATAGCTATTTTTAGCCACTTTTTATTGGGTTGCCGAATGGCCGCATAAGCATACAGGGACTCTGTGAGTCTCTTAACCCCCGCATCGAATTTCCTATCTGTCGCATCGAAATGCTGGTACTCTACCAGCATCGGTGGCACCGCGGTTTCTGGGCGACCATGTATAATCAGCGGAAATGGATGAACATGAGCGCCCCGGGCAATCGTTATTTCTTCCGTGACATATTCTGACCGTGCAGCGGACGGCGACAGGGCAATCACGATGGCCTGTGAGTCGTGAATTGCCTTTTTGATTTCTTCTCGCCACTCCGCACCAATCTCGAGCTTCGTTTTATCCATCCAAACACGAAAGCCCGCACGCTCCAGCCTGGTACGGAGTTTCTGGGCAATTTCCAATTCATCGCGGCTGTAACTTAAGAATATATTGCGTGCCATTATGTACCCTGCCATTCAACTTTCATTACTATGCGCCACGTCTGGACTCGCGGGCGGCGGACTCAGCCACGTTTGCCACTGACTGACATCCGGCACGGCATACGTCGCGGACTCGTCCTTCGGCGCGGGGACGTGCATCGCGGGCAGCGCCGCCATCTGGTCGTACATCTCCAGGGTGATGCGCTTGGTCACATACTCCCCACCTTCGCCTAATCATTGTCAAACAGATCACGATCATACATATGAGGAAAATTCACTGGTGGTGTAGGCGGTGGTTCGACTGCATCAGGGTCCTCTTCAAGAACCTCTTCCCATTCTTCCTGCAAGTCTTGGATTTCAGACATAATATCCTCTGAATCGACTTCGACCTTTTGAGCATACCTTCGTAGGCTTTCTGCGAGATCTGCCCATTCCGTGAAAATATCATCCAGCTCTTCCAAGTTGTGGATATCTATGGGAGCACGATACGGTGCCAGCCTTTCAGTAATTGAATCGAGTAGTAGGCTGTGTTGTTTCTGATATTTTATGATTTCTCCTACCATAGGTCGTTCATGTGTATTTCGTAGGAGTCCCTCCAGCTCTTTGACATAGTACTCCAGCGATTGAATCTGTTTCGGTACAGTCAGCTTGTTCTTAAAAGCTTTCCGAATTGTCGCTTCAAATTGTGGCGTCACATTAATCTGTGAAGTGGCATTTACGTATTGTATTTCACTGAGCTTTGGAAACGGATCACCACTTAGCAGAACCGGAATTATCGTTTTGCCTAAAGAAACAGCATGGTCAATTTCTTTATTTACATAGGCAGATTGTAAGGAATTGTCGCTCATTAGAACGACAAAAACACCACAATCTTTGATAGCTTTGAGAATCTCACTCTCCCAATGATCTCCGGGAAGAATTCGATTATCTCTCCAAACTTCGAAATTACGCTCCTGTAACTGGATTTCCAGCATTTCGGCGTGATCTTTATCGGCGTGACTGTAGCTAATAAACACAAAAGTCAAGTTCTTATCCCTCCCGCTCTGGGTGCGCCACGCGCGGATCCGCAGGCCCCGGACTCAACCACGTCGCCCACTGACTCACATCCGGCACCAGATAAGTCCCCTCATTCTCCCCTCGCCCCTTGGGAGAGGGGACGGGGGTGAGGGCTAACCCCGCCATCTGATCGTACATCTCCAGAATCACGCGCTTGGTCAGATACTCCCCACCTTCGCCGTTTTCGTCGGATGTGGCTTTGATGTCCTTCCGCTTCACAATCGGGAACGTCTCCATGATGTAATCCACATCGTCGCGGCTGATCTGGTACAGATGGAAGTAGAGCGCGTCGAGTTCGCAGCGCATGAGGAAGCGCCGTTCTTCGTCCCACACGAAGGGCGCGCCATGATAGCCGACATCCTGCGCGAAGGGCTGCAAATCCCATGCGGTATAGGTGAGTTCCAGCACGCGGGGGACGATGAAATCCAGCAGCGCGGGCGTGTATGTGTGCGGCGGGATGACGGGAAACTGTTTTACATAGAAGAAGTTTAACGAAGCACCGCCAATCTTTTGTCGCACAACAAAATCTAATGCAAATGCTGTTGTATTGGCAAAAAGGCACAAAAGATTGGATATGTTGTCCAGTTCACTTAACCATAATGGAATCTTGTTACCTACTCCGACGAGAGGAATCACATCGAAGATGGCGGTACGCTCATCCGTAGGTCTGGCAATATCCCGAAAACCTAGCAACCAATCCTGATTCCAGAACTCCAACCGTGCCGCCACCTCCCGCGCATCCACCCAGTAGCGCGGTATGACCAGCGCGGACGGGTCGCGCTGTTCATCGGGCGTCATGTCGCGGGTGCTGCCATCAGGCGTATAGGTGGCCCAGCGGTGAGTAAATTGGTGCATCATCTTCGCTTCATACAGCGGTAGGTAGCGTGCATCCCCGCGCACAAAATGATTCCCCACCAGCGTGAATCCGGCGCCTTCCAGTTCGTCGCGGGTGCGGAATAGGTGGGAGTCGGTGTTCATCATGAACATAAGCTGAAATTTGATGCCCCAGGGGTTTTCCTCTGGTTCACCTTCACGAATCAAGATAGGCACACGCTGATAGATGCTCTTGGTTAAGTCTGCATCGCGCTTGGTTCTAAAGATTGGCGTTGTCCGCGTATTCGGGTTGAGCAGGGCTATATCTTCAGGGGTGAGCGAGAATGTGATCTCCGGCAGGTCACTTACAGCATGTGCGAAGAACGCAAAGCGCATTTCCTGTGCCGTTCGTGTTAGTCCGTTCAGAACCAGCAGGCAAAACTTATAGCTACGATGTACAGCAGGAAAAATGCCTCGCGCGTTTTCAAAGTCAAACAGGCTGCTCAGTGCGTGGCTGTCCACAATATGGTTGAAGAAATACTGATTGAATGAGTCGGTTGCAATTCCTGTTGGCACGATCAATGCTGAATAGCCCTGTGGATTGATAATATTCAAACCCAATTCACAGAATAGGGGGGCGGTGTTTAATCGCCCAAAACTGGTGAAGGGATAGCATCCGCTGGCATGAGCAAAGTGTTTTACGCCGTCATTAGCGCGCACTGCCTGTAAATAGGCGCTGTGTATATCGGGGTCATCTTTTGCCAGTTTAGCAATCATCTTTTTACGGGCGCTCATGTTTGCCGCGCCCGCAATCTCTGGCGCACTTACCGCGAAGAATTCACGATCATCTAGCTGAATCTGATCCCAGGGCGGGTTGCCCAGCACCACGTCAAAGCCGCCGTGCCAGCCGGTTTGTTCGTTTTCCGCGTGCTGCAAGTCCTCCGGAACGGTGAACACATCCGGGAACGCCACATGCCAGTGGAAGAACTGATACTTGTCAGCAAGTGCCGCCGTATAGCTGCGGATACCGCTTAGGTCTTCGACATCGGGATTATCTTCCAGGCGTCGATATATCAAGTCCGTAAGTGGGAGCTTGGGTAACCCCAAATACGCTGAAAGCTCAAACGGCAATTCAGAATGCCGCGGACTTTTTCTCCAGACAAAAGCGGCACACCATGCATCTGCCAGCAATCGCGCTTTCTTGTAGTTGGGGTCGTCGGCTATGGCCCGATAGTAGGCTTCCTTCTGGCGTATCGCTGACAGCGAGCCATCTGGCATCTGGTCAAGTGCTTGTACGGATTGCGTCAAAGACGCATAGTTTGCGGGTGGTTCAATGAGTTCAAACATACTGCGCTGCCCGGTTTCGCGGTCTTTGCGCTCCTGCTTGTTCTGCTTCTTCAAAGTGGCGGCGTATTTCGGGTCGTCGCCTTCAATCGGGCTGAAGGCGTCATCGGGGATGCCGCCCGTCATCAGCTTCGGCGTGGTTCCCAGCAGGCTGTTGCCCACCTGTATGCGATGGTCAAGGAAGTTGAGCGGCTTGCCCGGTTCCAGCGCCTCCATCCACAGGTTGACCTTGCACAGTTCCACCGCCATC
>JACSRJ010000161.1 GCA_014879835.1 Anaerolinea sp.
CATCGTCCCCACTTAGACCGATTGATAGCGCGTCGTAGCGCCAAATCGGATCATCAAAATGAGGACGATCTTGCCGGATTCTTTGAGGGTTAACGTTAGAGGGCACGACACGCATTCGATTTTAGGTGTACCCCCCTAACTTTTACTGGCCGAGTGGCTCGTCTGTCAGGCAGTTTCTTCAACCAAAGGGCATCCCATTTACTTCGGTTTTCTTGCCTGTCAAGCCGCAATCCGATTTATTGACCCTCTCTTGCAGGCGTACCTTTCTTTCGATACATAGGGGCAAATAGGTTCAATCTGCGTAAAGCCTACCCTTTTCAAACGGTCTCTGACCCTTGAGAGCTGTGTTACGGGCTGAGAAAAATAGCTACAATAAAACAATGTTATAACAAACTTCGCAATACCATCACCGATTAAAGCATGTTCTGAATCATGGAACTTGCCTTGCAGGCCCGCTGAATCTCGAAGAAGAAGTCCCCCAACCCTCCATACCTAGTGCTGAAATTCCTAATGGGCATTAGTTGAATCTACACCAAACTTCGCATACACTCATGAAAAATACAGTATGGTATATATTTGTGGAGCTTAAAAATGAATTCAAAGCGTCTTATGGGTTTGTTTCTTGCAGTGGGTGCAGTAGTCCTTCTTGGTTTGGTGTTTGTTCTCACACGATCAAATAACGCTCAAAAAACACATCGTATTAGTTTTGTTGCCCCGGGTTTCACAAGTCCCTTTCATGTAGCCGCAGTTGATGGCGCAAAAGCGGCTGCCCAAAAACTAGGTTGGGAAATTGAGGTAACTGCACCTGAAAGTGAGGGTGACTTCTCTGGCGGAGTTGAGGTCGTTGAAAAAGCGCTTGCCAGTGGCGCTGAAGCATTGATCGTGAACCAGATTCAAATTGAGGCAATGGTAAACTCGGTCAAGGCCGCCAATGCAAAAAACATTCCCATCTCCATGTATAACTTCATTACCCCCCTTTCTGAAGGGCAACCTACCGCCTATATTGGTTATGATCAGTGGGGCGGCGCCGAGAAACTGGGTATCTATACCTGCCAGCTACTCGCCCAGAAATACAAAACAACCCCCGAAAAGGCTACTGGCAAAATCTACATCCTCACCGGGATTGATAGTATTTACTCTCACCGCCGAACCCAAGGTTATAAAGCCGGCTTGGCATTATGTCCTGCTGTTGAGATCGTAGGTGAACAACAGGCTGACTGGTTGCGCACTAAGGGTGAAGTGGTGGCAACAACCGTGTTGCAAAGCACACCGGACATTGATTTGTTTTATGCCAACAGTGATGAAATGGCAATTGGCGCGGTTCAAGCAGGTGAGAAACTGGGACTAAAGGTTAATGTGGACTTTTTTGCGATTGCCATTGACGGTAACCAACCAACACTCGATCTCATCAAGGCAGGTAAATTCACCGCGACTCTAGGCGTTTACCCCTCACGTATAGGTCAAACTGCGGTCGAAGTGACTGATCGAATCCTTCGAGGTGAAACTGTCCCCCAGTATATTCTTACCCCTTCAACCATTGTGGATGCTAGCAACCTAGACGCTTACATCGAAGGTACAACTTGGACAGAACCTCTCGCTGGAGCACCTGAGTTGGATAACGGGAAGCCCACAGTAGAGAAATCAACGGTATCTACGCCTGAAGCAACAAGCTCAAATTAGCACTGGAGGCGAAGGAGATTCGCCATGTTTTTGAATAATCAAGATTTACCGAGGAAACCACCATGTCATACATATTGTTGATCGAGGATAATCAGGCTAACGCAGACATGGTTATTCGCATTTTGAGCGCAGAAGGTTATGAGATCAAACATACCTTGCGAGGGCTTGAAGGTGCAAAGTTAGCACGTCAAGAACGTCCCGATCTCATCTTGCTTGACTTTGACCTGCCTGATATAGATGGTCGAACCATGATTCTAACCCTCAAGAAGCAACTTGGGGATAAAGCTGCACCTCCTATTGTTGCAGTCACCGCACGCACCGCCGATATAGAAAAAGTTGTCGCTGAGAGATTTGGGTGTTCAGCCTTTGTCAGTAAACCCTTTATCCCCGAAGAGTTTGTAGCTCTGGTGAAACGAATGGCGACACCCACAGCAAAAGAATCCAGAGTGTCGACCCAGAACGGCATTGATGGAATCCCTGAGGGATAAGTACAGCTGTAAGCTGCGGTGAGGATTAACACCAATGAAGCCATTGTCTCTCTTCGCACGATTTCAAGCTAGCCTGCAAGCAAAACTGATCTTTGCTTTTGCGCTGGTTTTATTGATCCCCACAGCGGTGATTGTGGTTTATATGACCAATATCATCAGTAATACTGTCATTGAACAAGCCCGATCCGATAAGTTCAGAATGGCGGAAGCGAACGCCGCAAAACTTGAAGCATTGCTTCTCAGTGCTGAGCGCAACACCCTTTTCCTAAGTCGTGCGCCAGCGACGCGCCGTTACGTTGACGATCTGGGGCAGAATCCTCAAACAAGTACGGATGGTGTATATGCCTTCCTTGAGTCCTTTCTAAAAAATTCAGACTATCGCGCACTGCGTATTCTCACCCTTGAGGGACGTGAGGTGGTTCGTCTCGATAAACGCGATGATCTGGTGATCATTGCGCCTGCGTCGGAGCTGCAAACAACGCCTACTCTACCGTATTTTGTTCAGGCACTGCGCTTACCTATAGGGCAGGTATACATCTCCAACCTGACCAACGAGAGCATTGATGGACAAACCCCGACACCCATCATTGACTATTCCACCGCACTGGTGAACAGTAGTGGGGTTAAAGTCGGCGTTATTGCCTTGCGGGTGAATGCTGGTCCGATTCTTAGTGCGGCAATTTCTTCCGATCCAAGTGAAACCACGTTTATTGTAAATGCACAGGATGGGACTTATCTCCTGCACCCCGATCAAAACCAGAGTCTCTCACGTGGGGGGGGCACTAGGACACTCTATCAGGATTTGATCATTGATTCGGGAGCAATTCTGTCTCAACTCAGGGATGAAGGTATCTTGTTTGGCTCCACAGAACGACCCGAACTGATGCAGACATTCAAGCATGTTCACCCACCCTATCAAGACAATCTCCAGTGGGTATTACTTTATCAATACCCTATCCGTAAGGTCTTTGAGGCGGTCACGAATGCCCGCTTGGTGGTGATTATTTTGACTCTTGGGGCGTTACTCTTGGCTGTATTGGTGGCAGTGATCTTTACCCGCACCATCACGCACCCGGTTCAGATGCTCGCCCACACTGCTACAGAGATCAGTCGTGGAAATTTGACTGCAGCAATCCCTGTGGTCAAAACGCACGACGAGATTAATGACTTAGCCATCGCCTTCAGCACCATGTCCCGTGAATTACAAACACTTTATACTGACCTTGAAAACCGTGTGACTGAGCGCACCAAAGAACTTGCCGCTGCGAATCAGAGTCTTGAGGAAGCCCGCCGTAAAACCGAAGAAGTGAGCAAAGCCAAATCCATTTTCCTCTCTAACATGAGTCATGAATTGCGTACCCCATTGAATGTGGTCATCGGTTATACCAGCTCGATGTTGACCATGCCTCAAATGTACAATGGCATAACTCTGCCCGATATTTACCGCCAAGATATTCAACTGATCAAAGACAATGGTAATTATCTCCTCGGTTTGATCACGGATATTCTTGATCTCAGTAAAATCGAAGCGGGGAAGCTCGAATTGCGTCCCACCGTAGTCGATTTGGCTGAAATCTTTCGTGGTGTGGTGTCAACATCGCTTGGGCTGCTCAAAGATAAACCCATCCAAATCATCAGTGAAATCCCCAACAATATTCCCCGTGTCTGGGGTGATCCACTTCGCGTGCGGCAAATCGTACTGAACTTAATGTCGAATGCAGTCAAGTTTACAGACACGGGGAGTATTACCCTACGTGCAGAACTAGAGACCCAATGTGTCCGGGTTTCAGTGACCGATACGGGGATTGGTATTCCGGAGAAATCGCTTGCAACCATCTTTGATCGTTTCCAGCAAGCCAGTGCCGATACCGATAAACAATATGGGGGCACGGGATTAGGGCTAGATATTAGCAAACGTCTCAGTATCATGCATGGGGGTGATCTAAGCGTTCACAGTGAAGAAGGACGAGGAAGTTCGTTTTCGTTCACCCTGCCCTTTGCGCCTAGTACAGTGACGGAGCCGACCAGAAACCTACCAGAACCAAGCAGTGTGGAGACATTATCATCTGCGGATCTCTCGGTTGAGGCAATTCCACTCATACTCTTGGTGGAGGATGAAGTCAGCACTCGAGAGATGATGCGCCGCATTCTGGAAAGTAAAGGTTATGTCGTGACAGATACCCATGATGGGGCGAAGGTCATGGACCTTGCTGAAGGAATCTTGCCTACCCTCATCGTTTTGGATGTTCATCTGCCTAATGTAAATGGATGGGACCTTCTTAAAAGTCTAAAAGCTAATCCTGAAACGGCGTCTATTCCCGTTGCGGTGTGTACTGTAGAGACCGATAAAGATGCCTCCATGAGGCTGGGTGCGACAACCCACATTCAGAAGCCGATTGTGCTCGATACCTTTCTAGCGGAGATTCAAAACATTCTGGCGTTCCCAGAAAAGAGTGTCTAAGATGCGTATTCTCTATATCGAAGATGATCCCAATGATGCCAACCTCATCACACGTTATATGCAAGCCACCCAGCACGAATTAGTGTTGGTTAGTGATGCGAACGAAGCACGGTCTCTTGATGCACAACAGTTTGATTTGATCATGGTGGATGTAGTTCTTAACCATACACGTGATGGGTATAAACTTGCGCAGGAATTACGAGAACGTGGCTATCAACAACCTGTAATTGCTGTGACTGGTTTATCCTTGCCCAAGGAAATCGAAGCGTGTTATGACGCAGGATTCTCTTTTGTACTCACGAAGCCTTTTGAGATTCCTCAACTGGTGAACGTGATTGAGACTTATGGGAAGTGAATAGAGGATACAAAGCAAGGCGCCTAGTTCCCGATTCATTTTGCTCTGGCAGTGAGGGTTCTTAGCCGCAAGCTGATAACTGTGGTGCAAGTCTCCTGCTGCTGCAAGATCGAAGACGGTTCCATGCTCGTTGTCGTTGTCACGGATCAGATGTGCTGGCTACATCGGACATCTGTTCTGTTTTTTAGCGGTAGTTTGTTGACTTGAGATGAAAAGCCCATTCTTGGTCACAAACTTGGATTCCCAAATGGCACTGTGGCGGGATTCGCTCGCAAAGGACACGCTCTGACTTCTGGAGTCAATAAACTACCGATGGGTTGGTATGTCAGCCCATTGAGATGCGTTCTGTGGTGTTCAAGGTTCGGCTAAAAAAGCCTGTACACGGGGCAACACCACAGTCACCGTCTCGATCAGCCCCCCATGATCCAATCCTTCGAACACCTCTAGCCCTACCCCTGCCGCATTGAGCGCCGGGCGCTGCGCTTGCAGCATCGTAACCACGCTGTAATCGTCGTCTTTTGTGCCGGTAATGATCAGTGTTGGTGCGCGCAGATCGGACGGTTCAACGCCGGGCCACGCACGTAAGCCCCTGATCCGGGCGGAAAGTATCGGATGGTGGGCATAGTGTTCCATCTGGGCTGCCAGAAGTGCCTCGGTGAAGTATTGCCCAAAATAGGTACTCATCAACACGCAGCGGGTTATCCGGTCAGAGTGCGCGACCAGATGACGAGCCACCGTCGCTCCCCACGAGAAACCCACCAAAGCAAAGGCCACTGCGCCACAGGCATCTACGATGGTATGTATGTCGTTCATGTGAGCCTCAGGCGCATAGTACGCCGGGTCACTGGAGACATCCGACTCGCCGCAGCCTCGCAAATCGACGGGGATCACCATGTGTTCACGGCACAGGCGTTCAACCCACCTCTGCTCATGCCACTGCCGCCGATCATTCTCAAACCCGTGCAGGAGCACCAGGGCTGGTCCCGAACCGCACACCTCATAGGCAATGCGCGCGCCGTCTGATGAGGTGATGAACCTTGTATTCGTCATGCGTGTTGCTCTCTATCCGCTCGTTCGAACGGCTGCCAACCCATATCACGTGACTCCCTGCTCCGCATCGTGGAGCGTGTCCTGGTCGCGTTTTACCAGAATCGACCCCCTTCCCACCAAACCAGCAAGCAGCTTGATCCCCGAAAAGCAGAGTCGCAACCTTGAAATCGTGCAGCGTTTCCTCGCTGGTGAGCGCGCCGTTGATCTGGCACGGGAGTTTGGCATCTCCGTAGCGCGCGTGAATCGGCTGGTGCGGAGGTATCAAGGAAGATAACGAAGCGCTGAAGGGTGGCACAAATGAGGCGTATGTTGTTTGTGACACCCTCGCATCCTACTGCTCCGCCTCGCATAACGGTGGGATATTGTACTGGGCGCGCTCCTCGCAGGTGAGCGGGCGCACATAGCGATGTTCCCCGATCCACGCCTTTAGTTCGGGTAGGGTGTCGATGCGAATTTGTGAGATTCTCAATAAGGCTGATCGCGCACTGATAAATGACCGACCATCAGGCGCGATCCGTAACCCAGTTAAATCCTCGTAGTGACGCACCATTGCGCCAGTTTTGACTTCCCACTGACGTACACCTTGTAGGTAAGAGTCGCAAAAGACGTAGCGTCCATCAGGGCTGAAAGCAACGACAAACATTGAGGAAGGCTGCCCAACAAAGCGCCGTATTTCCTGTCCAAAAGAGGTAGAAGCTGGATCAATATCCCACAAAATAAGGGCGTTGTCGGAGCCGCCCGATAGTAGAAAGCGTTTATCTTGGCTGACAGCGAGGCTGTTTATCGATGAAGTGTGTCCTTCTAATACGATTACCTGCGCCCCTGTCTCCACATCCCAACCCAGAATGTCACTCGTCGATGTTGTCGCAAAAATGAATGTTTGGGTCACAGATTCCGCCAGCGCAGTTAATTCCAGTTGGAGTGAGTAAGGCTCCGCTGGAATACGCTTTAACTCACGAGCAGGATTCTGCGTGATATCCCAGATCACGATCTGATTCAATCCATAAATGGTACTCACCATGCTGCGACCATCGGCGCGAAATCTGGCGCTTGAGATCATCGGTGGCATGTTATTGATTTTTGGTTCCACTAAGCTACTGATTTTCTGCCAAGTGGTGGTGTCCCAAACGCCACCATGCGCTGAGGCTAAATCGAGAACAAAGATTTTGGTGCCATCCAGAGTATAAAATACGCGATACGCACCGTTGGGGTACCCCACGAAACGTTGAATCTCCCTCCCGCTTGCCACATCGTAGAGAACCGCACCTGTTTCATCGGTACATCCACCAGCGCACTCACCAGCCAGTCCCAGTGTTTGTCCGTCCGGGCTGAGATCCCATCCTCGCGGAAACCCTCCGGGAACGGGTGGAATGAAAGTCTCGTACTCACGCAGGACATCGCCACGCTGGTATTCCCAGATGCGCGCCCCGTCCGGTCCTGTGGAGATAATTTGATCTCCGTCAGACGAAAAATGCGCCGCAGAAACTTGTGAATTGTGACCGGATAGGCGGCTCACGATCTTGCCGGTGCCAACTTCGTAGATGAAGATGTTTTTGTCGTTGGTTAGCAGCAGGGCATGGCGTCCATTGGGATGGAATTCTAGGAATCGGTGATAAGGGGTGTTGGGCAGTTCGAACGAACGGATCAGTTGGTAAGTGTTCAAATCCCACAATCCGAGATGCTTTCCATCACCAATCAACGCAGTCTGTCCGTCAGGGCTGATCGCGCCTGCCGCGGAGTCGGTTTGAAACACAAACGTATGCAGCACCCGACCAAATTCCGCTGATTGGGGATCGAGTCCCACCAGTTTGATCGCGTTTTTACCTGACCGATCGCTTTCGATCAACAGCCCGTGCATCCGCGTCCTATCGATCTGAATTGGATATTGGAAAAAGCCTGCGAATTCCGCCCGATTCTGAGCCCGCAGCAGCGGGGTTTCTAGTACCTCAACTGGGTGAAGATGAGGGGTAGTAGTCAGCAAAAACACGATGGGCATCTTGAAGAGTA
>JACSRJ010000325.1 GCA_014879835.1 Anaerolinea sp.
CCGTGGTGGGGGCGGCGCTGCTCACTGACCGCGATCCCGCTCATGCGGAGGTGGATGAGTATGGACGTTCCCATCCGCCGATGTTGGTGCCTGCGGTGGGCAGGACCCTCGCGGGTTTCACCCGGGGTCCGGGTTGGGAAGCACCCGAAGTGCCGCTGGAGGGGGATTTCACGCCACTTCAGCCTGAACGGAAGGGTAAGTTCACGCCTGTCATCCTCGAGGACAACCCGGAACCGACGGTAACTCCGGTTTCACCAGCTCCTGTCAACACCCCTGAGCTGAGCACGCAGTTTCAAGCTGCATCGGAGCGGGAGGAACAGGTCGAACAGGAGACCGGTGAGGAGTTGGAGCAGCATTTCAGTCAGGTGGTTGGGGACAACCCATCCCCCGACAGTGGCATGGCCAATGCGGCGCTCCGGCTGGAAGGGGCAGGCAGTCGCCTAGAACGTGCCGCTGACCGTCTTGAAGGAGCCGTGCGCCAAGGACAGCCAGCTCCCAACACGAGCACCGCGGCGGGTGCGACTTCTCCGATGGTCATCCCTTCCGACGCAGCGATGACGGGCAGTGAAACCTTGTTGACCGTGAATAATGATCCGGCATTGATGCAGGAGGATGAGGAATGAGCGAGACCTTACGTTATTACCCGGTGGAGGAACTTCAGTCCCTGAGCCTTGCAGAACTGACCGCCCTCTGGGAACTGGTGCCCACCGACCGTCAGCGCCGTTACAAAGCGGTATATGAGCGTGAGGTGCGTAACGCGGGCGCATCCGGCTCCGACGCACTCGAACAGCAGGCCGCGGGGGAACTGCTGAGTCGCTACCTAGAGACCGCCCTCATCCCCATTGGGGCGCGCTGGGCACGCTGTCCCGTCCGTATCCAGGAAGCAGCACGCCAGGGGATCTCGGTGGTTGCCCCGGAAACTCTGGTCGAGCGCGACACACCTCAGGGACAGCGCCCTATCTTGTTTGTCATTGGGGGAACGGCGTTGGTGTTTGTCGTGCTGCTTTTCCTGACCCGCATCGGCGGACGAGGCGGCCGAGTCGCGGAGAACCTGACGCTCACCCCGACCCTGACCCTTTCGCCTACCCCGCGCCGCAGTCCCACCCCCACGCCCATCGCGCTCGAAGAGCAGGACCCGGTGATCCGGGGTGGTGATGGGGACAGGGCGGCGGCCTACCCGGTGAATCTACGAGTAGCACTGGACGATGCCGCGTCGCCGCGGGTGTTTGTGGTGCAAAGAAGGGTCATCCAGACGGCGGAGTGGAACTTCGACCCCAATCCGGACACTGCCTCGTACCTCGCGGGGCTGGCGGTGCGACCGGTCATCGGCGTGCCCTACGCGCCGGAGAACGCGGCCCTATTTGCCCGGATGGGCGCGGGCACGGTCTTCACCTTACACCTGAACACCGGCGCGAGCCTGCGTTTCACTTTCAGCGCCAAAACCGAAGTGGTGCGCAGCGAAACGGGCATCTTCCGTCAGGTGGAACCGGGTTTGGTGTTGGTGTTGGTCGGAGAGCGCGATGAAGTGGGGCTGCCTACTAGCACCCGGATGGTCGTCACCGCGGACTATCCCACCGACCAGGAACTGTCCCGGACGGGAGCGCTGAACGAAGCGGGGAGCCTGTTACCCACCCCCGAAGCAACGATGACTTCGACACCCACCGTCACCCCCCAACCCTTTGAACGGCTGGAGGTGCAGGTCATCGCCGTCACCACTGTGCCCGGGCGGGTGACGGTGCAGTTGCGGCTCTACAACGGCGGCGGGAAGGCGATGCAGATAACCGGTGACCTGATGTGGGTGGCGTTTGGGTACGCGCCCAATCCAGCGGGACCGCGAGTCCCGGCGGATGGCTTAATGCCTTTCGCCCTGCTGCCGGGTCAGGCGTCGGATATCACTGTGCATTGGGCGTGGGCGGGAGAGCCGTGGGGGAGTCTGGGCATCGGAGATTATCGCTATGCCATAAGGGCCAATTGAGTAGAAAAGTTCGGGTATACGAGGACGAAGGGGCATACCGACATTACAAATCGGTATGCTTTCAAAATAACCTCACTTACCAACAGCTCAGTTCGGTCAGTGTGCTAATCATCGTCGCTATGCGCTTTGCGCAATCTCCGAAGGTTCGCAAGAGCAATATCAAATGCCTCTAAAGCGCGGTCAATCTCGGCCTGCACTTCTGCATCAATCAGACGAGGTTGCTTTGGAGCATGGGAACTGCACCATAACTGAATATGCTCACGGCGACTACGAAATTCAAGCTCGCTGGAAGTTTTCCCGCGCAAGAATTCAATCCAATCGCTTTCTCGTTTCTCGTCACCATTGCAGGATGCACATGCAAGGACGCGATTTGAAATGTGGTTTGTGCCGCTAGAGATCAAGTGATCTATATGCCCTTCCCGATGGGCTCTATTGAGTGTGCGAGCGCAATAGGCACACCTTGAACTGAAATATTCCCACAGTTGGGTGATCTCTGATGTGCTTGGCTCAGGATCATTGACTGTGCGTAGTGCACGTCTTATGCTGTTTTTTGCCTGTCCTGGCGTTGTTTTGGGCATAGGAATCTCCGAATACGCGAGCACCTGATTTCTGGGATTTTAAGAATTCTCCGATCACTAGACCATTCCTAAGCGCAATATTCCCAACTTTGCATATCAACTTCTCAAAATTACATTCCCAATCCCTTAGTCACAGGTGGTATTTTGCCCCGTTTATCGCACATCTGCCTGCCCTGTCCTGACAAGTCTCACGATTAACGCGAAAGCTTCCTCATCCCGTCCACATTTTTATCACCCGCACTCCGAAAATGGCATCGTTCGCCTTCACTGTGTTGCTATCCTAAGTAGCTGTCGGTGAGGTGTCGCCCCTTGTCACATCCAGTAATGCCGACCTCCTTCCCCACAAAATTGCTAACTCTCCACCCAAAATTGGTAAGCATGGACGCGAAAAATCCTCCGGTTTGCCCGCCCTATCCTGTTATCCTGAACGTTGTCAGGCGAGGGCGGCAGTCGTGGAACAGGGCCCTACCTCTCCAATTGTTGATGCGTCCGCTCGCCACCTGCGGTCCCTGCCCTGACGCTTTTGTCCACTATTGTGAGGAGTGTGTCCGGTGTCCCTTCGAGATGCAATTAATCAGTTCTTCACCGATGCGCGAGACATCGCGCAGCTTGTCGCCCCCATCGCTGCCGTGCTTGGTATGCTGGGTCTCGGCATCATGTATCTGGGCAGCTCGTGGCCCATTGTGAGCCAATGGAAGCAGGACAACCCTCGTGCCGCCAATCAGGTGGTGATGGGGCTGCTCTTTATCATCGCTGCCAGCAGCATCACCACCATCATCTCCTTTTCGTGAAGGTGCATCCGTTCTTGGGGAACTCTCCAAAAGAGGGTTCCCCTGAATCTACCCCAGAAGGAGGAGCGGTGGTCGCAGAGTTCAAGTCTCACACCCTTTCAAGAGATGAAAAAGGGTTTGCCGGGGTGCCCTTCAAACGCCTGATGCTGGCGGGGGTGGGCGGAGGTCTCACCTACACCCTGGGCAAGTTTGTGGTTCCCGACTGGGCAGTGCTGCTGGCAGTAGGCGTGGGGCTGCTGCTCATCATCCTGACTACCACTCGCGGCGGTATCCCCCGCTGGCAGCGAATGCTGTATCAGGTGCGGGGCGGACTGATGCTCGCCTCCCTCCAGCGGCCGGAGAGTGTTCGAGGTAAGTTCGCCCGTTTTTTGGAACTGCCCACCCACCTGGTGAAGTTGGAGGGCAGTGCGCTGTTTGCGCCACCTCAAAACCCGAACACGGGCGATTGGGCGGAGTGGGTGACCTTCGCTCGGGTTGCTGATGTGGATAGGGAAGACAGTTTGACTTTCATGGAGGCGCGCTAGATGGCACGGGAACCCAAGATGAAGGATGCACCCCTGCGTACCTTCCTCATTGAACCCTTTGACCTCATGCTGCACGCCACTGAGGATGGGGTGAAGGCACTGCAAAATCGCTTCGCCAACTGGCTGCGGGCACTGCACAGCCTGGCACGTTTTGCCTGCTGGCAGATCCCCGCAACCCTAGATGAGAAGATCGCCCTAGTGAGCCGCACAGCGCGAGAGACGGACGATGGGCAGCGGGCAGGGCTGCTCATGGAGTATCGGCGGCACTACGAAGGGCTTCAGGACTCCGCCGAGTATCAGCGGGCAGTGTGCGGCATGGCGCTGTGGTGTGATGAGAATCCTCGTGCCTTAGCAGGAGGCATGACCTCGGCGTTTGATACTCCCGTCACGGAGGCAGCTTGGCCCGCCCTGTTCAGCGGACAGTACGAACTGCGGGAGAGTCCGCTCTGGCATCTGGCACCCGTGGGGCGTCCCGGAGGGCGTCCAGTCTGGGCAGTGCTGAGCAGCTATGAGTTTCTGCCTTCCGTGTGGAACTTCTTCCGTCCGCTGGCATCACTCCTGCGGCTCAACTTCCCACTGGCGCTGACGGTGGACATCCCCCGCACCCTCGACCGCAACGAGGGCATCGACGCGGTGGAGAACATCATCGCGGCGTACCAGGTGCATCTGGCGACCCTGCGCGGCGAGGACAGCCGCTCGGTGACCCGGGTCAATGACTGCCGACGTGCCTTGCAAGAGCTGAATCAGGGGGACGCGCTGCATCTGGTGCAAGTCACTATTGCGGTCGCCGCACCAGAGGTGGAGACCCTTAAGGCACGGGTGGCAGCGGTGGTCAACGAAACGCGCGCCTGGTTCCTGCTCCGGCAGGAGGTGGGTGAGCTGCTGGCACGCTCGGTGGGTTACTTCGCGGCAAAACCCAGCAAGGAAATTGGCTTGCCTCAAACGAGTTGGCCCGTGACCTCACGAGAACTGGCGCTGATGCTCGCGCCGCTTGGCTACCGCAAGTTGTCCAGCACCCGGGGCATCCTGCGGGGAGAGGCGGTGGGGGCGGCGTATCCGATGTTCCATGATTCGTGGCGGGACAAACGGGCGGTGCATGAAATCTGGGTGGGGCAGTCGGGCTGGGGAAAAACCTTCTACTGCAACTGCTACCTGAGCCGGGAATACGCCGAAAACGGCATTCCCTTTGACCTGCTTGAACCGATGGGGCATGGCAGGCATGTGGCGGAGGCGTTGGGGCTGCCGTGGCAGGTGCTGAGCGCTCGCACCACCGTGATGAACCCAAACGACGTGATGTTTACGACGCTGACTGAACAGCGCGGCCATGTGACCCGGCTGTACGAGACGGTGTTGGGACGGATCTTGTCAGGGGGACAGCGGGAAAATCTGGAACGAGGCTTACTCGGAGAAGCACTGGAACGATTGTATCGTGATTTTCCTGACCTGCAAAAAATCACGCCCGAGCTGACCCCTACGCCCGAAAGACTGTGTGACATCCTGCAAGGTCTGGGGGACAAGGAGCACATCAAGGTCATCGCCCGTGATCTGGCGGATGAGATCGCAGGGCTGTGCTGCGGGGGTGGACCCTGGGCGCGTTTCCTCAATGGGCAGACCAATCTCGACCTGTCGCGGGGGGAGCGGAAGTGGATCCCGCCGCGCATCTTTTCCTTCCACGAGATGAGTGAAGACCCGATTCTGCTGGCCATCGCCTATGCGCAGGTGCTGAGTGCCATTCGCCGGGACAGCCTCATTGACGAACAGCCGCGCATCATCGCGGTCGATGAGGTCTACCGCCTGATGCGCCATCCGTCCCTGCTGGACTTCCTGATCGAAGCCGCCAAGACCTTTCGCACCCGCCGCAAGAAGGTGCTTCTGGTGGATCAGCAGATGAGTGTCTTTCTGGAGGGCAAAGCCCGGCTCATCTTTGAAAACTGCCCCATTCGCGTCGTGTTTTCGCAGCGGCAGGGGATGCACGTCTTCCGGGATGATCCCGCCTTCCAGCACCTGAACCCGCAGCATCGGGACATCATCGCATCCCTGCCCCGTTTCCATTTTGTAATCGATATCCAAGATGAGGGCATCTGGTGGCTCTACAACCGCGCCAGCGAGGGGGAGATAGCCCGTTTTCGCACGACTTGAAAGAGGAGGATGGACAATGGCAGACGGAAATCGGTTTTACGAGGGGGGGAGTTTCCCCCATCAGGTTGAGGATGAAGCGGTACGGGCGGAGTTTGCCCGTATCTTTGCCTCTGAAGAGCAGGAGAGCCTGCGCCAGCAGGTGGGCGATGTCGCCTATGAGTTCAGCACCCGTCAGGAACCGTCACAAGCGTGGGCGCTCTACGCCGACAAGTGGTGGGTGGCCCATGAGGGTGAGTACTTTGAGACCCGTGAGTCCCTCAAACTGGTCGAGGATAGTGACCTGACAGCCCTGAAGCCCATCGAGAAGGAGTTTAACGATCTCTTGGGGCGGGGTGCGCTCACCGAGGTCATGCAGCAGGCGGAGCAGCTGGCGGTGGACAACCACTTTCTCGACCCGGAACGAGAGGATCCGCGCCTGTTCCAGCAGGGGCCACCCGACCCGTTCACGACCCTGCGGGAGTTGGAATTGGAGGTGGCGGGTTTGCGCTCGATTCCACCCCATGAACCCGCCCCGGATGAATTCGACACCCAAGAAATCCGGGTCGATTTTGACCTCTAGCCAAGATAAGGAGATGGACAACCATGCCCAAGCCCGTGAGCAGCAGTCCTTTTCAGGTGATGGAGGAGGAGGCATACCACGCCTTCCGTGAATGGCATCTGTTTCTGGTCATGCGCCAGAAGGAGTTGGAAGCACATCTGGTCTCAGGTTCCGGTCCAGACAAGAACCCTGAAGCAAAAACAACAACCAAGGAGTCCCAATGAACACGTTACTTATCGTGGATAGTCCCGCCGTCGCCCACAGAGTACGCTCCTTGTTGGGCCCCGGTTGGCAGGTGCAGGCCGCGCCCCGTCACCTGTTTGACCTGCCCCGGGGACGCCTTGGGGTGGCGGTGAGTGAGGTCTTTGCCTTGAGTTTCCAGCTTCCTCTGAACCACCAAGCGCCCCTGAAGCGGCTCCAAAAAGCGGCCGTGGGGGTCGAGGCGGTCTATCTGGCGCTGGGCGACGACTTGAGCGCTTCAGGGGTGGTCGAGGCACTTCACCTGCCCCCTGAAACCACAGTGCGGGTCATGTCCTTGGACAGTCTCAGCGCGCACGCTTGGGCGCAGGCGCTGGCAGGCGCTCGCCCCCTTGACCCCAAACAGGTGGCAGCAGCAAAGGCGCGGCGGGCGGCGGACAGGTTGGTCGCTTACCTGCTCACCCCGCTGCTGAGCCAGCGCCTCGGTCAACCTCTCAAGGTGGACCGTCTGGGCTTGGTGATGCTCTCCGCGCTGGTGGAGCATGAACAGCGGCTGAATGTGCCTGAGAAGGAACACCTCTTGAGCGCTCAACTGGGCACCGCAGAGGGGGCATTTGAAGCGACCCTGAGCGCCATCAGGGGCAAACGGGTGAGCATGCTCTCGAAGGCACAGGCGGAGGCGATCCGGGCGCGGCTCAGCGGGGCTCACTTCTGGGTGAAAACCGTCCTCACCCGGGAACAGCCGCGCCCCACGCCGCTCAGCCTTGCCTCGCTGATGGCGCAGGCGGAGGCCCAGTGGGGATGGACGCCGGCCCGCACCGGGGCCATCGTCCGTATCCTCTTTGAGGCTGGCTGGATAACGCTGGGCGCGGTCATCCGCCCCACTGACCCGGCGCGCCTGCCTGCCCCGGATGGGCAGCTTGCCTACGGAGCGCGGCTCTATGGGCTGATCTGGGAGCACCATGAAGGAGAAAACCAGCCCCTCTCAATGCAGCGCGGGGTGCAGATCGCGGTGGGCACAGACCCCGCCCACCCCTTCCCGCTGGCATGGTGGACGCTGGAGACTGCGCAGCAGCCCTTACCGCCCCTCACCGCAGGGCAGACCCTCAGCCTACAGGCGTTGGAATGCCGTGAGGCGGTGCCCGTCCCCTTCAGCCGGGGCAAACTGCTCAGTCAGTTGGTGACAGGCGGTGCCGGGGAGGCCCTCGCCTGCGCCAAGGCCCTCGAACGGCTCGAATCGGGTGGACTGGTGGGTCTTGAAGGACGCGCCCTCAAACCCACCGAACTGGG
>JACSRJ010000170.1 GCA_014879835.1 Anaerolinea sp.
TTGGTACCCTATCTCCACCCTTTTTTAGCCTCCAACTTTACGAACGGATGTCTAAATGAGCCAACACAGCCTACCGGGGCGGAGGCGCTGACCTTACTTCGCGGTGCTGGGCATGTCGTGGACGGATTCACGGTTCAATTTACCAGCCTCACGCAACGAAAGCCCACATTGTAGTATTCGGCATCTGGTTTGTCGGCTCCTCGATTGGTCGCTCGCAGTGCCGACTCGTCGCTCCTCCAAGAGCCGCCCCGAAGCCCTCGTGTTGTGCCCTTGGCAGGGCCCTGTGGATCGTTCGTCGGGCTTGAGGCATAGTATTTCTCATCATACCAGTCGGTAACCCATTCTCGGATGTTACCACCCATATCCTGCGCACCTACCCATGAAACCCCACTTGAATGACTGCCCACCTCTTCTGTACGCTTCGTGCCAGTTTTGTCTCCGCCGTAGACGGCATTGTTTGGAACGAACTGATTGCCCCAAGGAAATACCAAACCACTTGGACCCCGTGCGGCATATTCCCACTCTGCCTCGGTCGGCAGACGTCCTTCCCGTAAAGCGCAGAAGTCCATAGCCTCGTTCCAAGTGATCCGTTCACGTGGGCGTTTGGGATCGGGCCATGTACTTTGGCGTCCTGCAAAGCCGCCGAGTCTATCGAATTGCTCATTAGTAACTTCGTATTTATCGATCCAAAATGAGGTAGTAATACAGACTTTGTGGGGAGGCCTTTCGTCATCTTCACCATTCTTGCTGCCCATCTCGAAGCAGCCTAATGGACCGAGTACCATTATGACATCGTTGAAGTCTTTCTCGACCGGAGTCCAGTTCGTATTGATCGTGACAGTCGGAACCAGACTCGGTGTCATACCTTGAGCTAATGTGAAAGAATCAGAATCTATATAAGGGTTTATCGAAGGCAGAGGATAAAAGAAAAAAAGCACGGTGAGAATCGTAAGGAAAGCGACCCAAACGGTGAACTTTTTCATGCTTGTACTCCGTGTAGTCACTGCGCGATCAGGACAAATATGGCCCCCAGCGTATCTTCTGCAACAGGATGCAAATCGATATCTAAACTATACACCAACCAGATTTATGATGCTATGCGAGTTCGGGATATGATGGTATAAATCCTATGGTGAACTTTTGCTGTAAGGAGTTCACGCGATGGCGCTGGATTCGGGGCTAGTTGAAGAGATTGTCAGCCTACTCATACCACATATGGAGGATGAGCGAACACGACGATCCCACATACTTCGTGCGTTTGGAACTAACTCAAATATCGAGAGCAAGTTGCAGTTCGATGGGGCTGCGGGTATTTTTGCAAGGAATTTGGTTGCCAAGCTCCATATACTCCACGATACTAATGACCAAAATGCACTGATGACCTTTCTCGTCAGTTTCAGAAACGATCCCTCCCTCTTAAGCAAAACCGACCAAACATTGGTTGATAAGTTTATTGAGCAGATACGAGCACAAGCCACATCTTCATCACCTAATCTTTCTCCTCCGAAGGAACAACCAGACCCATCCTCGGAATCTCCCATCAAACACGCTAATCAGGATATTCCGCAGGGGATTGCAGTCATTATCGCCGTTGTCATTACGGGTATCTGTGCGCTGGTAGCGGCGGTAATTATGCAGCTCCCGCGCCTACAGGAGACGCCGACACTGGTTCCAGCATCGGCCACTGTGACGCCCAGTAAGCCCACCATGACGGCTGATGCCTCGCCGACTGAATTGCCAACAGCAACAGCAACATCCACCTTTACCCTTGTACCCGCAACGGTGGTAGTAACGAGTAATCCCACGCCTGTCACCGCCAGCCCCACGTTGACGGACTTGCCGATACCCACTGCCGCCGCGCTTTCCTATGTCATTTTTCGAAGCCCGGATACGATTGCGGTTTGCCCTGCAAGTGCCGGAGACTATGGCCGCCTCGAACTCTACATCGGGCGCAATGAGGTATATACACTTGGGGTGACGTTCCCAGAAAGTGCTTTCACCGCAGCGAATCAGTGTTTCTGTTTCCAGCAGGCAAGCCCGCAGTTCCCTGGCCCTGCCGTGTGCGATCTGATCAATACCGCCCTTTATCCTCGTGTTTCTGACTGGCGCAATCAGCCAGTAACGCTCAGAATCGACGGGAGGAATGTCGGATCATGCCCGGAAGAATCAGGGCAAACGCTTTATTCGTGCCAAATCCGTTGAGCGCTTAAAAGGATAAATGTGGATGCTGCGCCGTATCATTCTCATCGTCGGTTGGATCATTGCCTTGATCAGCGTGAGCATTTCGAGTGTCGTTGCACAGCGTGACGATCCTGCCAATTCGTTCGAAATCGTCATTTACGCCGACCAAAACAGCCTGAACGTGCTGTTTCCGGGGAATATTCCTGTCTCGCTGAAGGGACTCCAGTTTCAGGTCGAGATCAATCGGGAAAAACGCGCCTATTCTCTGGACTGGCCACCGGCTTTTCGCGGCCTGTTCGAGGAACCGCTGGGCACACCCGCGTGTCTGCGATACCTCCGGTTGTCGGCAAGAAACCAATGGCCCTATCCGACACTGTGTTTGGAGAATGTGGACAGGAATCATCGATACACGGCGGAAGTGGATGATTCGGGCGTATTCTGGTGGGACAGCGATGCAGCGCAGGGGGTGGTAGTGCGTTTGCTGCGTGATGGTGTCCCTATCCCAAATGCAGTTTGTCCGGCAGGGATTCCAGAGCAGGGGTGTAAATTGGTGATCCCCCACCCGCCAATACCTACCTCGAGGCCCACGTTGATCCTGCAAACGCGCGTGCCGTCGGGCACATCCACCCCCACGCCGCCATCTGTGGCCGGGTCAAGCGATATTTCGATAGCTGCCAGCCCTTTCACCGATTCCTATGGCGACGCAAACGGAGCCTTCACAATCGGTACTTTCGAAGTGACTAACCAGGAATTCGTTGAGTTCCTGAATCGCAGTGGTGACATCAGCCTCGAAGGCAAGCTGCGCTACAGCGAAAGCGCCAACCGTCGGCGCATCTATTCCAGCAATCTGATCTGGATCGCTGAAGCAGGATTTGAGCTTCATCCAGTGACCGGCGTAAGTTGGTACGGCGCGCGTGATTACTGCGATTTCATCGGTGGTCGCCTGCCAACCTTCACGGAACTGCATAAAGCGGCGCTGTGGCAGCCTGCAAACGGCAGCGCTTTCCCGTACCCGTGGGGGAATGAACTACCCGCATCGGACAGAGTCAACCTGAGCGATTTTGTCCGTGACACCACGCCGGTGGGAAGTTATCCGCTGGGAAAAAGTACCCTGGGCGTGTATGATTCCTTTGGCAATGTATGGGAATGGACAACGAATCGCGCTGGCGTGAATGCCCTGCTTTTCGGTGGGGCATGGGATACCAATCTGCGACAGTATGGGCCAGTGCCAGAAGCGCGCACGACCACAGAGAGCGTCGCGCCGAACATCGGTATTCGGTGTGCTCGTTGAATTGAGCATCGTTGGAGCTACTGAGAAGGAGATTGCCATCTATGTTGAACCCCAATCGCCAATCAGTCGTCAAGCTTGCAGTCGTCCTCATTGCCATCCTTGTGCTGCTGCCGCTGCTGTCAGGGACGGGAGTTGTGCCCTTCTGCGGGAAGAGCACTTCAGCGCAGGACAACCCATGCCTAGCGCAGGAAGCGACCATCAGCGCCTTGAAAGGCGCATTGCTTCAAGCCACCATTGATGGCCTCAACCACCAAGCCACCATTGTGGCATTCCAGCCCGCCGGCAATGGTGCAGGTGGGACAGCAGGGGGCACTGTCGTCACTGCAGTGCCAACCAAGCCACCGGGGGTGCTCTTCACAGAGACCTTCGACAACAACAACAAAGGGTGGGATCTTCGGGGTGGAAAGTGGGGATCAGGATCGCTTTCCCGCGGACAGCTGCTGCTTCAAGCTGAGAATGATTATCTCGTGGACATTTGGCTCCCAGATTTTGAGTCATCGAATTTCTACGTTCAAACGGAGGTGACGACGGAATTCATATTCAATATTGGGATAGGCTATGTCATTGGCAATTCTGAGACAGGCAAAAAACACTTCTTTGCGCTTAACGAGAGATACAGTTCTGTATACGTGTCGTTGATGGATATTTCGAATGATTGGGCGACACTACTCTCCACTGAATATGGTCAACCTGGAGAGCTTTGGAAAGAAAACACCAAGTTCTCTCTTGGTCTTGAAGCAAAGAATGGACTGTACACCCTCTATGTAAATGGACAACCCACAGAGAGTGTGCAATTCCGCCCAGAGGGGTCAAACCTAGGAGTGGCTGTTCACTCCAATAGCGGTAAGAAGAGCGCCTTCTTCGATAATATTGTCGTGCGGCAGGGGCGTTAGCCTGTGCTGGCAACCTGGCACATCCGTTCGAAAAACTTAGGCGTTGCGTCGTTGTAAATCAATGCCTCATCGGTTTCATTGTTCGTGTGCTGGCTCATTTGGACATCCGTTCTAAAACACAGCCCATTGCTGAGGATTTGGCAGGCTCGTTGTGTTTCTGACAGTCGGGCCTGTTTCCTTAACGGAAATCGAGTGCAATACTTCCGGGATGAGGCATAAGTGCCCATGCTCGCGGAGAAGAGGCTCAAGGTGGTCATTGAAGAGTCGATGTCGCTGGGAGGAAAACACTGATCGTTGAAGGTTGTGCTGGTTACCGAATCCCTCTCTTATGTCAAAATGAGGTGAGGCATTTTGGGCTGAAATCATATGGGAGGCTGACATGAACTCATCATCTGAAGAAGGTGTCCTTGAGTTTACATACCGTACCAGGAAGAAGGGTGAGGTAGAAATATGGCATCAAGGTCGCCTTGCCTCAACCCTGAGAGGTACGGATGCGGTCGATTTCATCCAGGATGTTCAGGATAGAACTGAGGCTGACGTCCAGCAGTTCATGGCACGTGTCACGGGGAACTACAAACGTGGAAGTGAGCGTACCGCCAAAAACCACCCGCGTAATCGTCGTTGAGCGTGCGCTGATCAGCCGTCATGCTGATCCGATTGGGTTTCTGTCATCCTCCAAACTCTCCTCACCCCACCTCCATCTCGGAGGGCGTAAAACGGTAGTGGTGATTGAACTGGAGCATGTATCCACCTGTGATCTTGTACACTGAGATGGGGCGGTCATCTCCATACTGGCTCCAGGGAGTGTCCCGACAGGCACAGAAGATGCCGCTCTCCTGGTGCAGTCCGTAGGTTTCCCCATCCAGGACTTCAATCATCACGTCCTCAACCGCGGCAAGATCGATTTCCTTTTCCGCCTCGGCACCAGGCACCAATGCCAGGAATAAGGTCTCGGTGCTGTTGGTCAGGGTGCGCAGGTTAAAACTCTGGCAGTGCTGCTCTGGGTTGCCAGGGTCGGGGTGCGTGGTCAGGATTAGCGCGGCGGGCGCTTCCTCGGTGTTTGAATCCACCACAAACACGTTCACCGGACTGCTCTGGAACTCAAGCACATCTCCCTTCACCCACCACAGGTCTTCCTGGTCGGTCTGGACGATCTCCAGACGTTGGGTGGGCAGGCTTGCGACCTTACGAATGCTCAGCAGGGGCAGGCTGCCTACTCGCCATTCCTCGGGCACAATCGCGGACTGCAAGGCACGAGCAATAGCATGATAGGCGGGGAACGTGTCCGGGGGCAGGGTCGCCCAGTATTCCTCCTGAAGGGTGTGCCGCAGGTCGTAAGCAAGCTGCACGCCAAGGGGATCATGCAGGTAGCTGGTGAGGTTATCCACATAAATGGTGTAGTGCTGGCGGTCAGCGATGAGCCAGCGGAAACACGCCGCAGTGTGTGGACTACCAAAGATGAAGACCTGCTGCTCTTCATCCTCCTCGGTGTGCGGATTCTCGACCCACTGATCCTCTGGGATGAAATCAAAGGGATCATCGTCCTCGTCGGTTTCTGGGGGCAGATTCAAATCGTCGATGGGTGATTCAAGCGCATTCCAGTATTCGGTGACTATCTCATCCCCGTACACCTGCTCCACGAGCCGGAGTAAGTCCTGACCAAAAACGTTCCAGATGAGGTCCAGGACAGGGTGTGGTTTTTCGCGGTACTCCCATTCAAACCAGGAACAGTGGGGCCACGCTCGATCGGTGAGCGCCAAGAGGTGGAGCTGCGCCAAATGGTTGAGTTCAAGCAGGGACTCTGCGGTGGGGGCAGCATCCAGCAGCGCCGTCGCACGTTCACGGCTCACGCCTAAAGCACGGGCGAGGTGGTGGAGAGGAACATCCCGTCCCGTTTTCTGCAGCACCCATTCACGGATGGTGGTAGGGAAGAGGATGAGATTGGACATTAAAGTGAATCCTCATGAGCAGATGCTTGAAGAAATTGTAGCATCACTCGAATGCGCTCCTCTAAACACTGCCCTCGCGTCTTTGGTAACGCCGCACCAGCCGATTGACCCGGCGCACCGAGATGCCAAACTCCTGTGCCAGATCGACGGCACGCTCACCGGCGAGGAATCGTTGCACGATTTCAAGGTTACGACTCTGCTTTTCGGGGATCAGGCTGCTTGCTGGTTTTTGGGGAAGGGGTCGATTGTGGTAAAACGCCACCAGGACACGCTCCACGATGCGGAACAGGGAGTCACGTGATATGGTCTCGTAGCCCTCCGGGTGCATATCACGTGACATTGGTTCCGATCCCGTCATAGAGCCAAGATCGCCTGCTTCGATGGAGGCATTGGGGCCAAGAATCGCGGAACGCAAAGTGAGGAACCGATCGGCCCAAGGTTTGAGTCGAAAATCGACAATGCGGCGGGTGTCCAAATCAAAAACCACATAACTGAAGAGACTACGCGCCATCCCCTGTTTGTCTTCAGCATCCCCTAAATCCCACAACTTCGAGAGCTTGTCCACAGCGTCCATGCACATGGCCAGTTCCAGGGCGGTCTTTTCGGATTCCGAGGTGCGCGATTCCCAGTGGGTAATCTCGCGCTCATTGTATTCGACCCGGCGCAGATACTCTTCGCGGGTGATACGTCCATCACCATAGAGGTTGATGGCCGCCTCAATCTTGCGCTTGCACAGGGCAATCGCCTCCCGCTTTTCGACTTCGGGGTCGGGCGTATCCGCCGACGGGTGGCGGAGTTGGTCGGCGTGCAAGGCCAGTTCGGTCATCAGAGGCAGCGCGTCGGGGTGGATGGTGAGCAACTTGACCAGACGCCCAAACTCCGCCTCATACTCATGGGCCAAGACGCTCTTGTTGGTGCAGCCACACACGGCACCGGCGGGATGGGCATACCGGCCCACACGCCCTTGCAAGCGAGTGCGTAACTTGGGATTATCCTGCTGTGCAGCCAAGCGCTCGCAGTGGGCACAGTAGGTCATGCCGTTGAGCGCATAGACCCTCACGTCACGATGTACCCCATGGTCTTTGGGGTGCTGCGCCCGGTCATAGTGGACTCGGGACACTGCCCGCAGCAGACTGATGGGCATGACTGCATGGTCTTCAGAGAAATGAACCTCATCCAGATTGAAGTCGTGAGGGTGACGTTTTTTCGAGGCAGTCTCCAGCACTAACCCACCGTATTCGGGCCAATTGCGCACAATCCGGCGCACATCATCCCGCCCCATCGGGCGCGGTCCACCCTCACGGGTCTTGAAGGGCCAGCCCTCGATGTAGAGGTGATAGGCAAGCACATCCCACCCATGTTTGTTTTCGGCGTAGAGCTCCAGCGCCCGTTTGGCAGCCTCATAGTAACTGCGCCACAAAGCTCCTAAATCGGGTGCTTTATTCGGAGTACCTGCCACAAAGCGCCCATCGGGCATCCACCAAGCGCCCTCCGGGCTGGGTTCGAGGAACCCCTCAAGGTTGCGCTGAGTGCCGGGGGGAATCGCCCCCGCGATCTTGCCTTGGCTTTTGCGGTAAGCAGCACTGTCCTTCTGGCGACGGGAGATGTCCGCGGCGTACCATTCGTCAAAGATGGCGCTCAGCTGGGCGAAGATACGTCCCTGCGGGGTGGAGAAGTCCATCTGCTTGCCGGGGGCGGCCAGGGT
>JACSRJ010000068.1 GCA_014879835.1 Anaerolinea sp.
GCTTGGAGACGGGCACCGCGAAGCGGTCGTACAGGGGGGATGAGGTCAATCATCGAAAGGTGACTTCTCCAATGGCTTCTTAGCGAAAAGGGGCAGTTTGAGGGGGAAGCCCCCTCAAAGAACCATTCCCCCCTTCTCCCCGCATAGCGAGGGAGAAGGGGGCTAGGGGGTTGAGGGGTTCTTGACACGCTTCCATTAAAAACCTCCCCCTGACAGGACAGGGGGATGAGGGTAAGGTTGAAAATAGCAGGTCAATCTTTTAGGATAACGCAGTAAAAGATCGTGCACCCACCGGGCTGCGGTGGTGCGCACACCAACCCGTGCGCTGCGTCAACACATCGACTCGCCTCGGTCTCATAGCGGGAGCATTCGAGGGAAGAAATTTCCCCCATCGGGTAGAATAGCCCATAAATAGTCTTCACTTAAGGTTTATGGTCAAGATGGCGAATCTAAATCCGGTTGAGTTTGAATCCTCCACCCGTGAGATCATGCCCAATTTACAGATTGTTCGGGTTGATCAACTGTTGCCCCACGAGACCCACGATAATCAGCGTTCCACACCACTGATCAAACGCATTCAAGAGAGCGGGATATGGCTCAACCCGCCTGTGGTTGCGCCTATGGATAACGAACGTTACGTGATTCTTGACGGGGCAAATCGGCATTTCTGCCTGCTGTCCTTAGGCTATCCCTATATCCTCGTTCAGGTCGTGGATTATGAATCCGAGTCGGTCAAACTGGAGACTTGGCATCATGTGGTCAGTGGGCTTTCGTGGTTCGAGTTTTTGCGTAACCTGCGGGAGATTCCGGCCCTAAAGATGGAGGGCATGGACTTGCTCAGCGCACGGGCAAAACTGGCCCAGCGGGAAGCGCTGGCTTATACGGTGCTGTCCGATAATCGCGCTTATGCCCTCAGCGCGGATGCCAACACCCTCGCAGAGCGCAATCACGTCCTCAACCGGATTGTGGACACCTACAAAATGAGCGGCACTTTGAACCGCATCAATACTGACTCGCTCAGTGTGGCCCGTCGGCTTTATCCCAATGCCGTGGCGATCATCGTTTTCCCCCGTTATGAACCCCCAGAAATAATGGTGGCGGCGCGGGATCGGGCATACCTGCCGCCGGGCATCAGCCGTCATATCATTTTGGGGCGGGCGATGCGCCTTAATTATCCCCTTGCCGCGCTCAGCGAAAACGGCGAGACTCTGACTCAGAAAAACGAGGCCCTCCAAAAGTGGATTCAGCAGCGGATGGCTGACAAACGGGTGCGCTTTTACGCTGAACCGACCTATTTGTTTGATGAATGAAGGTGACTGCTAACACAGCTATGGATATCCAGTTTTTTGATCAATCCGAAGTCCCTCAACCCCGCGATCAGATTCGGATCGAAAAGCTCACCCCGGAGCCGTACCCTGACGGCTGGCGGATCAAGGTGAATATCGAAGTGACCCCGTTTCAGGAACGGCCCAGCCTCGAACTTCGGATCAGGAACGAGCAGCGGGTGATCGCGGAGTTGAGCATCATTGAGACCATGCACCGTCACATGGAATTCACAGTACATGTCCGGGGGGTGACTTCTCCCTATGGTCCCTATTGGGCGGAGTGTGATTTGTACTATGAAGATCGTCTAAGTCCACAGCATCGAGTGAGCGTTCCCTTTGTGATCTCACCCAATGCCCAAAGTCAAAATCAGCAAGAGGAAGTAAAATCATGACTCTCCAATCAGATGCCGATTTAAGGCAGCTTTTGCAGGAGACCAAAACCATCGCGGTGGTGGGCTGGTCTAATAGACCAGATCGCCCCAGTAACGAAGTGGCCGCATACTTAAAGGCTGCTGGGTATGACATTTACCCAGTCAACCCGATCCTTAAATCAACACCAGAACAGACCGTCTATGGGTCACTGGCGGAGGTTCCGGTGAAGATCGATGTGGTCGATATTTTCCGCCGTGCTGAAGATGTGCCCGAAGTGGTCGCAGAGGCGATCAAAGTGGGCGCAAAAGCAGTCTGGATACAATTAGGGATCATCAATGAAAGCGCCGCCGCAGAAGCTGAATCAGCGGGTTTAAAGGCGGTCATGGATCGATGTATGAAGATTGAACACCAACGGCTTGTCAGTCAGGTCGTTCACTCGTGAGTCATTGAGCAGCAGCCGGCCGCTCCCCTGAAGGCTCACGACAAGCGTTTCTGGTCAATCCGATCAGCCCCAAGCCTGCGCTCACCCTCCGTGAAGGGTTTGGGGTTGGTCTCATTCTCATAAGGAGGATGTACGGTGTCAGATTTTGTCGGTCAGAGTTTTGGGGGATACGAAGTTATCTCCTTGCTGGGTAAGGGCGGTATGGCCACTGTGTATCGCGCCCGGCAGACCTCCATCGGGCGTGATGTGGCCCTCAAAGTGATCAAGCCCGATCTCACTGAGACGGGTGAATTCACCACCCGCTTCCAGCGTGAAGCCCAGACCGTCGCCACTCTCAGCCACCCGCATATCCTCAAAGTCTTTGATTACGGGCAGCACGCGGGTATGGTCTATCTGGTGATGGAGCTGCTCACGGGTGGCAGTCTCATGGACTTGATCCGTAAGGGCGGGGCACTGCCCACAGAGCAGGTTCTTTACCTGCTGGATCAGATTGCCTCAGCCCTTGATTATGCCCATCGACGGGGCATTGTCCACCGCGATCTGAAGCCCCAGAACGTCCTGTTGGACGAAAACGGGAATGCCTTCCTGACCGACTTTGGGATCGCCAAAATCCTGAATGAAACCAGCGGCCTGACCCAGACTGGCATGACCATGGGCACACCTGCCTATATGTCGCCGGAGCAGTGGCGCGGACAGTCCCTTGACGCCCGTTCGGATGTGTATGCGCTCGGTGTGGTGACCTTTGAGGCCCTCAGTGGACGGCTGCCCTTCAGCGGCGACACCCCCTTCAGCCTCATGCACAGCCATGTGTACGATCAGCCCGCATCCCTTGTCAGTATCCGCCCCGAAACCCCGGCCGCGGTGAGCGCCGTGATCGATAAGGCGCTGGCCAAGACTCCAGAGGGGCGTTACAACACCGCAGGCGATTTTGCGGCAGCGCTGCGATCCGCATTTGCGGGGCGAGTGACAGCCCCCAGCCCAGCGAGCGCGGCGGTGACCCCCGATATGACCGCGCCTGTTGCAGGCAGAACCCCGACTCCTCGAAAAATGCCCACCATGCCCGCGCCTGATCTGCCCACCGAGATTGTGCGCCAGTCCAACCGGGCCCCATTGGTTATCGGGATGGGCATTATCGGTGTGCTGGCGCTGGTGATTGTGGTGCTGGCTTTGGGTGGACGCGGCGGTGGCGGGGAGTCCACCCCGACGGTGTTTTCGGGGCAGGGATCACCCACCCTTGGAGGGAGATCGGCGACGGCAGTGGTGATCGCCCCAAGCGAAAGCCCCACCCTTGCGCTCTCGCCCACCGAAACCCCCGATCTGCAAAGCACCGTGCAAGTGGCCGCAGCGCTCACCATCACCAGTGCCGCTTCCCAGACTCAGGGGGCCCAAACAGCCATCGCCGAGATCACCCGTGCCTTCTCCGAGGCCCAAACCCGGGTATTTGAGAATCTGACCCTGACCGCGACCTTGTTCACGGCGACCCCAACACCAACGCCGACCGCAACTTTCACCTTCACCCCAACCTTGACCGCAACCAATACCGCCACTGCAACGGAGACACCCACGGCCACCTTCACCCCCACAGTGACTTTTACCCCGACCATCACCTTGACCCCGTCACCTTCTGATCCGGAACTGACGGTCACCTCGATTTTGGCCACTTCAACGGCACTAGCGCAGCCCACCGCCACCCCAACGGCGCTGCCCACCATCCCCTTCCGCAGCAACACCACCACCGATGTTCTGGCCTACTGTGATCAACCTGACTTTTCCGCCAGTGAAGGGAACAAAATGTTCCCCGAAGGCACAGCCCTAAGTGTTTACTGGGGCTGGACTGCCACCACAGAGGAGCAGATCAGCGATCACCTCAAGGCAGTTCAATATCAGATCTCCCTTGAGCAAAGCTCAGCGGGAGCATGGATCATCTACCAAAATTTGGACAGTTGGCGGCGCTTCCAGACCGAAATGGTCAAATGGAGTGACGCTCATGCGGTCTACTGGTTTGTGCCTGTGGGCATCCTGCCTGCGGGGGAATACCGGGTGAACTACCGCATCTCGTGGACAAGTATGATCTCCGATGGTTGGAACACCTACGGCCCCGGCGGCGAACGGGTCTCGGAGCAGTACACCTGCACCTTCAGTGTGATCGGTGCGCCCACCCCCACCCCTGCCCCGATGGGCAAGATCGCTTTCCATACCAACCTCAACAACCGCTGGGAAATCAGCCAGATCGGACCCGATGGGAGCCGCCTCACCCCACTTACCGATGGACGCGGTGAGTATTTCCTCCCGGCATTCTCACCGGATGGCTTGCAGCTTGCCTACACCTCGCGGATCACGGGCAATGCCGAAATCTACCTTCAGGACTTGGTGACGGGCAGTGTGCGCCAGATCACCAACACCAGAGGCGAAGAATGGGGTGTTTCGTTCTCGCCGGACGGCAACTCGCTGATCTACCACAGTGATCGTGACGGCAATTACGAACTTTACCTGTGGGATCGAGTCAAAGAGACCCGCCTGACCAACAACCGAGAGCTTGATGCGGATGGGGCATTCTCGCCGGATGGCACCAAAATCATTTTTGGTTCTGCCCGAGAAGGCGGTGGGGTTTTTGTGATGAATGTTGACGGCTCTGAGGTGAATCGCCTGACCCCCGTTGGTTTGGACGCCTCTAACCCGGCATGGTCACCGGATGGGAACTACATCACCTTTTTGGTGAAGCCCAAAGACCAGAAGGGGCATGTTTTTGTGATGAGCCTGATCACGGGGGAGATCACCCAGATCACCTTTGATCCGGGCGATGACTCGAACCCCTCATGGTCGCCGGACAGCACCTATATCGCCTTTGACTCCAAGCGCGACGGCAAGCAAGACATCTATATCATCGCACGCGACGGCACAGGCGAGACCAGAGTGACCAGCACGCAGGGTGATAACGGCTGGGCAAGCTGGTCGCGCTAGAGGGCTGAACGCGCAGGATCACCTTTAAAACGATCTCTCAACAGCCCCTTTAGATTAAATAAGATCAATAGGGGCTAAATGGGTTCCACTGGGTAAGTTCTGTAAAACCCTCATCGGGGAAGCATGGGAATCTTGATCCCGTGTTTCTTGGCAGCGCTGATCGCCTCTGGGTAGCCTGCATCCACATGGCGCACCACCCCCATGCCCGGATCGGTGGTTAAGACCCGCTCCAACCGTGCCGCAGCAGCAGTCGTGCCATCGGCCACAATCACCTGCCCGGCGTGCTGGCTGTAACCGATGCCCACCCCGCCCCCATGATGGAAACTGACCCATGTCGCGCCACCCACAGCATTGATCAGGGCATTCAGGATTGCCCAATCGGAGATCGCATCGGAACCGTCGCGCATCCCTTCCGTCTCACGGTTGGGGGAGGCCACCGACCCCGAATCGAGGTGATCACGCCCGATGACCAGCGGTGCTTTGACCTCCCCCTTCCGCACCAATTCGTTAAAGGCAAGCCCGGCCCGGGCCCGTTCCCCGTACCCCAACCAGCAGATGCGGGCGGGCAGCCCCTGAAAGGCGATCTTTTCGCCCGCCAGTCGAATCCAGCGGGCAAGCCCTTCATTCTCTGGGAACAAACGCAAAATCTCCTGATCAGTGCGGGCAATATCGGCGGGATCACCGGAGAGCGCGGCCCACCGGAAGGGGCCTTTGCCTTCACAAAACAGGGGACGGATATAGGCAGGCACAAAACCGGGGTAATCAAAGGCGTTTTTGACCCCGGCATCAAAAGCCCGCTGGCGCAGATTGTTGCCGTAATCAAAAACCACCGCGCCCGCCCCTTTGAAGTCCAACATCGCCTGACAGTGGTGGGCCATCGCCGCCATGCTGCGGCGAGTGTACTCGGTGGGATCGCTGCGGCGCAGTTCCGCCGCTTCGCTCAAGCGCATTCCTTCGGGGACATAAGCAAGGGGATCATGAGCGGGAGTCTGATCAGTGACCACATCGGGGCGAACACCCATGCTGTAAAGGCGGGGGAATATCTCCGCTGCATTGCCGATCAGACCTACGGAGAGGGGCACCCCATTGGCGCGAGCAGCATCCACCTGTACCATCGCATCTTCAAGATCATCACTGATCACATCTAGATAGCGAGTCTGAAGACGGCGTTCAGCGCGGGCCGGGTCAATCTCCACCACCAGTGCCACCCCTTCGTTCATGGTCACCGCGAGGGGCTGCGCGCCACCCATGCCCCCCAACCCTGCGGTCAATACCAACCGTCCGCGCAAACTGCCCCATCCGTGCTGAATGGCCAGTGATCCGAGGGTTTCGTAGGTTCCCTGTACGATGCCCTGTGTGCCGATATAAATCCATGACCCGGCGGTCATCTGCCCGTACATAATCAGCCCCTGCTTTTCGAGCGCGTCAAAATAATCTTGGGTAGCCCAGTGGGGCACAAGGTTGGAGTTGGCGATCAAAACGCGGGGTGCATCTGGATGAGATTTAAAGACCGCCACCGGTTTGCCGGACTGCACCAGAAGGGTCTCATCATTTTCCAGTTTGCGCAGGGCTGCCACGATAGCGTCGAAGGCCTCCCAACTGCGGGCCGCCCGTCCCCGTCCGCCGTATACAATAAGTTGATCGGGCGCTTCCGCCACATCAGGATCGAGGTTGTTCATTAACATCCGCAAGGCAGCTTCCTGAAGCCAGCCTTTGCAGGTGATCTCAGTGCCGCGAGGCGCACGAATAACGCGAGTCATAAGCAAAATCCTTTCTAAGACAGTCTTTTAAGCATTGTCCCCATGGGCTTTGGGGTTTGAGCAGATCGCTCCTGAACCCAAGTGTAGCCTGTTTTGAGACGACTGGTGAGGTCAAGCTAGGGAACTTCTGCCCGAAGTGTGTTACATTCAATGTGCGCTTTGCACCGGGTGAGCGGGGCTGATGGACGTGACCGATCCCGCGCCTCTGAAAGGATAAGGTCTCATGCTAAATATCTCTGGACACCCTTTGATCCAACATAAACTGGCCCTTTTGCGCGATGTGGCAACTGATACCGTCAAGTTTCGGCAACTGGTCAAGGAACTGGGCACCCTGCTGTGTTATGAGGCCACCCGCGATCTGCGCCTTCAGCCCCAAAGCGTGACCACCCCGATGGGCACCGCACAGGGCGCACAGCTTTCGGAATCAGTGGGCTTGGTGCCCATTTTGCGGGCAGGTTTGGGCATGATCGAAGGCGTGTGGGAACTAATCCCCAATGCGCAGGTATGGCATATCGGTTTGTATCGGGACGAAAAGACCCTGCGCCCGGTAGAATACTACAACAAACTGCCCATCGAACCCCGGGTACAGCTTTGTTTGATCCTCGACCCCATGTTGGCCACTGGGGGATCGGCGGTAGCGACCTGCAACATCCTCAAAAAGTGGGGGGTGACCCGGATCAAGTTTGTGGGCTTAATCGGTGCACCGGAAGGGATCAAGGCCCTTTCAGATGCTCACCCGGACGTGGATATTTACCTCGCGGCCCAAGATGAGCGCCTGAACGACATTGGCTTCATTGTGCCGGGGCTTGGTGATGCGGGAGATCGGCAGTTTGGCACCAGCTAAGCGCCTGAGGCTGCAATTTAGCCCTCGTCGTGCGCTGTTTGGAATCCTGATTGGGGCAATCGCCGTTCGCCTCGCCTTCATCCTGTTTCTGGGGCATACCCTGAGTTTTCAAACCTCTGGGTACGATCCCTATGCAGTAAACCTTCTCGCGGGCAGAGGCTACACCCGTTTTGAGGACTTTCGTCCGGACAGCGATCTGCCCCCACTTTACCCCTTTTTTTTGGCAGGGGTCTACAGCCTGTTGGGGCGAAGCCCGATCAGTGTTGCCTTGTCGCAGATCGGGGTGGAAGTGATCACCCTGATCACCTTA
>JACSRJ010000067.1 GCA_014879835.1 Anaerolinea sp.
GCTCTGGATCGCGTCGAGGGTGGCCACGATCTCCCGGCGGGCTTCGATGGCGTTGAAGCTTTTTTGAATCAAGGCGGGGGTAGGTTTCTCCCCCCGTGCTGAAAGGTCTGCCATGATCGCTTTTTTCAGGTCCGGCTCATCGCTGATCCCGGCGGCAAAAGCGGGTTCCGGGGCGGAAATATCGCTCCGCCCCAGCAGGATGAAGGCGCAGCGGTAGCGGGCTGCCATGCGAATCACGCACTGCGCCGTGATCCCGCGCCCGCCGCCGCTCACCAAGAACACTGAGTCTGAATTCGGGGTGGTCGGGGCAGAAAGGCTCATTAACCAGCCACCTCAAACACCTCTGCGGCGAGGGTCACCCGTCCCTGAGCGCCATAGGCCACTTCCACCAACAGGCGGTTGGGATCATGTACCTCCGTCATGATCCGGGCGGCGCTCTCGGCGGCGCTCAGATCAGGGGCAAGGTCAAGGGCGCGGCAGAATACCCCACCCCACTCAAGGTTAAGGGTTTTAACCAGACCACTCAGCCCACCTGCAACTGCGCCGAAGTTGCCGTTTGCCGCCAATCCAAACATACCATCTAGTCGAGCAACTGTGAAGAACAGCGACCGTCCTTGTTTGGCGGATTCGGTCAAAGGCGCCTTGAGATGTTTGGCGAGCAGAAACACCGCCTTGATGATCGCGTTTTCAGGGTCAGCAAACAGCCCATTGGCGGGTGTTGCTGTTGGATTCAGGTGAATGAAGCCGCTGATCGGGCCGTACTGCGCCGCGCTGTTTAAGGCCCCTTGCAGACTGGACTCACTGGTATCCGAAAGGGTGATCCGGGTCACGCCGACGGGCAGAGCAGCGCGGTTGGGCACCAGATTCTCAGGCATGGCCAGTGTGACCACCCGCCAGCCAAGCGTCCCTAAGGACTCAACGAGTTGGGTGGTGAGTGCAGTGCCTTCTTCAACCACCACACACACTGACCCCGGATTGGGCCCAAAAGTCATCTGATCCGGTGCAGGCAAATAACGCAGTCTCACCTCAGCGCGAGTAATCCCATGATCACCGCGCTGCCCGTTAGGGCGCGTCTCCATCGTCGCGCCGGGCGCGGAGGGAACGAGGACCGGGCTGGCGCTGCCACTGAGGTGGGCGTTCATATAATCCACGATCTGACCGAGAGTGCGCAGTTCGGCCAATTCTTCAGGCTTCATCTGGGGCAGTTCAGGGAACTGATCGCGCATCGCGCCCAAAATCTCGACCCGTTTGATCGAGTCGATGCCCAAGTCTGCTTCTACGTCCATGCCCAATTCAAGGGTCTCGACTGGGTAGCCTGTCTTTTCACTGACCACGTTCAGAAGGGCCTCAGTGAGGGCCTTAGCCAGCGTCCCGTTGACCGGGGCCGGGGCGGGTGCAGCCACAGGCGCAACTGGAGCCGACGGGGTCGCCATGACCGGGGCTGTTGCCACCGGAGCCGGAGGCGCGATCACAGGCGCGGGCGGCGGGGCTGCCGGGGCAGCTTCCGGTGCGGCGCTTTTGCCTCCTAGATGGGCATTCATGTAGTCTACAATCTGACCAAGGGTGCGCAGTTCGGCCAGTTCTTCGGGCTTCATCTGAGGCAGTTCAGGGAATTGATCCCGCATCGCGCCCAAAATCTCGACCCGTTTGATCGAGTCGATGCCCAAGTCGGCTTCCACGTCCATGCCCAGTTCGAGAGTCTCAACCGGGTAGCCCGTCTTTTCACTGACCACATTCAGAAGGGCCTCGGTGAGGGCTTTGGCCAGCGTCCCGTTGACCGGGGCCGGCGCAGTCGGAGGCGGGGCCACAGGCTGGACAGGGACAGGCGCAGCCATCACTGGCGCAGGTTGGGGAGCCGGAACTGCCACCGGAGCCGGTGCAGCCACGGGCGCGGGCGTAGGCACAGCCACCACCGGGGCGACTGCGGGCTGGGCCACTGGGCGGGGCTTCTCAGACACGGGCGCGACACTCAGACTGCCATGGGTCAGGGCCGAAGCGACCGCACCATAACCCGCCTTGATGATCTCCACATAAGCCCCTAACTGCTCCCCTTGACGGGCGATGTACTGCTCATGAGCACGCAGAGTCTCTGCCTGATGTTCCCGGAACAGGGCGATGCTGCTGCTGATTGCCTCCATTGCGCCGGGGGCGGGGTTGCCGCTGGCAAGTGCCGTCTGCCCCTGCACCAATTGGAACAGAAGGTTAAACGCCTCGGATTGATGCTTCAAATACTGCTCATGAAGGCGAGTCATTTCGCGCTGCTGTCCTTCAAAAGCGCTCAGACCGCGCTCCAGCACGGACATCAGATCGGGTGCCCCTGCACTTGAGCCAACAATTGCGGGTGCAATGGGCATCGGGGCGGGTAGGGCAGCGGGCTTTGCCTGATTCACAGGCGCAACGGAAAGAGCAGGACTGGCAGTCATCGGATTGTGCTGTGCCTCCTTCGGGGCAGGAATTTCGAGCTTTGCCGGGGCTGCCGGCTGAGTCTGGGGCGTCACTTTGGCAGGGGCGGCGCTCAGGCTGATCTTCCAGCCATCGTTGAGAGCATCCTCAAAGCCCTTGCGGGTCTTGTCACTGATGTAATTGGTTCCGCCCAACTTGACGGTCATGGACTTCTTCTTTTTGGGCGGTTCGGGGGTGGGCATTTGATAAGGATCCACCGCGCCGATCTTGACCCCCAATACCCGCAGGTGGGCGATGGCCTCGCGGAACTGACGGTCACTGTCCTTCTGACGGCTGCCGTTGAGGGCTACCACCCGGTGGGGCTTGTCACCCAGAATGTCCTTGACCAGATTGCTCAGGATGCTGCGTGGACCCACCTCTACAAAGAGGTAACCACCCGCGGCATGAATATTTTCAACCTGACGCTGGAACTGCACCGATTGCAGGATGTGATCAGCAAGGATCTGTTTCATCGCTGCTGGGTCTGCTGGATAAGCGCCACCGCTGGCATTGGAATAAACTGGGGCAGAGGCAACCCGGAAGGTTGCGCTGCGCACTGCGGCGGCAAAAGGCACCTGAGCATGACCTACCAGTGGGGTATGGAACGCAGCCGAAACCGCAAGCTGCACCGCTTTGTAACCCTTCCCTGTAAGCATCTTGGCAGCTTCTCCGGCGGCACGGGCGGGCCCTGCAATCACCGCCTGAGTGGGCGAGTTGTGGTTGGCAACGGTCACCCCGGCATAAGACAGCAGTTCATTGGGCAGGGCTGTGATCTGGCTGTGAGTGCCCGTGACCGCATACATGGTGCCCGCGTCAAAATTGGTATCCGCAGGCGGGGCCATCGCTTTGCCCCGTGCCCGCACCAGCATGAAGTAATCATCATCGCTCAGAGCGCCCCCGGCCCACAATGCTGAGAGTTCACCGAAGCTGTGCCCGGCGAGGAAATCGGCGCGGAAACCCGAACGTACCAGCACCCGCCACAACCCCGCGGAAAAGGCTCCAACGGCGGGCTGCACATATTCGGTGCGCTGTAAGGCGGCGGCTTGCGCCTGTTTGCCCGGCTCATCAAAGGCAGGGGTGGGGAAGACTACCTCTGAAAGAGGTTGCGCCTGATCGCGCTTGAAAAGTGCATCAAGAGAGCGATACGCTTCACGGACTTCGGGGAAATTAAGGGCCAGTTCGCGCCCCATTTCCAGATATTGGGCACCCTGTCCGGGGAACAACGCAACCACACGCCCCTCAAGGTTCATGCCGGCACGGCGGTAAAAAATACCCTTGGGGTGACTCAGTTCTTCGGCCTCAGGTTTGGCCCGGATCATCTCCACCGCATGACGCAGCATCTCCGCTGCTTCTTTGGGGGAGGCCGCCGCAAAACCCACGCGGGCGAAATTGAGGGGCACATCGGGCGAATTGTGAGTCAGTTCGCGGAATTTTTGGGCTGCCCCTTCAGCCTGAAGGGCGGCACTTAGGGCCTCGGCCTCACGCATCAGATCGGCGGGGGTCGATCCTCCCACCACAATGGGCTGCGCGGTGTGATTCAAGCGGTAGTGGGCGCGCTGTTCAGGGGTGTATTCTTCCAAGACCACATGGAAGTTGGTGCCCCCAAAACCGAAGGCACTCACCCCGGCCCGACGCGGTTGGCCTTCCGGCGGCAGCCACGGACGGGATTCGATGTTTAAATAGAAGGGCGAGTCATCCAACTTCAATTTGGGGTTGGGCTGGTCGATGTTGATCATTGGCGGCAGGACTTTGTGATGCAGTGCCAGTGCCGCTTTGATCAAACCCGCCGCGCCCGCCGCTGCTTTGGTATGCCCGATCTGGGACTTCACACTGCCCAGCGCGATCTGCTGCTTGCGGTCAGTGAAGTCGCCAAAGGTGCGCACAAGGGTTTGGGCTTCGGCAATATCGCCCGCGACTGTGCCTGTTCCGTGGGCTTCGATGAAGCCAACTGTGTCTGGGGTGAAGCCCGCGTCTTCATAGGCACGGCGTAAGGCCCGTTCCTGTCCTTCGGAGCGAGGAGCATAAATGCTCTTATAGCGCCCGTCGCTGGAGGAGCCAATGCCCTTGATGACCGCATAGATACGATCGCCATCGCGTTCGGCATCGGCGAGGCGCTTCAGCACCACCATACCGATACCTTCACCCACCATCATGCCGCTGGATTCAACGTCAAAGGGGCGGGGGTTGTCGCCGCGAGAGAATGCCGGGGTCTTGCTGAAGCACATATACATAAAGATCGAGTTATCGGTATCAACCCCGCCCGTGATCATCATGTCGGCACGATGGTTGACCAGTTCGCCAATGGCCAGATTAACCGCGCTTAGTGAACTGGCGCAGGCTGCATCCACCACCGTGTTGATCCCACCGAGATCAAAGCGGTTGGCGATCCGCCCCGAAACCACGTTGCCCAGTGCCCCGGGGAAGGAGTTTTCTTCCCACTTCACATAGGCTGCTTTCATCTTCTCCACAATGGGGGGGATGTCAGCTTCGGGTATGCCTACACTGCGCAGTACCTTCGTCCACACTGGGTACTGTAAGCGCGAATTGAGGGGGCTAACCAACTTCTGACCACCACCGACTCCTAACACGCACCCAGTGCGTTCGCGCACCGCTTCAGCCGCGTTGAGGTAACCAGCGTCGATCAGGGCATCCCGGGCCACCACCAGCGAAAGCAGTTGGGAGGTGTCGGTGACTTCTAAAATATTGGGGGGTAGCCCAAATTCAAGTGGATCAAAATCCACTTCGGGCATAAAAGCGCCCCGTTTGCAATAGGTTTTGTCTGGAGTTGTGGGTTCAGGGTCGTAGTATTCCGCAATGCTCCAGTGAGAGGGGGGAACATCAATCACACAATCCAGTTTATTCAGGATATTTTCCCAATAGGTTTGAAGATTGGGCGCTTCGGGGAAGATTGACGCCATCCCCACGATGGCGATAGGATTTCGGTGTAATTTCATGCGGGTACTCGGTTCTTTCACTCAGTTATGCCTCTTACACGGGGCAGGATACGTCGTGCCCAAAACACGGCGGAGTTTTCTCTACCTAGTGGGAACACTTAAATACGGATTTGGTTACTGAGAAGTTGTTAAATCATACTAAATCGGAGGAGAAGATACCAGAGTCTTTGTGAGAAGACTGTTCCTGCTGGGCAGCATGAATGATCGCGGCACGGCGCTCCCGCCATCGAAAATGCTGCCATGGACGCCGCCATGCAAGGGCGCTTCGTGCCCCTACCACCACCCCCACTGCCATCGCCGCTGCATTTTCAGTATCACCCCTTCCAGCGAAAGTGGCAGAGGCATTAAGGGCGCTCAGAGCGCCCATCAGATCACGCCGGGCGGGCTGAAAGCGACGGGTACATCTGACCGCTTGAAGGGCATCCAGCGCCAGCGGGCGTAATGCTCCTGTAGATGCAGCTTTTTCTAATGCGGATGCCTCTTGTGCAAATCCCCAAGCCCGAAGCGCCGTCACCAAAACAGGGCGTGCATGGGTGAGCACACACCATCGGGCAAAAGCGAACGCCGCAGGCGAGGGAGGGATATTCATGCTGGGGCAGCGTCAGCCAATTCTGCCATGAAGCAGGCTCAAATCTAGAGCCGCATAGAATCCGGCACCGATGAAACCAAGTCCGTATAGAATGCGGCGGCGCAAAAGCATCACCAAACCCGCCAAAACCAACCCGCCGGAGATCACAAAACCAGCACCCTGAACGGCGTCTTCGCCAAGGGCTTCTTCACCTGTAATCTGGGCCACCGCCCACTTAAGCAGCGAGGAACCGTCGAAACTAGGGGAGGGGATCAACGCCACCCCCAGCACAATTAAGTTGGCAGCCCGCCATGTGCGCACAACGGTGCGCAGAATGGGGATATGTTTGGCGACCCGGTAGATCAGATGGGCCTCGGCGGCAAGCAGAGCGGAGATCGCCGGCCCCCCTGCGGCCCGTCCCAGATGTTGGACGGGTTTGACCTTGTTTTCGTAATAGACCGTCACTTGCAGCCCCAAGGCTGTACTGATCACATTTACGGGGGCGTTGGCAGCGCGGGCACTGAGGATGTGTCCGACGCTGTGGGCAGTATCAGAGGCCACAAACATCACATACCACATCATCCCGACCAACCAGCGAAAAGGCGTGGGCAAGTGTGGGTAAGCAAACCCCACAAAACGCAGCAGCAGCCAGAAGATTCCCATATGGAACGCGACATCTTGAGGACGCACCACAAAGGGTACGCCCGCCACTTCAAAGAGATGTACAGCCTGCGGCGCAAGCGCCTTGGACTCTTCAGGTTGGGTTACAGTTCCTTGAGTCATGGTGGTTTCATCCTTCTTTACACCCTTTATTATAATGCCAATCTGAGCTGATGCAGCCCCGCTCGACTCTAGGCAAAAGCGCTCACCCCCGCTAGACTCTGAGGACGATGACAAACACTACTCAACCCAACTTTGGCAGCATCCTCCAGCAAGTCGCTGGTTCCGCCTTTGAAGCCGCTGGTTATGAACTTCAAGCAAACCCTACCCATCAGGCACGAGGGTTGTTCCGTTTCCGGAAGGCCTCTTCCGAGGGGTTAGGGATGTATGTTGAATTCCAAATGCTTCTTTATGGGGATGCGCCTTCGCGCTTTCGGGTCACCTTGCTGCGGAATAAGGGCGCGGATGCCCGCGATCCACAAGACTCCAACCGAGTTGAGGTGAGTCTCTCACGACTCATTTGGGAGCAGTTTGGGGTACGTCAACTTGACACCCCCGACTACTGGTGGACTTTTGCTAATTCACACGAGATGGCGCACGCCATCGCGCACGCTGGGCGGTTGCTCTTTGGTTTTGGGGTTCCGTGGCTCGAGGGCAGTCTCGCCCCCACCAAACCTTCAGAAAAGCCAAACCCTACTGAGCCTGACGCTCAATATTGAGCAGTTTGCGCACCCTTCCCACCAGATCGTGATGGAAGATGGGTTTAGAAATGTAATCGGTTGCGCCGGCATCAACACTCTTAATAACTGCCTCACCATCGGTACGGGCAGAAAGCATCAGGATCGGCGTTTGGGATGTCGCCTCCCGATTGCGCAGGGCACTGCACAACGCGATCCCATCCATCCCCCCCATCATGATGTCAAGGATGATCAAATCCGGGGTTTCCTGTTCCAGCAGAGTCAGGGCTTCAGCGGCACTGGCAGCTTCAATGACCGAAAACCCGCCTCGATCAAGCATAATGTTGATAATTTTCCGCGCTCCGGGTTCATCATCTACAACCATGATTCGTTTCATCGATGTTTTCTATCCTCCACAGAGGCAAAACGGCAGCAGCTCAAGATTGCATTATTTTATGTTTTGAGTTTAGCACATTTTAGGAATCCGGAATAGCGGTTTTACAAGCATCGACGGCTTGCAGGGAGAGGCTAACTGCTAATGCCAGCACACTTAAACGCTTCCCAGTAAAATCAGGTAGGAGTTACGCATTTGCCCTCATCCCCCTAGCCCCCTTCTCCTCTAGAGAAGGGGGAAACCGGGGTTTTTGAGGGGGCTTCCTGTCCTGTTCACCAACATTAGCCCTCATCGAGTCCGGGATCATCGTCCCC
>JACSRJ010000102.1 GCA_014879835.1 Anaerolinea sp.
GTGGCAATGGCCCGCATGGATGCGCCTGTAAACATACGGTAGTCGGGGTCTTCAGAACCGCTGATGTCATCGATCACAAAGGGTTCAGCGGTGCTGAAAACAAATCGCAGGGCTGCCCGGTCGGTAGGAAAGTCCGAGACAATGGGCCCCCCATCCACAAGCATGTAGACACTGAGCAAAGGGGAGTCGCTGCTGCGCAGAGCCACTGTGACCAGATCAGCGTCGATCAGGCGGAGGGTTTCTTCTTTGGCAATTTGGAAGATTCGGGTGCGGTCAAAGGTACTGGTGACCCGTCGCCCCAACTCTGTGATTCGCTCCAGTTGGTGGGCGCGGCGCTTCAACTCTTCATACAGGTGGGCGTTGTGTGCGCTGATCGCCAACTGCGAAGTGACCGCAGTCGCGGCCTCGATCTCCTCTTGGGTAAATTCATGATAATCATAAAAGGCGTCAAGTCCCACACTGCCGATCAATTCGTTTTGCACCACCATCGGCAGGATCGCAATCGACTTGATGCCCAACTGCTGTAAGGTGATCTGTTCAGCCCCAATGTCAGCGGCGGTATCTACATTCCCAATCACAACAGGGGCACGGCTGGTTTGCAACCGTTCGTGGAGTGCACCGCTCATTTGAATACGGGTGCCAATAATGCCATTATCAGGATACTCACAAATCACCGTTCCCAGTTTATCCGCGTAGTTGTAAACCACGATGCCCACATGGTCGATTTTGAGGGTTTCAACCAGACTTTTTGCTGCCCGGTTGAGAATCTCGGGGCTGTCGAGGGCGCTGCTGAAGTTGCGGGTGATCTCGTACAACGAACGCATCATGTCGATCTGACGCAGCAGCCGTCCGGTTCGAGGCCCGGGGGTCTTTAAGTGCTGAAGCAGTGCTGGCCCCAACTGCGCCCCCAACATCCCACAAACCCGATCCAGCACAACGTTATGTTCTGGATTATCGTCGCCATAGATGATCAGTACCCCAAGCGAATCGCCGCCTGTGAAAATCGGGTACAAGCGGGCTCCGGTCATCAGCCCCATCTGGCGCTCTTTGAGGACGGGCATGATCGGGGAGGACTCGTCAACAACCGATTGCTCACTGGATTCCTCCGGCACTGCGCCAGCGTTGGCAATGGGCAGCATGATGTTCCCAATCACCTGCACAATGCGTACTCCCTTAACGCCCAAAGCCGCAAAACGCTCCGCCAGCATCGCCAAAAAGGAACTCAACCAGCCTTCAACGGGTGGTTGGGCAAAGGCCTGACGATTAAGCTGGGTGGTTAGACCCATTAAATCGTCAAGGAGACTACGCTCTTGTGCGGTCATACTTTATCGTCTCCGTCCCTGCTGGATGTAATTTTTTATGTCCACCGAAAAACGATCAATGTCTATAGGTTTTGGGATATAACCATCACAACCCGCATCCAGAGATTTCTCCCGATCTCCCTTCATCACATTGGCGGTTAGGGCCACAATGGGGATGTGATTCAGTTCTGGGTAGCGGCGCAAGATGCCGGTTGCAGTCAAGCCATCCATGCCCGGCATACTGATGTCCATCAGGATTAGATCCGGGAGTTCGGCAAGGGCAATCTTGATCCCGTCAACAGCGTTGCTGGCTTCTAGCATTTCAATGTCTTCAGCCATCAAAACACGTTTTACCAAGTTTCGGTTGTCGATGCGGTCTTCAATGTATAAAACTCGTGGTGCGGGCATTCCTCAACTCGCTCCGTTGGCCTCAACGAGCTGTCTGTTTCTCAATTATATCGTGGGAAGTTTCAGATCGAGGGGAAAGTGATACAAGTTCGTGATGAACTTGGTACGATCCCCGTGCGAACGCCAATTTTTGCCCAGAGCATAAGAACGTCTCACCGCCCATAGGGCGATTTTGGAGTCAGGCACTTGCCCGGGTCCGTAGGGAGATGAGGGCTGCCTTTGGGACAGATTTTTTCTCAAATGGTCTCCAAGACTTCAACACGCATCTCCATCAACTGGCTGCGGATAGGGTTTACGGTATTATTGAATGGACAGCTCAAAATCACCCAACGCCAAAAGGTCGGATGATTGTCCTAAACACGCACTTGCCCCTTGCTGATGCAACTGACACCCCGGTATCTCCGCTGAATGCGATCTGGCTTGGTGCTTTTGCCCAACGCCTGACCTTACCTCGGTTGGGACATTTGTTTATCGTGTGTCCGCTCGAAGAAGCGGTTGTGGCCTGCGCCGGTGCACAAGTGGACAGCACCCACTATCTCATCTTAGCGTCCTCAACGGCCTCCGCACCCTATACCCTTGACAATGTGCGCCCGAACATAGGTCAATCAAAACTTTTACTTCTGCTCCTCAGTCCCGCTTTCATGGCCGAGATGGCGCAGTTTTTAAACATCCCATTTGAGGTGACCCATCTGCTCCATGATGTACCGCTCCCACAGGGAGATGCGATTTCCCACGTAATGGGTTTGATCCCAAGCGCTATCAAAGACCACAGCCACTGTGAGAATCTCTTTATGGAAGCAGTAGGTCAGGTGCTGCGAATGCTGCGTTTACGCCATCAAACCCTGATGAATCTGGCCCATCATAAAGAGACAACAGTTCATGATCTCATCCCCTGCCTTTTACGGGCCCGACAGTTCATTGAAGCTCATTTTGGGGAGGCGATCCGGACAGAGGACGTCGCTCGCCATGTAGCGCTTTCCCAATACCATTTTTCGCGGTTATTCAAGGCGGCTTTTGAGACCACTGTGCACCAATATCTGATGGGACTGCGCCTGAACAAGTCCCGACACCTTCTCGAACTCTCGAAGATGGGTGTGACCGAGATTGCCCTCACTGTCGGCTACAGTAGTCTAAGTGCCTTTATCCATGCCTTTCGACGGTACTGTGGTGTGACTCCGTCCGAATACCGCTCCCGATTCCCCGATGCTTAAAGTGAGCAAGTTTTCGCAAGCCTGAGGGGCTGTGATTGCCTATAATCACAAACAACATCTAATCAAGCAGGAAGCCAATAAAATGCCAACCATTCAGGCCCAGAATGTGAATCACCCCGACCATCAAGAGAATCTTAACTCGGAAAAGTATAACTGGATTCGGGATGCAGTGTTGGCGGCGCTGCCCGCATGGGACAGCAGCGATAGCATTGACTTCGCCGAGCTAGAAACGCGAGTGCATCGTTATCTGCAAGAGAAAAATGTACCTTCGGCACTGTTTCCTAAACCGGGTTCGGTGCGATGGTACACCAAAGCTGTGCAGCTTGATCTGGAAGCCAAAGGTGAGATTGAACGGTTGCCCAATCAATCACCAATCCGACTGCGCAGAGGAAACGCTTAAAACCAACTCCCCTCAGCCCCGCTCATCATAGGAGAGGGGGCTGAGGAGCAGAGCAGGGGGTGAGCGGCGGTTTTTCGAGCAGAGATCAGCCCCAAGTGAGGCGTGATCAACGGTCAGAGGTTCCACCGGATGTGGAGGCGCGGTTGTAACCGGTCAGTTCCACATATCCATAACCACTTACCGGGATGCCATTATCCGTGCCTACAAAGCGGGTCGCCCCTTCCCAGTAAGCAGTGGAGGTGTTTAGTTCCTGATCAACGATGAGCGGCGTCCCCTCCAAAAGGATCGGCCCGGTTGAGGTGTTGATTGTGAGCTTCCAGCCGGAAGGATACACAGCGCCTGTTTTGGGGCTTTTCCATGTCCCGGTGGACTCGAGGGTGTAGTCGCTCAGGTGGAGTTGGCGCGAGGAACCATCGGCTTCGATCAACGTCCCATGGGAGGATGGCTCAACGCCGCCGTCCTTAAGACGAATGTTAAAGAGCATCAATTCACGTTGATTGTCCAGTTGGATCGAAAACCAATCCCAACCCACTGCATCCTTGCCCAAAACGCTGGTGCTGAACTCGTGATCCAGCCACGTATAGCCACTCACATCATAGGTTTCGCCCCCGACCGTGATCGTCCCTTGTGCTTGATTACGAGTCAGAGAATAGTAGTAACTGGCATTGCCCGGTTCACGGTTTTTGATGCTTAACCCCTGATCACCTTGTAAGGTAGGTGCTTTGGTCTGGCGCACCACCAGATCAAGGGCGATCTCTCCCTGTTGTGCCCGCAGGTGAAAGGACTGTCCCTGAGGATCAAGCCCCGTGATCGCCCAATCCTCGATCCATACCGCAAACCCCTTACGAGAATCAGTGATCGTGCCTGCCAGCCCCGCCGCGCCACGCGCAAAACGCTCGTGAAAAATGAATCGATTCGACTCAATATCGGCTACGGCAAAATCGGCAAAATAAACTTGATTGGTAGCCCACTCGGAACTGCGTTCGGGCAAGGTCGGAGCCACCGCACGGCGGAAGATGGTGAAGTGAATCCCAAAACGCCGCCCCTCTGCGGTTGCCAAATTGCCCGTGTTGTACCACCATTCGGTTTGATACTCCGGGTGCGCCCCATGATCTTCGGGGAATTTGAAGGGACGTACTTCTAAAGCACGGGCGAATCCCGTGGGAGGTTCACCCCCAAGGGCTGCAACCACATCAGCGCTGTATTCGGAAGATTGCTGCCCCTGAAGTTGACTTACGCCTAGCACCGCGCCCAACATCACCAATACGAGCGCAATTCCATAACTTACCTTACGATTCATGGTATGCCTTTAAGTTTTCATCTCCATACCAATACTAACAAAAACGCTCTCAAATGTGGCACACTGCCCTGATTAGCATCTCGAATTTGAGGAAAAAGCCCCACTGCCTGCGTTACAATAGATGGGCAGGAGTCAATTATTCACTTTCAACCTGCATTTATAGAGCATAAAAAAATGAACCACCCAACACGCAAGGAACAGATTCTCGCAGTGGCTGAGACCTTGTTCCGCGAAAAAGGATACCTCGCCACCTCCATGCGCGACATTGCTGATGGTCTAAACATGAAGGGTGGGGGGAGTCTGTATGCCCATATCAAAGGCAAAGAAGAATTGCTGGCGCATATCGCCAACACCGCCGCGGACGCTTTTTTTGCGGCCCACGAGAGTGCCCCTCAACAGGGTTTATCGGCTTTGGAGAAACTGTATGAAGCGATGATCGCGCATATGTTGGTGATCACAGCCCATTTGAGCGCGGCTGCCGTCTATTTTGACGAATGGCGTCATCTGGGTGAGCCTTCGCGCAGCGCCTTTTTAGAGCGCCGTGACGCTTACGAGAGCAAGTTCAGAATACTGATTAAAAACGGGATAACAACTGGAGAACTTGCACCTGCGGATGATCGGCTTGCAACCCTCCATGTGCTGAGCGCCATGAACGCTATCCGCCACTGGTACAAACCAAACGGACGTCTGAGCGCCGATCAGATTGCGGAGGTGATCGCGGGGATGCTTCTGGATGGGCTAAAACGAAGGTAAGGTGATCGCATCATGCGTGCAGTGATCTTCCAGCAACACGGATCAGCAGACCAACTTCAATATGTGACCGATTATCCAGAGCCTCTGCCCCAACGAGGCCAAGTCCGCATTCGGGTTCGGGCCGCAGCCCTCAACCGCCTTGATCTGTGGGTGCGCGAAGGGTGGGAGGGGATCAAACTTACCCTGCCTCACATCTTGGGCGCAGATGCGGCGGGTGATGTTGACCTGTTGGGAGACGGCGTCACAGGGTTGTCTGTTGGGGATCGGGTGGTGGTGAATGGGGGAATCGCCCCAGACAATTACGATCCCATCTGGGAAGGGCGGGAAAATCTCGCGCCGGGGTTTAAGGTTTTGGGTGAGGATATGACAGGCAGCTACTGCGAGTACCTGTGTTTACCGGCGCGCAACTGCCTGAAGTTACCCTCTCATGTCAGCTATCAGCAGGCGGCGGCGGCCTCGTTGGTGTATTTGACCGCATGGCATAGTTTGATAAGCCGAGGCGGGCTGCGCGCAGGCGAGAGTGTCCTCATCGTTGGTGCTGGTGGTGGGGTCAACAGCGCTAGTATTCAGATCGCCAAATACGCCGGGGCAAAGGTGCTGGTGGTAGGCAGCAGCGCCCTTAAACTGGAGCAGGCCAAAGCTCTAGGGGCTGATCTGGTGGTGGATCGCAGCCAAGAGGATTGGACTCGTGCAGTGTTTAAGCTCACCGAGAAACAGGGCGTTGATGTGGTGGTTGATAATGTGGGCAAGGAAACCCTCTTTGGCAGCATCCGATCGCTGAAGCGGGGTGGGCGTATTCTCATTGTGGGCAACACCAGCGGCCCGCTGGCGGAAGTTGATCTGCGCTATCTTTTCTCCAAACAGATCAGCATCATCGGCAGCACGATGGCTCCGGGGCGCGATTTTGCGACGGTCATGCGCCTTGTTTTTGATGGGGTTTTCACGCCTGTGATCGGGGCCGTGTTCCCCCTTGAGCAGGCAGCGCAAGCCCATCGAGCCTTGGAGCGCGGTGATACTTTTGGCAAGATCGTCTTGGAGGTCTAAGCAAGATGCTCAAACGCATTTATGGGCAGTTTCCCAGTTTTGCCCGTCCCGATCATCCAGTGATGCGCTACCTGCTGCTGCGGGAAGGCCGCCGTGCTGGACGAGGAACCACCTTCCTCCGATTTTTGGGATTGATGATCATTCTGGGGCTGCTAGGGGCCGTTGGATATTTGATCAGCACGGAATTTGGGCGCAGCACCCTCTCCCCAATCAACCCTCATGAGAACATTTATCTGATCCTCTATTGGCCCCTTGTAATCCTTCAGGTGATCCTGCATGTCCTTGCGTTTAACGGCACAGTCGGGGTGGTGGCTGCGGAAAAACGCTTGGGGACTTGGGATACCCTCAAAATCACCACTGAGGGCGCACTTTTGACCATAAAAGCGCGTTGGGCCACCACTTTTTATCGCTTGTGGATGCTGCTTTGCGTCCTCACTGCGGCGCGGGTGATCTTCATCGGGGTAGCCCTAATCAACATCAGTGCGTATCAGGGGGGCTATATCGATAACATGATCAGCGGCACCATCCCGTTGGGGGCGGAAAGTCTGGGGAAGGATTCGGGGCTGCTGGGTGCAATCCTGATCCTTGCCATGATGATGACTGGCACTGTGCTTGCGCCTTTTACGGCGGTGGCTTTTGACGCTGCGCTAGGGGCATTGGTGGGCACTTTTGCACGGGGCAAAATTGGTGGGGTGCTGGGACAGATCGGGGTGATTTTGCTGCGCCTAATGCTGACCGCGTGGGCCTTATGGATCGGCTCCCTTGCGCTGGGACTGTCGCCCTTTATTGGACAAGGGGCCATGACCGTCCCCGGCCTGACTGAGCCTCAGGTGATGAACTGGATGGGTGCGCTTTTGGGGATCGCAGAAGGGGATATGGGTTTAACCCTACTCCACCTGCCGCATGTTCAACGCTTGTGGGCGGATATTCCCTATGGCGTCTTTGCAGGGGTCGCTTTTCTTGGTTACATCTTGCTTCAAGCGGGATTAGCGAATGTCATGGTCTGGTGGGCAGGACGGCGCGTATTGCGTGCTGAACGCCTTTAATCCCTTGTTATAATTGGCAGCACTTGATCAACCAAAGGATACCGTTCGTGATGAAAACGTTTCTCAGAATCATCGTGTTTTCTGTGCTAATAACCCTTGCCACAGGCTGCGCCGTGGGCGATCCAACCGTTGGGATCAACGTCCACGCCCCAGAACAAAGCGGGGCGCACGGAGAAGCCACGGAAGCGCCCCACGGTGAGGCTACCGAAGCAGCACATGGTGAAGCCACAGAGGCACCTACCCACGCGGCCGAAGGCGGGTCAGGGGTTGTGCCTACCGCAACTGTCGCCGGGGTCAGTGTAGTGCTGCCTACGAACCCGCCTACTGAGGTGGTCACTGATGCCACTACCGTGCCCACGGAGGCGCCTACCACCGCAGTCGCAACCACAGCGCCTACCACCGCACCGACCACAGTCTCTACAGTGGCCCCAACCGCGACTGTGGCAGGTGCGGCGATCAGCCTGCCCACCAACCCACCCACGGAAGCGCC
>JACSRJ010000236.1 GCA_014879835.1 Anaerolinea sp.
AGAATCCGGCAACATCGTCCTCATTTTGATGATCCGATTTGGCGCTACGACGAGCTATCAATCGGTCTATTGTGGTTTCCTTGAAGTTTGAGCTATTAGCGGGGAGATTGAGGGGCTTCCCCTCAAAAGAAGCCTTCCCCCTTCTCTCGCACGCGGGAGAAGGGGGCGCAGGGGGATGAGGGTAAGATTGAAAATAGCAGGTCAATCTTTTAGGATAACGCTGTAAGTGGGGACGATGATCCCGGACTCGATGAGGGCTAATGTTGGTGAACAGGACAGTAGACCCCTCAAACGCCCCCTGTCCATTAATACAGGGTGATCAGGCTCAACTGCGTAAGCCCTACCTACGATCAAGTTGAGTCACAATGTTCTCACAAAATCCCCTCAAAGTGCCGATTCTGCCTACATCCCCCCCTTTCGGGGGGTAGACATTCCAGCCCATATAGTCTTATCCTGAAGATGTTAAGTTGACTCGTACATGGGAGGAACGTATGCACTCGTCATTGGGCAAAATTATCTTGATCGGCGTGGTTGCCGTGTTGTGCCTAGCAGCTTTGCCTGCTGTCCCCGCAGCGGCGGTGCCCTCCGCAAAAGAGATCACCATCACTATCACCGAGGCGCAGTTTAACAAATACCTACCAACCGTTAAGGCGAAACAGGAAAAGAAGCTTGAGGCGGACATCATTGACGGGGGAATCATCGTCAAGGTATTTACCCGGTGGACTGATCTGCCCGAATACCATGAGCATTTTGGAGTGCTGATCCGAGATGGCAAGGTGGTCACGGAGGCGGGAGTGTTCAGCATTCCCGGCCTCGGCGGTTTGGGTTATGCGGATATCAAGGGGGCCATTCCAGAGTTGATTCCGGTGCTGGATCACAACGCGAAGATAATGAATCGGTTTGTGCAAAAACAGATCAGCGCCAAAGCTGGCACACGCTATACCCCTGTGAGTGTAACTACTGGGAACGACAAAGTGGTGATTGTGGTCAGTAAATGAGCTAGATCAGTATTAAAGACCGGGGAGGGGCATGATACACCATGCCCCTGTGCCGTTGTTTCCTCTAGAATATCCTCAACAGAAGGAGGGAATCAAAACGCTGAGAGGATGTCCACTCAGAGTTTCAAAGCCGAGTTTTATGCGTTGGGCACGAGATTGACCACCGTCACCCCATCGCCCCCTTCTTTTTCATCACCTCTGGCATATTTGCTCACCAGCGGATGCCCGTGCAGTACGTCGCGGATGGCCTTGCGCAGCGCGCCCGTGCCCTTGCCGTGAATGATGCGCACAAAAGGCAGTGCCGCCATGTAAGCTGCATCAAGATAACCATCAACCTTTTCGAGGGCATCCTCAACCTTTGCCCCGCGTAGATCAAGCTCCAACCCCGGTGAAGCGCCACGTTCTGGCAGTGGCTCACGCGATTTTTCACGTTTTTCGGGTGCGCCGGCCCCGCGCTTTTCGAGTTCATCCAGTTTGGCCCGGATTCGCAGGCGCCCAACCACAATTTCAGCATCTACTGAAGTGATCTCGCTGATCTCGCCTTCCGCTTTTAAGGGCAGCACCCATACCCGTTCTCCAAGTCGGAAGGTATTAGGTTTCTCACCGGGAAGCTGTACATCAGCCGGTGAAGCGCCCGCAGGGAGGTCGATGGCAGGTTTGACATTAAAGGCCTGCTCCTCAAGGCGTTTGATTGCTTCCAGAGGCTGCCCAGCAGTTTGAAGCTGCTGGCGAATCTTGCGCACCTCACGGCGCAGCTCTTCTAACTCACGCTCCGCAGTACGTCGTACCTGAGAGAGCGCATCGCGCTGATCACGTTCGGCATCATCAAGCCGCTGGCGCAGATCACGGGCAAGTGCCTCCGCCTTCTCCTGCTGAACGATAGCGGCATCACGGGCACGGCGGGTTTCTTCACGGGTCTTTTGCAACTCATCAAGTAGGTTATCAGCGATCATGTCTTCCGTGCCGACCATACTTCGGGCGCTCTCAATGATTGCATCCGGCAGCCCGATTCGTTTAGCGATGGCAAGGGCATTGGATCGCCCCGGAATGCCGATCACCAGATGGTAGGTGGGGCGCAGAGTCTCCACATCGAACTCAACTGAGGCATTGCGCACCCCTTTGTGGGCCTGACTAAACACCTTAAGTTCGGGGTGGTGGGTGGTCACAAGGGTGGTGATACTGCGGCTGGTCAAGTCCATCAAGATCGCCCGGGCCAGCGCAGCCCCTTCAGCCGGGTCTGTGCCCGCACCCAACTCATCCAGAATCACCAGCGAACGGCGCGTCGCCCGGGCCAAGATATGGATGATGTTGGTCATGTGAGAACTGAAAGTCGAGAGCGATTGTTCAATGCTTTGTTCGTCACCAATATCAGCATAAACCGCATCAAATACCGAGAGTTCCGCACCCTCTGCGACGGGCAGATGCAAACCACACTGGGCCATCAGAACCAGCAGTCCGATGGTTTTGAGCGCTACCGTTTTGCCGCCTGTGTTGGGTCCAGTGATCACCAGCGCATAGGTTTCAGGGTCAAGGGCGACGTCAATGGGTACTACTTTGCGGGCTTCAAGCAGAGGGTGGCGGGCTTCTTCGAGACGGATCATACTGCCGGGGTGTTTGCTCTCAGCAGTGATCTGGGTGATGTCTCGAAAATCCACTAGCTTGGGCGCAGTGGCTTTGAGGGCCATCGCGTAGCGGGCTTTGGCGAAAATCAGGTCAAGGGTGGCCAGCCCATTCACGGTCGCTTCGATATACACCGCTTCGCCTGCGACCAGTTCGGAAAGCTCACGCAGGATACGCCGAATTTCGTCATCTTCAGCCAGTTGAAGTTCCCGTACTGCATTGTTCAGTTCCACGGTGGCCAGCGGCTCAATGAAGATGGTCGCACCGCTTGAAGACTGATCATGGACGATGCCGGGGATACGTCCCTTGAACTCTGAACGGAGAGGGATCACGTAACGGCCATTACGTTGGGTGACAAGCTGCTCTTGAAGGTATTTGGCGTTATTGGGATTGTTGATCAGGTTAGAGAGTTTGCTTTGAAGCCGTTCGGAGGCGACTCGCATATCGCGGCGAATGAGGGCGAGTTTAGGGGTAGCACTGTCGTAGATGTTGCCGTTGTCATCGATGGTACGGCTGATCTCCCCTTGCAAACCAGCACACTCTTCGAGACGCTCCGCGATGCTCCCCAAAGCCGGGAACTGGTGGCGAAGCCTGCCTAAAGTACGCTTTAGAGTCGAGGCCCGCCGCAAGGTACCCCGGATGTCCAATAGGGTCTGCGGCTCTAGAATAATCCCATGCAGCGCCTGATGAAGGGGTTCACGCACATCACGCGCCCCTCCCAAATTGATGTCGGATTTGGCATCGAGCAAGGTACGGGCTTCAAGGGTTTGCTGCTGCCAATCGCGCACCTCCCGAATATCGTTGGAAGGGCGCAGTGCCCGGATCATCTCCGCACCGGCGGAAAAGCTCGAATGATATGCTAACTGCTCAAGGATTTTCGGCAGTTCCAGAATATGTGCCGATTTATCGTCCACATTGACCTCTACTGAACCATAAAAACTTCTAGAGTATTCCAGACAATCGAGTCTTTGACAAGACTCAAAGTGCCTCAAAAGGCACCATTCTCTATTCTAACGCCGAACAGCCGGTGTGCGGTAGGCGAGGTCGCGGGAAGCTAAGGTGTGGTTTCACCGCTGAGAAGCCATTTGAGAAGTCGCCTTTCGATGATTGACCTCATCCCCCCTTTCCCCCTGAATAGGTGCAAATAGGTTCAATCTGCGTAAATCCCGTCCTTTTCAAACGGACTCTAAAGCAGCGCCAATTTTTAGGTACATTTACCCTAAAAAGGGTATCAGGGGTATCGCGTTCAGTAATCTCATGGCTCGCCTGAACTGGGGATTTTCTCAGCCCTCCCACAGGACCCAGCGGAAAATCGGCAGCTTCATCTCTGACTGCTTGGATCAGGTGCAGGTGTCTCGGCGGCGCGGTAAAATGGGACATTAGGCAATTGATCAAGAAGGTGTACTGTTCATGAACCGCGAATATCACCGCTGGTACAGCCCTGCATTGAACCGCGATATGGAACTGCTGATCTTTGGACATGCAGGTGCCCGCGTGCTGGTTTTTCCTACCTCTATGGGGCGTTTTTTTGAGTGGGAAGATCGGCACATGATCAGCGCTCTGAGGGAGCATATCAACAATGGCTGGCTGCAACTCTTTTGCGTAGACAGCGTGGATTCCGAAAGTTGGTATTGTTGGTGGGCACAAGCGAGTGGGCGTGCCCACCGCCATGCCCAGTATGACGACTATCTGTATCATGAGGTTCTGCCCCTGACCCGTCATAGGAATCCCAATCCCTTCATGATCTTTGTGGGGGCCAGTTTTGGGGCCTATCATGCCATGAACTTCGGGTTAAAGCACCCCGAAATGACTGGGCGCATTCTGGCCATGAGTGGATTGTATGATATTCGTCGTTTTACCGGTGGTTACGTTGATGATAATGTGTACTACAATAACCCTGTCCAGTTCATCCCCAATGAGCAGGATCAGGGACGGTTGGAACAGATGCGCCACATCGACATTATCATGGTCGGGGGCAAGGATGATCGCCTGATCCACAGCGCCCGTGAGATGTCCACCGTGTTGTGGAACAAAGGCATTGGTAATGCCCTGCGTGAATGGGATGGTTGGGCGCATGACTGGCCCTATTGGCAGCAGATGATCTTACGTTATATCGGTGGTCATGATTAACACCCCGACTGAAATTCAAGTATTTTCGCCATCAAGATAAGGTTTCCCTCATGTTCAGACGTTTTGTTTCCGTTGTGATCGCGGCATTCGCGGCGCTTGTGTTGGTCACCAATGCCTCTCCCCTACTCCGTTCAGCAGCGCAAGAACCTCCCTCTCAGGATGTGTTGATCAAGATGATTCTATTTCTGGGAGGCAAGATCGGGCAGACGATCACAGCCGTGGACACCTATACCTATGAAGTGATGGACTTTGCTGATACCTCTTTGGGGTGTCCGGAACCGGGCGCAGCATACCTTCAGGTGATCACCCCCGGTTATCGGGTGCTGATGACTGTTCAAGGGGTTATTCATGATGTCCGCTCCAACCTCGATGGGACAACGCTGGCATACTGCGGCACAGTTACCCTCGTGACGGCCACCCCCGATAGTCCCGTCCCAGAGTCCCCTACTTCGACATTGATCCCAACTGGCACTGAAGTGCCGCTAGCACTTTATCGAGCGGCTCAATATACCATTGCCTACCCCAATGATTGGAAAATCACGGATCGGGGGGGAGAAGTGTATTTTGGGGGTGCGGCCACACCTATCTGCGCTGAACCGGGGATGTTTGTAGCCTATTTAGGACAGGCTGGGACCAAATCGCCCGCGATGCTGATCGATGAGTATGCCGCTGAGGTGAATCGCGCTCAGTTTAGTGAAGAACGTCTGCCGGTGCGTCGTACTGGCTTGACCACCCTCTATACAGCACCCTGTGCTGACGGTTCCATCCGCCAGTTTCGACTGTCGGTTTTTGTGGCCTACGGGAGCGCGTATCGTATCCTGCAATTTGCGCCTCAGGCGGACTTCTCCGCGTGGGATCGTAAGTATTTGGAAATCCTCAATCGGTTTGGTCCCACCACCGTCAGTGCTTCCGGCAGTGGCGAGGCGATCACACCGCCCGCAGTTTCGCCCCTGTCCCTCATTGCGCACATCTTTGGGGGGAACGTTTATGCTGGCATCCTTGTTGATCTACCCGGTAAGCCCATCACCACAGGGGCATCAACGGAGAATCCATATACTGGGCTTGCCGTTTCGCCTCGTGGGGATACCCTTAGTTATGTTGATCCCTATACGCGAGTGCTGTACACGGTCTCACCGGAGTTTGGTCAGAACCGCCCCATCGGGCAGGACTTAATCCCTGATTACGCACCTGTGTGGAGTCCGGATGGTTCCCAGATCGTTTTTGTGAGCGGTGAGGTCACCGCGGCCGCGAATTGGAAGCTGCGTCGCTTTTCAAACCTTGACGGCTCGGTCACGGAGATCGGGGGACTGAATCTCAGCTCTGAGTCGTGCCCCTCAATGCCCGCTGACCCGGCAACACGCCTGCTTGTAAGGGAATCCGGCGGTGTGGGCAATCTTCCTACCGTCTTGCTCTGGGCTGGGGATGGTTATATCTACTATTCACTGCGCTGTGGACTGGGGTTGGGACGAATCAGAGAGACTGGTGGAGAGCCTGAAGCCTTTGTGACCGATCTGTATTATCCCACCTTATCACCCGATGGTCAGTTTCTTTTAGGGATGATCAATCAACCCGCACCAACACTGGTGCGGCTCTCACTCACTGCCCCCAAAACGATCTCCTTGCTCGAAGCGCCCGAAGGTAGTGTGATCACGGCGCTGGCGTGGGGAATAGAAGGGAAATCCATCTTCTACGCCACCGCGGCCCTAAAAGAAGAGATTGCCGCCGATGATCCCCTTGAGCAAGATCGGGGTAAGTCCGCTTTTGGGGCTTGGGGCTTCAAAGTTGGGGTGTACGATGTTAGCCTGCATCAGGTGAACCTCGAAAATAGTGTTGCGCAGCAGATCTTCAGCACAGTGGGGCGGGGTATCGGTCGGATCGCGCCCAGTCCTGATGGATCTGGGGTTTTATTCACTTTTGTGGGCAGTGCCGCCCCAATGCTGGATGCGTTCTTGAACAATGTCTCCGCCGGGGAACTGTCACGGCTTGCACCAGCAACCCACATGTATTGGCTGCCAACTCTTAGAGGTGGGGGGGGCACAGCAGGGTTAATTGCGATCAGTGGTTCGCCAGTGTGGGGTCCCGTCGGTTCCGCACCCGCGCCAACGCCGACTGGTGGTCCCTCTAAAGCTGGAACCAGAATGTCCTCACCCACACCACGGCCTACATGGACGCCTATTTCCAGCCCAAGCTATACCCCCTCGCCACTGCCCACCTCGCCGTTTGGGACGGCTTTCCCGACCAATACCCCTCGGGCCGCTCGCCCCTAACTGAGTACAGCAAGTCCGCCCTTGGCACTTCCAGCCGGGGCGGCTTTTTAACGGAAGTAGGGAATCACCTCTCGCCCAAGAGTCTCAACCGCCGTCAGTGGCTCCGGGCCAAGGGGCGGGCCAAAACTGAGGTGGCGCACCCCCATGTCGGCTAAGGTCTCTAACCGGGTGATGACCTCACGAGGCCCACCTGCGATCCCGATCTGAAGCATTGGCTCGGTGATCAAGGCTTTGGCTTTATCCATGTCACCCTCAACCATCACCGCCTGCTCAATGGGACCAAAGGCGGAGGCCTCAACCCCTAACTGCGCATAGATCATGGGACTGAGGGCGTGCCCGTAGTAGGCAATTTTTTCTTTGAGCGCATCAAGCGCCCGATCTTTATCCTCCGCAATGGAGCACCACACACACGCTGCCAGATCGATTTGAGTCAGGTCACGTCCGGCGCTGGCTGCCCCTTCGGCCACCAATGGGGCGATATTCCGATAGTGTTCGGGCGGAAAGAGCAAAGGCAGCCCACCATCTGCTTCGGCGCCAATGGTCTTAAGCAGGCGGGGACTCATTGCCCCTAGATAGATGGGCACAGACCGCCGGGGTTGAAAACGTAAATAGGCTTCGTTTGTCCAGCGCAAAAAGTGCCCCTCAAAAGGTTTACGCTCCCCTGCAAAAAGCTGGCGCACGGCGCGTATAGTCTCGATCACCGCTTGGGCAGGCTGCTGCGGTTCAATCCCCACCCACTTAAGAAACTGTCCTGCACCCGCGGAAAGCCCTAAATTGAAACGTCCCCCGGAATACTCATCAAGGGTTGCGGCCAGCATTGTTATCTCAGCCGGATGCAGGGTATAGGGGTTCAGGATGCACGTTCCGATCTCGATCTTTTGGGTGGCCGCTGCCACCGCTGTGAGGATCACAGGAGCACTGCGCAGAAACAGATCATCACTTACCCAAAGTTGATCGAATCCACCTGCTTCAGCCGTGAGCGCAATACGCACATAGTGGTCTACCGGAAGATCGTTGTTGAGGCGTAAACTGAATTTCATGACTCAACCTTCAAGCCGTCCCATCTCCCCCGATTGATGACGCAAACGCGCTACGAGCACCCCCATGATCCCTCGCAGAATCTCAGGGCGGGCTGAGATCAGGTCATATAAGGTGGTCTGATCCAACACAAATAACTGCGTATGACGCAGCGCCGTCACGGTTGCGGTACGGGGGGCAGGGTCAAGAACCGCCATCTCCCCAAAAATACTTCGATCTCCGAGGGTGTTGATAACCTTCGCCCCAATCATTACTTGAACCTCACCATGAACGATAATGTAAAGCTGATCACCGATCTCGCCCTGTCGAATAACAATGTCACCGGGGACTGCGGTACGTTCAGTGAGCATCGGCGCGATTTCCGCCAAAATGCTGTCGGGGGTACGGGCAAAAATACTGACCGAACGAAGGATGATCACACGTTCAATGGTGGTATACATGGCGGCACTCAATTCTCCTCGGTGACCCCGAATCTGATCGAGGGTGTAACGTGCAGTAAACCGAACCCACTCCCCCATTAGTGAGGCTTGCGCGTCTAGAATCAAAGATCGAATGCGTTCGATCTGGACTTCCGGAGGGGCTTCGGGTAGCGTCGGTTGGATATTTTCCGCAGTCTCCTCCAAAAGGGGTAAGGCGGCACGCTTCAGCCGTGGGGAGAGCATCGTATCTAGGGCCTCTAGCGCCGTGGCCCGCGCCTCCGTTTGTTCCTGTTGAAGAAAGTGCTGCACATCACGTATCTTTGAGGGATCGGCGCAAAGGATCAACAAACTGCAAACACGATCTCGGCTGTCTCTGAGCAGTTCTTGGAGCGCAGTGCGCAAAAAGACATGCTTCTTTGGCATCTCCTTGAGCAGTTCCGTCACTGTTTGGCTGTGTGTCTTTTCGCGTTCAAAAAAGGGAAAAAGCGAGTCTTCTTCCTCCCGATACCCAGAGAGACTGAGCGCTTTGAGCAATTGGGGATAAAGAGACCCTTGATCCCTTTCCATCTGGGCCCGCAAAAAGGCAAGTGCATCAGGGTGACCTGAACGCCCTAAGGCTTGGATCATCCCACGCTGAATGAGCGGTGAATAGGCAGAAAAGTCCCGCAGCGCTTGCCGGAGGAGCCGCTCCCCATAAAGGCTCAAGGTCTGAATCAGCACCCCGCGCAAAGCCATCTGATCCAGTCGTGAGATCATGGTGGAGAGCAGTTCGGGCCGAATGGGATCGGCACAGGCTCGGATTGCCTCAGCCGCAGTTTCATGGTCAGTGTCCTGCAGCAGTGTCAGAAGCAGCGCATCAATCTCCCCTCGGTTGACCTTCGACTGCGTGATCACCTGTGCAGCCATTCGCCGGGACTTTGGATCATCGGCGCGGATCAAGGTATGAAGTTGTTCTACCAACGGTCCTTGGAGTCTGAGATCGCCATAACGTAAGCCTCCAACCAATGCTGCTTTCTGTAAATCGCCTCGGAGGAAGTTCCCAACGTTTAGATGTTCACCCTCTAAGGCCGCGGCGGTGATGAGTGCCTGTTCCCTCACAGTCAGGTTAAGCCCTCTAGTGATTAAGGGCAAGATATGGGGCAGAGCCGGGTAGTAGCGTCTGTGTTCAATACGTTCTAGCAGCATCACCTGAATTTCTGGGGCGGCGGACCTGAGCAGGGTGACAAGCATATCGTCGGGGATTTCACCGATCCGTTCCAGATATGCAAAAGCAGCCGAGATCGCACCCGGATGCTCACTTTGTAGTTGGCTGTGCAGCCACTCAGCACCGGGTTGACCAGCGTCGTCTAGGCGAACCCCGTTCAGGAAACGTGTGGTGATCGCGGCCCGAAGCTGCGCTGCATACTCTCGATAAGTGAGAACAGTGATGGCCATGAAAAGCGCGCTCACGACCACCAACAGCCACACAAAAGGAGTCAGGTTGTCTTTGGAGAGCGAATCGAATATGAGCAGCAGAAGTCCACTGGCGATCAAGGCCACAGAGCCAAACCACCCCTCTACCGCAACGCGCACATTCGCTCTGGTTTGGGGTGGCATAGGCTGGTACAGCACCGCGGAAGTGGGGTTGTAGATCGATTTTTCAAAGACCTGATTGGAGAACATGATTGCGGCAATGAGGGCAAAAAAAGCGCCCTGAATGCTGATGAAACTTCCATAAACTGCCGCTGTTAGCGCCGTCAGAATCATGATCAGGGGGAAGGTAGGAAGGGCAACCCGTATCCCAAAGCGGCTGATATAACGCCCTGAGAGAAACGCCGTGATCAACACCATGATCAGCGTTGAGCCGGCCATAAACAGGGCCAAAAAATCCGCCAGTGCTTTTTCGCCGGGGTAAAGCTGGCGGGCAAGGGCGTAGAAGATGAATTCCACGAGGTAAGCGATGATCACTGTGAAAGTTTTCAGGGTGAGGATCAGGAGGACATACCGATCTTTAACCAGTTGGACAAAAGGGGTGTTCTGGGATGTCCTCGCTTTTTTCTCGAAGTTGATACCTAACTTGGGCAGTTCACGGGCTAGAATGGCCACATATACCAACAACGACCCAGCAGAGATCAGGAGCAAGTTCACGGTACCCACCCACTGGGTGATCGCGCTCATGCTTAAACCGCCCACAATGAATGCAGACATGATCCCCAAGCCCACCAAAGCGAAAAGACGCTTAGCCTGACGCACATCAAACATGCGTGAGGCCAGCTCCCACAGGCTGAGCGTGGTGAAGATGAACAAGAGCCGGAACCACGTCATCAACACAAAAATGATCACGGCACCTCGTGCCATGTGAAGCCCAAACCAAAAGCCGAGAATGGTAAGGGCCAACATCACATTAAACCCATAGAGCAGGCGCAAAAAGGAAAGGCGTTTTTCGAGTTGGGCGTACACCACCCCAAAGAGGATTACAAAGACCGCATTGGTGATGTACATGTAGGGCAGGGTGGAGATGCTGAAGGCTGTCAGGAAGATCGCATTGGAGGCTGTATAAAAAAACATCAAGGAAGCGCCGAGAAAAAAAGACGCCAAAAACACAACCCCGATCCGCCGGGTTTCATTGGGACGCAGTCCCAACGCTTTGGTGAGTTGAACGGTCATAGTTCCCCCTGCTTTGATTATAACTGAACCCGTTCGAGTGATGTGGATATGAACATCGTCCTGAATATCGATGACTTTTGAGGGCTAGATGAATTATGCGATTTAGTGCATAATAAGATTAATTGAAACTGAATCGTTCATTTGGTAAAGGAGACTCCCCAATGACCGACCGAACCGATGCTGCAATTGTGCTTGCACCCCAAGTGGTGACCGTTGATTTTGATCTGGCCCCAGCCCTGAACGCCCTTGACAGCCTTGTCAGCCTGATTCGGATCGAGCATCAATCGAGCTTTTCGGAGTGGGTGACCAAAACGGCCGCAGCCCTGACCCCAGAGCAGCGTCACAATCACAAACTGGTATTTTGGGGGCTTTCGCACCTCTTTTATGAGTTGGATTCGAAGCGTTTCCCTACCTTCCCCGCTTTTATCGATCACCTCGCGGCTCAGGATGCGGTTCGGATGCGTGATGAGATGGTCAAAAAGATTCTGGGTTACCAAAGTAAATTAAGTGAATATGGCATTGACGCCACTCCACCCACTGCTGAAGCCCTGCTCAGCGATGTAAACGTATACCTTGCGTGGATCAGCAAGATGTATATGGATGAGGAAGTGGATGTCACTTACGAAACTGAATTGTTTAGTTTATTGGCTGATCCTGAAAAAGCGAAGAATCTAATCGTGTCCCATATGCGGGATATGTGGAACGAAGTTATGCGCCCTGAATGGGAGCGGGTAGAACCAACCCTCCGATCCACTATCGCCGCCTTTGAGAAACTTGATTTTGGGGGGATGACTGCGCAAGAGGCAGTACGTGCCGTCACCGGGCGCGAGATCCCTTATAAGTGGGTGAACAAACTCAACGCAGTCAACTGGATCACCTTCATTCCTTCCGCCCATCTGGGACCTTTTCTGGTGATCCTTGGCTCAAACGACAACCATATTCAGATCATGTTTGGGGCGCGGATGCCCAAAGAGAACATCGTGCAGCCCTCAGCCTTGGGGCGCTCAGAACTGCTGGTGCGCCTGAATGCGCTTGCCGATGACACCCGACTACGCATCCTTGAACTGCTTACCCATGAGACCGAGATCTGCGCTCAGGACATCATCAATCGTCTCGAACTAAGCCAGTCGAGTGCGTCACGGCACCTCAGCCAACTTGCTGCAACGGGGTATGTCACTGAACGGCGACGTGATGTAGCCAAATGTTACAGCCTCAATGAAGATCGAATTGAGGAGACCGTCACAGCCCTTTCGGCTTTCCTCAAAAAGCGCTAAACGCAACGAGTCCCACCGACCTGTACTGCCCCAAAATACGTTTCACAATCACTCCCCTTCTATCGTATGCGATAGAAGGGGGCGAAGTTCAGGTCTCCCAAAACCGCTAGGGTGATTGCACAAAATTTCCCTTGTCCTAGAGCAGGTGTCACCCTACAAAAGTCCTCTTTTCTGTCGGGATCATGCTTGCGTTGTCCATCTACCAGCGCCGGGTCTTCTTGTGATTGCCCTACCCCAATAGCCTCTAGTTGCTCATCTCCGTGATTTGTACTACAGTGAGGGACGTCATCGTTGATAATCCTGAACTGAGGTCATCATGAAACGCAAAGCAATTTTGGTGTTGCTGGCGGTTGCGATCATCGCTGCTGCTGGCTTGGTCGGTATGATTTCCGTCCAAGCACAAAACGTGGGCTTTAATGTATCCGTATCTTGCCCCCAGATCACTTTCTTCTACTTTTTTGGAGAAGGTCGAAGCACGGGTCTTGAGTACGCCTCGGTCAACCAAATTTATGAGGGTTATGTGTATCGGGTGACAGGACCAGAAGGCTACAATGTGATGGCCCAATGGCCCGATCCCCAGACGCCCGTTTCCGTTGATGTGGGCGTGCCCGGAACCTATGTGATCGAAATTGGCTATCAATGGGATAGCGATGAGGCACCTGCTTCCGATTTTGGGCCGATGGCCTTGGCCATCGATTGGTTCGATTCGACTCAGGTTGAGGTGGATTGCCCTGTGGTCAAGGGTTTTAACTGCCCCGTAACCTATGTCATTTTGGGCAGCGTCTTGGTCTATACCCCTCAACCCGGTTTTGATTATGCAGGTGGAGAGCAGGCACGGGATTCAAACAAGAATCCGATTGTTCTGCCCATTGATGCTGATCATGGCGGTGTGGATGAGTATCTGATCATTCAAAAGGATACCTATGCTGGAGAGGAATGGTACGGGTTGTTTATTGGTGGTTGTAACCCGGTCTGGGCACCTTCAAGCAAGGTCGTTCGGATTCGCTAGGGGAGATTAGGCTGTTCGCTCAGGTGAGGTTCACATCATCCTCACCTCAATGTGCCCCCGTCTCAAGAGGAGACGGGGGCACAATTCTATCAAGGCGCAATCGCCTCAGGCTATGCCCACCGTATCAAGTTCTGTATGAAGGGCGTGGGCAAATCCTCATGATTGGGAAGGACGCGCACGGAAAGTCCGTAGTTGCCAGTGGTGATGTAGTTCACCTGTGCCACAAACTCGTAGATGGAGGAACCGTCCGGGTTACGTTCGGTGGTTGGCTCCATGTCACGGGCTTCCCCTTCGTGCAGGAACCCATGTGAGTCCATGTTGCCATAGTAAACCTGCACCAGCACATCCGCCGGGGTAAGTTTGCCCAGATTGACCGTTGCCTTCACCTGTTGGTAATTCCCGATCTTCAGTTCGGACGCTGAGGTTTGAACGTTCAGGACTTTGATCTGATCCCATACGTTGTATACCCGCGAAAGCCATGAAGAGTAGGCGATCCCACGTTTCAGGTTAGGGGTGGTCAGCTTCAGGAAACGTTCCTTCGCAGGCAGATAAAACATCTGCGCGTATTCTTGCAGCATTCGGTGGGTGTTAAAGAACGGCGCAAGGTTGCGAATGCTGTTCTTCATCTTGTTGATCCACTGCCGGGGCAGCCCATCGCGGGAGCGCTCGTAGTAGAGGGGGATCACGTCACTTTCAAGCAGGGTATAGAGCGCCTGCGCTTCAAGCATGTCTTGAAGCCCGTACAGATTGGGATCATATTCCTCCCCCTGCCCGATCTCCCAACCGAGGGAGGGATCGTAGGCTTCGTCCCACCAACCGTCGAGGGTACTCACGTTGAGTCCCCCATTGTAGATAACCTTCATGCCGCTGGTACCGCTGGCTTCTTCGGGGCGTCGGGGATTGTTAAGCCACACATCAACGCCCTGCACCATGTTGCGGGCTACCGCCATATCGTAGTTCTCCAGAAAGACGATGCTCTGGCGGAACTCCGGCATTCGGGCTGTATTCACGATCTCGCGGATGATCTCCTTGCCGGGTGTATCATGAGGATGAGCCTTCCCCGCGAAGATCAATTGAACAGGGCGATCCGGATTGTTCAGCAGCCGTGCCAACCGCTCTTTGTCGCGCAAAATCATCGACGCCCGTTTGTAGGTCGCAAAACGGCGTGCAAACCCGATGGTGAGCGCTTCAGGGTTGAGCACCTCATCCGCATGTTCCACTTCAGAAGGGGTCACCCCTCTGGTGATCAATTGGGAGCGCAAACGCCCACGACAGAATGCGATCAGGCGCTCGCGGGAGCGTTCATGGGTACGCCACAATTCCGCATCGGGGATTTTATCAACATCCATCCACACGTTGGGATCGGTAGGGTCCTCACGCCACTCCGGACCCAAATAACGGTCATACAACTGTCCCAGATCGCTGCTTGTCCACGTTTCAATGTGAACCCCGTTGGTCACATGACTGATGGGAATATCTTTTTGGGGCAGCTCAGGGAACATCCACTGCCACAGGTAACGGCTGACATGCCCATGGAGTTTGGCCACACCATTTGAACCACTGGAGAGTTTCAGGGCTAGCACGGGCATGGCGTACAGATCGTAACCTCCCATGTTCTCACGCCCCAGATCGTGGAACTGCTCGCGGGTCAGGCCGAGTTCATTCCACAAGTATCCAAAATGCTCATCGACCAGATCGTATCCGAAGCGCTCCAAACCGGCAGGCACAGGGGTGTGGGTGGTAAACACATTACCCGCCGCGCAAATATCCTTCGCCTGCATGAAGTTCAGGCCGGGATTCTCCTTCATCATCAGGCGGATGCGTTCCAAACCCATAAAGGCGCTGTGACCTTCGTTCATGTGGTATACCGTCGGGCTGTAACCCATCAAACGCAGCGCTTGAATCCCCCCAATACCCATCAGAATTTCCTGACGGATACGCTGGCGGCGATCCCCACCATAGAGGCGGTCTGTAAGGTTACGATCTTCCCGCAGGGGATTGTTGGGCACGTTGGAATCGAGCAGATACAAGGGTACCCGCCCCACCTGTACCAACCATACCTGCGCATAGAGCATTCGCCCCGGCAAGGGCACACTGACCAGCAGCGGGTTGCCATCCGCGCCCATCACTTTGGTGACGGGTTGGTTGGCGTAATCATTGATGGGGTAGTCCTCCTGCTGGTAGCCATCTGCGTTGAGGTACTGGGCGAAGTAACCTTCTTGGTACAGAAGTCCAACGGCAACCAGAGGCAAACCCATATCGGAGGCGCTCTTCAGGTGATCGCCGGAAAGCACGCCCAGTCCACCCGAATAGTTACGCAGACACTCGGTCAATCCGAATTCCATCGAGAAGTAGGCAATATCGGGTTTCTCGGTGGGATCGCCCACATGGCGTGCATACCATGTGGAGGCGTGATCGTTCATATAGCGATCAAAGGCCGCACACACCCGATCCAGATGAGCCATGAAGGCCTCATCCTGAGAGGCATCAACCAGTTTCTTCTGGTCGATGCGTCCCAAAAGCCATACCGGGTTATGCCCGGTGGCTTCCCAAAGATTGCGGTCGAGCCGCCGAAAGAGTTCTCGGGTTTCCTGATCCCATGACCAGCGCAAATTGTACGCAAGCTCCATCAGACGTTCGAGACTGGCGGGCAAATTGGGAACAACCGAGACTGTAGCGACAGGCTTGATCATTAGCTTTTTCTCCTGTTTCGCTCAAGCATGAAATGATGCACACACGACCGACGCGCCTTCTTAAAAGCGCGTCGGAGAAATAAGCAAGGGATGGGCAAACAAAGAGGCTTAGTGGTACAGGGCATTCACAACTGCCTGAACAGATGTCGCATCGATTCGATCTTCGCGTAGAAAATCGGACCGAAGGACGGTGAGCAGGGTACGAATGTCTGCTACCGGAACGGTGGGTTGTCGCAGGCTAAGCTGCACATTGGGGCTGGTAAAGACCACTAAACCATAAACCGGAACATGGGGGAGCTGCCTCTTGGCGAGATAATCGCGCAGCGCGTAAACATCATTGCGGCATTCATCGGTGAAATCGTGGTTGGAGAGCATAAAGGGCTTGCCCCCTTTACGTTCGAGCCAATCCGCGCCTTCATTTTGGAAAATTCCGGGGACATCGGTGATACGCATTGCTAACGCTCCCGGAGGCCCTACCAGCACCGCATCAACATAGCCCAAGCCGCGGCCGCTGATATTGCGGATCAAGGTGTAACGGTCATCCAGCACCGTCTTTAACATCGCATCCACGGCCAGTGCGATTTCGTTTTCGGTGCGCAGGGTCATCCCCCGGATCATCACCCCGATTCCGACTACGGCTACTATAAAACCCGCAAAAATGACCAGCCCCCCAAAAAAGTTGCTCGAAAAGAGCAGCATGATGAGAAAGCCTAGTCCGCCAAGGATAATGCCCGCCATGATGACCAATGCGCCAATGGTGAGCAGTTCACGCCCCCGGCGCTGTACATTTCGTGTGGGATTGAGACTTTGCATAGTTGTCCTACCGTAGGCGTGATGTGACCAACCAGCGACACGACACCTTCACGATTATATCCTGTCTGAACGTGAGGGCGAGTTTCCGTCGGGTTTAATCCCTTCTGATTTGCCCAGCGGTGCTTCCGTGGCAGGTGGGGGCGGATGCCCAAGGGTGGGGGGTTTGGCGGAATGGGTCTTCGATTTGCGTTTCTCAATGATGGTGGCGAGGATCTTGCGGAGTTCAGGCATTGGAGGAAGCGGCTTATAGATCAGGGCGTCGGCTTGGGCGAGCTGCTTCACCTGATCTTCTTCGTCGCGGTTGAGGCGATGCGCGGTGATCAGCACGATAGCCATCTGACCCAAACGCCCGCTTTTTCGTAACCGTGCGCCGACCTCTGGCCCGGGGATTTCAGGAACCCGAATATCAAGCAAGGCCAATTCGGGCAGTTCGCTGGTGATCGCGCCTTTGTCTACATCCTCAATCCAAGAGACAGCTTCACCACCATCTACAAAGGCGATCCCCTCGATACCCCAAATTTCGAACATTGCCAGCAAAACATCGTAAATGTCGGGTTCATCCTCGACTACCATCCATGTTGACAATGATACGTCCTCGTTCATCATTAGGTCATCCCCCCTCCACTAGTGTAAAAGCGAAAGCGTCGATTCGCAAACACTGAACCGGAGAGTGCGGCTTCAATGCAGGAAATTTCAGCATAATCAAGAAAATATGCGCGCTAACAAAGGTTTGTCTTAGACCGAATATGCATCAAGGATAAAGCCTGTCCACAGGGTTTGATCTCTACCCTCACGCCCCTTTTAGGGCTTCACAGAGCGTTCAATTATGGCTTCGATACCTTGCACCACTTGTTCCATCGAATAACCCCGCACGCGCCACAAATAGCGCACGGTACGCACATCCAGCATCACATATACAGCGTCTGCGATGAATCCATTGTCTTGATGGGGGCGCATTTGCTGAAGCAGCCCGCTGATGGTTTGACGCCACCACAAGTGCGCCGGATGCTGAAGGGTTGAACATTCCAAATGGGGGTTATCCACGTCGAGTAGATCATTGTTGCGAGTCACAAAAGCGACAACTGCCTCTAAAAACCAACACAATTTAGCGTAAGGGCTGTCCGGCTCACTAAAACGACGCAGTGCACGCCCTTGTAACTCGCGTTGATCAGCATCCAGCAGGGCTACGCACAAATCCGCCTTGCTCTGAAAGTGGCGATACAACGTCCCTTTGCCCACTCCTGCCGCTTCCGCGATCATGTTCATGGAGACCGCCTCGACCCCATGCTCCGCGAACAATTTTTGTGCTGTTTCCAACAGCAGGGCATGATTTTTCGCCGCGTCGGCGCGTGTGGGGCGCCCACCCAAAACCAATAAATCGTCACTCATGGTTTACAACCCTCATGCTTCATGAAGGATTGTACCATACGTTGTCCGGGGCAATATCGATCACAACCAGTTGAATCCGCCTCGCAGCAGGCCCACGCAGATCCCGGCCATAACCAACCCCAACGGCGACCAGCCTCGACGTTCAGACGCATAAAAAGCCAACCCGGTAAGCACCAGCGAAATCCCGTCGATGGTTCCACCTTGTGGGCGCACCAAGGTACCCCAAGCGAGGCTGATGAAGGCCCCCACCAGAAGCGCAATCACCCCTACATTGACACCCTTAAGAAAGTCCTGTGCAAGCGCAGAACGTTTGACGAGGGGAATGAACTTGCCAAGGATCAAGACAATGATAAAAGCGGGCAGGAAAACTCCAACGGCTGAAAGAAAGGCGGGCAGTATCCCCGTCCACAGGTTGGTCGGGGTGGCGGTCATCACAAAACCGGCGGCCGCAGAGGTACTGAGGACAGGTCCCGGCGTCAACTGCCCGATGGCAAGGGTGTCAATAAGCTGCTGCGAAGTCAGCCAGCCAGTTTCGGTGACAAAATGCCGCTCCATGTAGGCCGCGAGGATATAACCGCTGCCAAACAAGGTTGCTCCGATCAGGACGAACCGCCCAAAGAGATCAAGGGCGGTGGGACGGATGGTTTCCAAAACCTGATTGACGATACCGGTGAGGGGCAAAAACCACACAATCACGGCTGTCATTCCCCGACGAAGGGCGACATACAGAACTCCGGTCAAGAGCAGCAGCAGCAGTTCGGAGAGCCGCAAGGTGGGCAAGCTGAAGAAATTCATGATCGGGGTGATGGTGAGCAGGACGATCAACATTGCCCCACCAAACAATATCCACATCGTGGCGTTATCGAGTGCTTTTTTACCCAGACGATAGGCAGCACTTAGGATCAGCACAAGGATCACTGGTTTGACCCCGATCAAAATCCCCTGAATGGCTCGCCACAGGGGGGATTCATGCGGCAGCCCACCTGCCGCTACATAGACCATCGCTGCCCCGATGGAAAGCAAGATCGAGGGCAGGGTGAAGCCAATTGCCGCCAATACTTGTCCCCACAATCCACCTTTATGCAGCCCGATATGAAAGGCCATCTCAGTACTGTTGGGTCCCGGCACCAGATTAATGGCCGCAAGCATGGTCAAAAACTCCTCGTGATCAAGCCATTTGCGGCGCTCTACCAATTCGCGCTGCATGAGTGCCAGATGGGCAGCAGGGCCACCAAAACTGAGCAGACCAAAAGCTAAAAAGGTGCGCAAGATTTCCATGTGTGAGATGGGTTGATGATCAGGGGGCATAAGTGGCTCCTCGAAGTTCAATCTTGACGGTCACAGGGCTTTAAGCTACAATGCGGCTCAGTGAGCGGGCGCGTAGCTCAGCTGGGAGAGCGCTACAATCGCACTGTAGAGGTCGAGGGTTCGAATCCCTCCGCGTCCACCAAAATCCACAAGAAAAAAGATGGGCCGCCCTAAACTGGGCGGCCCATTTGATTCTAACCTGTTGAGATACCCCCGTACAGCCTGATCAGCGAACGCCTCCGCTGAAGGGCGAGACTTCTGTCACTACCTGAATATTCAGGCGCATAATGGAAATGAACTGCTCCTCGTCCCGGGCTTCGTTGATCACAATATAACCCCGTTCAAGGTCAAAAAAGTTGTAAAAGCGGCGCACCCCTTCATTAAAGCGTTGTTGAATAACTGCTTTTAGATTTTCCAGATCAGAGGCAAAGGTGAAGATGACGTAATGGGTCTCGCTTTGTTTGCCCACGAAGTCATCAGGGGTGCCAAATTCGGCCATCACCTCGCGGAGCAGCAGCCCGGTGAAAGCAAGCACATCATCGGCGGTTAGGAACCCATACACACCCCGAAAGGCCTGAAATCCAATGAGGTCTAAACGTAAGTGAGTCCAACCGTCACGCAGTTGAAGGGCTGCATGAGCATCCTCGATCACATCATGGGTAGGCAGCCCGGTGAGCGGGTCTTGGAGCGATTCGCGCCCCGCCCGGCGAAGCTGAGCCGCTACCCGCAAGCGTAGTTCATCCATATCAAAAGGTTTGGTGATGTAATCATCCGCGCCCAACTCTAACCCTGCTACCCGATCCGCCCGTCGATCCCGCTGAGTCAAAAAAGTGATGGGGATATGTTTGGTGAGCAGCGTGCTGCGCAAGGTTCGGCACACGTCAAACCCGTCCATATCGGGCAGCATAATATCGAGCAAGATCAGGTTGGGGGATTTGGCCCGGGCCAAAGCGACTCCATCCAATCCGCTGGGGGCATTGATCACCTCATAGCCCTGCGCAGCAAAATAGGTCATCAGCATTTCGGCCACGTCTACATCATCTTCGATCAGCAGCAGGCGTTTCTTGGACATCCTGTATGCTCCCGTCTAGGTTGGTCTGGTTCAGAACGTTCGGGATTAATCCAACACTGCATTCACCCGGAACTGCCCTTCGATAGCGCTGGGCGCGTTTTCTAATGCCTGCTCACGGGTCAGGGATGGTTTGACCGCATCCTCACGCATCACATTCTGAAGCGGAAGGACACTTGCGGTAGGAGGAATATCGGCGGTGTTCAGGGCATCTAACTTAGAGGCGTAATCCAGCACCGCTGAAAGCTGATGCACATACTGATCGATCTCTGATTCAGTTAGTTCTAGTTTGGCCAGCTCGGCGATCTGCATCACTTGTTCGCGGGTGAGACTCACAGGAATGCTCCTATCCTTTATCCTGATCCCAACACTATATTAACCTTGAAACGGTCAGAAATGCCAATGCTGATGTTTAACGGTTCAAGGGCTGTGCGCAAAAACGCGAATCAGCATACACTACAGAAAATGCTGCATCGGGGAAAAAGAGATCATGCCCGCATTTCAAACTGAAATTAAAATCTCTGGTGATGTGATCAAGGTGATCGTCTCTCCAGATGGGCGGCTCAAAAAAACCGCCCGTTGGAAGCTGCATGAGGGAGTGATTCGCCTGCGTGTACCCAGCACCATGCCCCGCGCCGACATCGACTTGATTATCGACCGAATTCAATCCAAAGTATCGCAGCGGCGGCGGCGCACGTCAGTCCAAACTGATGCTGACCTGATGCGACGTGCAGAAGAGATCAACGTCAAATACTTCAAGGGCGAACTAAGTTGGCGTTCGGTGCGGTGGGTGAACAACATGGAACAGCGTTTAGGGAGCTGCACCAATGGTGGCCCGAATGATGGTGACATCCGCATCAGTGATCGGATCAAGTTTTGGCCGGACTATGTGATCGATTATGTGATCGCTCACGAGATTTGTCACCGGAAGTACCCTAATCACAGTGCCGTATACTGGGAATATTTAGGGCGCTTCCCTCTGTCCGAAAAAGCCAAAGGCTTCATTGAAGGGGTCTTTTATGCTCAAGGTACAGACCCCAAAAACGCTTTTGATTAATCTCAACGGATCTTAACCACCGGAAGCTGAGTCCGGAGGAACCCTCGTTGCGCATGAGAGGAGTCGGTTGAGAGTTGAGCAGCAATCGGTTAAGCGTCATTCCCATAGAGGGGCTGGATCGATTAAAACTACGGGACATTCATTCACCTTATGACCATAAGGGGGTAACTGATGAAAATTATGCTTTCACGCCGTATTCTGTTCGTCGTGGGGATACTCGCCCTTGTTCTGAGTGCGCCCATAGGGGCCTCAGCGCAGGGTGATCTGCTGCCTCCAGCGATCATCCAGTTCACCGTTGATTTACCCACCGTGGCCCTCCCTGATATTGAGGCGGGCACGGCGGTGGCAGCACTCACTTGGCAAACATCCGGAGTCACCAGCAACCATCGCCTGCTCCTGTATTACTTCCGTATTGCCAATTGGGAATTGGTAACCCCGGATTCACTGCCGGGTGCAGGTGTTGCCCGTGTTTTGGTGCAGCAGACTCTCGACTTCAGCCCGCCCATGTTCCGATTAGCCATTGTGGATCGGGCTAATCAGGTGATCAGCCAGCAGATCGTGGTGATCCCCTATGACCCAGATCGTGATGCTGTGCCCGCCGTGATCGAAACTTTTGCACCCGATTCGCAGTCAGTAAACTACAACTTGCTGGCCCTTAATCAAGCACGGATCAATGTTACGTGGCGGATCGCCAACCGCTCACCACTCTCCAATTTGGTCTTTGAACAGATTCTGCCTGATGGCTCAACCCGCTCGGTAGAACTGCCTCGGCTCAGCCGCTGGATCGGATCGAGTGGACAAGGGTTGATCGCGCCTGTCCTGCCCTCACAAGATGCGACCGCTCTCCGCATCCGGCTTCGGGTGGTCGATTTTCGCAGTGGCGACACGGTTGCGGAGCGAGAACTGCTCATCCCCATTGTGCGCGGCGGTCAGACGGGCGGTGCGACTACACCTCCCATTGAATTCCAAACCCCCACACCTACTCCGAACCCCTGATCGTCGGAGTTGAGCAAGATTCCTTTTATTTCGCATGATTTGCCCCCGCCCTCGCCTCTCACACATGTGGTAGGAGGTGGGGCGGGACATCCTCTTCAAGACCCTCAACCTCATCATTCTCCACTGGATTGAACCCATGCTTGCCAGTCCGGGGGAATTCAGGTATACTCCCCCTATCCTCGGGGTGTGGCGCAGTTGGTAGCGCGCTGTGTTTGGGACGCAGAGGCCGCCGGTTCGAGTCCGGCCACCCCGACTTTGGATGCTGTGCTGCCCTGCTGTATACTCCCCTTCGGGCCATGTCGCCCACTGCTTCATTAAGTCACCAACTTGGTCAGGATTTATGACTACCATCTGGTTTGTTTCTGCGCCCCTTGCGGGACACCTTGATTGGGGGGGAATGCTCAAGAGTGCTCAGGCACTGCGCCAGCGCGGCCATGAGGCGATCTGGATTTCCCAACCCCCCTTAGCGCCTCTGGTGGAGCCGTCAGGGGTTCCCTTTGTGCCCATTTCGGAAACCGGTTGGTTGTGGCCCCCGCCGCCTGCACCCGATCCCCGTTCCATGCCGCCCCAAGAAGCCATGTTTTTGCGCTATCGCCGGGCCCTCGATACGTGGCTTAGTGTGGACCTCATTCCCCCAGCGGTGGAGTCCCTTTTGGCGCTGGCCAAAGAACGGGGTACGCCCGATCTGATCGTGACCGATCCCTTCCTTTCCGCGTGCGCTTTTGCGGCCGAAGCTCTTGAGCGTCCATTGATCGTTGCAGGATGGCCCGCGGGCGCGCCTTTGGACGAGGAACGTCTATATGCAGTCCAAAAGGACTTGGGGCAGATCAGCCGGGAACGGATCGCGCTCTTTAAAGAGCGCTTGGGGCTAAAAGGCTTGAACTTCTCTGCTGGGGCCACCCCTTTCATGGAGAGTCCACACCTGCATCTGACCTATTTCAGTCCCACATGGTATCAGGGTGATCCTCCCTTTTTGCCTCAGACCCGACATGTAGGGGGTAGGGTCACCTCGCCCCAGACTCCCTCACCTGCATGGCTGACGGAGATCCCCCCAGAGCAGCCGCTGGCCCTGATCACCTTAGGCAGTGCTTTCACGGGCGATCTAGGATTCTTTGCATGGGCGGCGCAGGCGGCCGCACGCTGCGATCTGATCCCTATCGTGGTCATCGGACGTAACCCAATTGAACCAGAGAAAAAAGCCGCGCTCAAAGCGGCCCTGCCACCCGGGACTCGGCTCTTAAACTGGATCGACTACGATCAGGTCTTTCCGCGCCTCAAAGTGATTGTGCATCATGGGGGTATGGGCACCACGCATAGGGCGATTATTCAGGGAGTGCCTCAGGTGGTGGTACCTCATGCGGCCGATCAACGAGGGCAAGCGCGGCGGGTGGCACAGGCCAAGATCGGCTTGCAGCTTACGGCCAATGATGTTCGTCAAGGGCAACTAAGAGCCGCCATTCAGGCAATCACTTCGGATGTGCAGGTGCAAAACAATGCCCAAGCGTTGGCAGCGGAGTTCGCTTCTTTAGGGGGTGCAGACCGGGCTGCTGAACTCATCCTAGAAGTTTTAACCACACAGGGAAGGTGAAACCATGATCACCCGCCGTAAGCTGCGCCGATTGGGATGTCTGCTGCTGCTCATCCCGTGGTTTTTCTTCATCCTCAGCCCCTGTTTTGTGATCATCCTTGCAACGCAAGGTGAGATCATCCTCAGTCACAGTGATCTGCCCAAACACCACTTCCGGATATGGCTTCTTCAGGAGATCAGCGCCCGTGGGGTGGGGATCACAACTTCACGCCGGATTGAAGTGAGCAGCCCTGAGCCGCTTGCATGTACCATCATGGATGTACGTTTTCTGCTTTGGGGTGGGGATGCCCAAAAGGCCGGCGCCTTGCCCAGCCATCAGTGCGCCTGTTATGCCCGCCTTGGGGATCAATGGGACTTGCGTTTAAGTGGCGCGGAAGCCTGTAGACTTGCGGGTGAGACCCCCTAAATGCAGCCCTTCTGAAACTCTCCTTAGGCACTTGTTATAATCGTTACCACGCATATAAAAGGGGGTAGTTTTGCCAGATAAACGCAGCGCTGGTGACAATTTGATCGGCACTCGGTTGGGGCAGTACGAGATTGTATCCCGGGTAGGGCGTGGGGGCATGGCCACCGTCTATAAAGCACGGCAGGAATCTGTCGGACGGGAAGTGGCGATTAAGGTTCTCAGCGAACCCACCGAAGCGGATTCGCCGTTTTTTGAGCGCTTCAAACGTGAAGTGGAACTGATCGCTAAACTGGAACATCTCCACATCCTGCCCATTTATGATTTTGGGCAGTTAGATGGCTTTCCTTATCTGGTCATGCGTTATCTTGATGGAGGCAATCTCAACCAGCGAATCGTGCAGCGCCCCCTAGAACTGATGGATGTAAACCGCCTTATCTCCCAAATCTGCGCCGCCCTTGATTACGCTCACGCTAAAGATGTGATCCATCGTGACATGAAACCCCATAATGTCCTGCTGGACAATCAGGGGAATGCTTACTTGTGCGATTTTGGGATCGCCAAAGTCATTGGCAGCGCTACCCTCACCCAAAGCGGGGAGGCAGTGGGAACCCCAAGCTACATGTCACCGGAGCAGTGGCAGGGCTTAACAATCAGCAAATACACCGATATTTACGCTCTCGGCATCATGCTCTACGAGATGCTTACGGGCACGACACCTTTCCAATCTGACAATGTGTTCACCCTGATGTTTAAGCACCTCAATGAGCCGCCACCGCTGCTTGAAACTCGGAAGTCAGGGCTGCCCCCAGAGTTTGATCTGATCATCCAACAGGCGTTAGAGAAGATCCCAGAACGGCGCTTTGCTTCTGCAGGTGAGATGGCACGGGCCTTTAACACAGCCGTTGGCGGGGTCGCTACCCCTTCCCCTGCGCCCGTTTACGCCTCTGAGCAGCACGCCACTCAAGAACGTGACGCTGATACCGTCAACACCTACACGGTGAATGCAATTACGGGCCGCACTTGGGCGGTCGAAGCTTTTCGAGGGTGGCACACAAGCGATAACCCTATCCTGTTTATGGTGGGACCGCATGGGATCGGCAAGAGCGCCTTGGCCGGAAGGTTTGCCCAGATGCTCGGAGAGCGGGTGGTGCGTTATGAACTGATCGCGGAACAGTCCCGCACCCTTGATCCCCGCGTCTTTGTGGAGTCTATGGCGGGCAGCCTTTCGCGTCTGATCCCTACCATCGCGGCTTCAACGGGGAACGCCCTTGACGAGATCAACCAGACGCCGGGTGAAGCCTTTGAAGCCAGAGTGCTGGAGCCACTGAGCCATGAAACCGAACCGATCTATTGGGTGATCGACAGCCTTGATGCGGGGTTTGAACATCCGGGGGGCACAATCATCGACTTGATCGAAGCGGCCCTGCGTAGTCTGCCTGAAGCGACTCGGATGATCATCACGGCAGCACCCCATCCACGCTTTGATCGTTTGTTTCGAGCGGCACAGTGGTTGGAACTCAACCCTGAAGATGATCAACTGCGGGCAGACCTACGGGAGACGCTCACCACCCGGTTTGCGACCCTTTTTCCTAACCTGAACAAAGGTGAAGTAGACCTGATCGCGGTAATCGATAAAGCCGGTGGCAACCCGCTTTATCTGAACATCATTTTGGAACATCTCGCCCAAAAGAAGCTTGTTCCCACGGACTTGAAGGAACTGCCGTCTGGGTTGGACGAGCTTTATGGCTTTCTGATCCAGCGAGCGGCTGCCCAAAATGAACAAGTATTGCTACTGCTGCGGGTTTTGGCGGCCGGGCGTGCCCCGCTTTCTGACCGACTGTTGGCCGATATTCTCAAAACCCGACTTGATGAGGTACGCCATCTTCTCAATCAGCTTCGCCCGCTGGTCAGTTTGAGTGGCACTGGTTGGAAGCTTTCACACCCCGCCCTGCGTTACTGGCTCGTTGGTCAAAGCGCAGAGGGGATGGTGGAAGCCCACAAACAGATTGCGGAGTCCTTGTTGGATGGTGAGTACAGTGATCTGTACAGTCTTCAGTACTTACCTACCCATCTGGCTCTTTCTCAGCAGTCCGAAGCCGCGTTTGGGATCATGACAGATCTGAACTTTCTGACCGCACGAATCGGACAGATCTCGCTGGCTGAGGTGCTTGATGATCTCAATCAGGTCAAAGCGGCGCTCCCGATGGAAGCCGATGAGCAGATCGCTGCACTAGACAGCCTGAGTGGGGTTCTAGAGCGCATGATCCCTTACTTCAGCGCTGATTCAGGGAGCATTTTCAGCTATTTGTACAACAACTTGGTGGGCATTCCGGCCCTCCGGGAATCACTGGAGAAATCGGCTGAGGCGCGACGCGGGTTATGGCTGCGGTTGATCGCACCTCTGCCCACACCACCTGAGATCGCCCGCGAGATATGGCGCGGAGAGGCCATTCTAGGGTTGGGGCGTGATCTTCAGGGAGGGCGATGGTTAGCCATCACCGCGGATGGACAGGTGCGTCTGTGGGGCGGTGGAAACCTGCTCCGTAGTTGGTCGGGCGGGGGGGCCCTGCTTCGAGGCTGCGCCCTCTCCGGGGATGGGGCGCTGGCGCTCACGGTTGGCGAAGAAAGCACTGCCCGCCTGTGGGACACAACCTCAACGGCACTGGTGCAGACACTGGATGGGCATAAACGACGGGTCAACGGCTGCGCCCTCAACCTTGACGGCTCGCGGGCTTTAACAGCCTCCGATGACAAGCTGCTGCGCCTGTGGGATACCACTCAGGGCCGGGTTATTCACGCCTTTTACGAACATCCTGAGGCAGTCTTGTGTGGGGCCTTTGGCGCGGAAGATCAGGATGGGAAAGGTTCCAGAACTGTGATCTCCGGCTGTGCCGATGGCTTGATCCGGGTTTGGGACGCCCATCAAAATATCCTGCGCAGTACCCTTAAAGGGCACCGTGGCGCAGTGACTTCACTGTCTGTATGGCGTGGGGATTCGGGTGCGCCTATTCTGGTTTCAGGTGGCGCTGATGGGCTGGTGTGTATCTGGGATCTGACCCATGATAAATTGCTTAACACCTTCAGTGACGCCTCAGCGGGAATCACGGGGGTTACAGTAGGGGTGGTCAGTGGGCGCCTGATCGCAGCGGCGGCCAGCGACGATAAAACCGTGCGAGTGTGGAATCTTGAGATCAATCAACCAATCGCCCGCTTTGAAGGACACCAACGGGCTGCGAGTGGGGTGATCCTCACGGCTGAAGGCCGGGTCCTTTCGGGCTGTTTGGATGGCGTCTTACGTCAATGGATCATTCGTACCATTGCGCCCCGTCTGACCGCGGAACCGTACCGTGAAAGACATACAGCGGGCATCACCGGGATCGCCTTTAGTGCGGATGATGCACGGTTATTTACCACCTCACTGGATCGGACAGCACGGCTGTGGCGGGTCGAAGATGGGGCCTTGCTCCAGACTTTTAAGGGGCATACCGGCGCGATTCATGCGGGGGCACTCCGTCCCGATGGACGGGCAGCGCTCACTATCAGTTCAGATAAAACAGCGCGGCTGTGGGATTGCGAACGAGGAACCCAGATTCGGATGTTCACTGGCAGCCTTGACGCCCTTTCCTGCTGCGCCCTGAGTCCAGCAGCACACAAGCTCCCTCAGGCGGCTTCGAACCTGTGGCTGGCTGCCGCAGGGGGGAAGGATCGCGTACTTCGGGTGTGGGATGCGGACAAAGGAACGCTGCTGATGAGCCTCAAAGGACATCAGGATATGATCACCAAATGCCTGTTCAGTCCTACCGACGAAATTCTGGTATCCCTCAGCAAAGATCGCACTGTGCGGCTTTGGTCACTTGCCACCCAGAAAGAAGTGGGGAACATCGAGGGCAGCCGAACAGCCCTTTTCACCAGCGCAGCGTTCAGTCCAGATGGGGGATCGCTCTTGCTTGGACTGGAAAGCGGTGAGGTTTGGCGTTTGGATCGGGCCACTGGAACTCTCGACAAAGATTATCTACGGGTGCGTGGGATCGTTGCCGACTGTGCCTACAGCCGTAATGGGCGCTACCTATTCCTCATCTGCGCCGATGGAGTCGTTGTGGTAGTGGAAGTAGCCAAGAACGCTGTCTTGATCAGCTATCGCACCCGAAAACCCCTCGGCTGCGGAACCGTAATGGGGGAATCGCTCACGCTCGGTTTAGGGGATGAACTAGGCGGTTATGGATTGTACAAACTTGAAGGACTGTCAGGCGGACGGCGTAAGGCAAGCATGGTATAGGACTTACACAATTGAGCTTAATTTCCCCTGCATCCCCTATTTCGTCAGGGTGCAGAGGAGATGAAAGGGCTGCTCTAAGGCATACGCATCACTTGGGGGGCACGCTTCAGGACGATCAGCGAACCAGTCAGTCCGATTGCCCCAAACACCAGCATGGTGGTGGTGGTTCCGATAACCTGCCCCATCGCCCCAATAAGCAGCGAGCCAAAAGGGGTAAGCCCAAAAAAGGTGACGGAATACAAACTCATCACCCGGCCTCGAAACTCGTCAGGAACCACCGTTTGAAGCAGAGTATTCATGAGGACGTACTGGCACACAAAAGCAAAGCCTGCTAGCCCCATCCACACCGCTACCAGCCCGAAACTCTGCGTAAATGACATCAAGATTACGGAGGCGGGCCCAACGGTTGCCCCAAAAGCCAGCACCCGGCCCCGAAACCCAAGACCTGTGATCCGTCCAATGAACAAGGCTCCTGCAAAAGCCCCCAAACCCTGTACCGTCAGCAGCGCTGAAGTCCCGTCGATGGTGTTTTTGAGCACCTGATCGGCGAAGGATGGGATGAGGATCGAGAAGGTCATCCCGAAAGTGCTGCTGAGCGCACTTAGAATCAAGAGCGGTGCGATTTCAGGGTGGAATCGGGAGAAACTCAGACCCTCTCGAAACTGGGTGATCACGCTGGTTGTAGCCCGTTTATGGGGCAAGGGGGTGAGGTGCATCAGAATCAAACCCGCGATCACTGCCAAAAAGCTCAGCCCATTAAACAGGAAACACCATGAAGGTCCAACCCAACGCAGCACCAACCCGCCAAAAGCCGGGCCAACGATCCGGGCCGCATTAAACATGATCGAATTCAGGACAATACCGCTGGGTAGGGCCTCTTTGCCCACCATTTCCGAGATGAACGCAAGACGGGCAGGTGCATCCAGCGCATTTGCCACCCCCAATCCAACCGAGAGCAGCATCACATGCCAGATTTGCAGTACTCCTGAAAAATGCAGAAGGGCCATGATTAAGGCCATCAACATCATGGTGATCTGGGTGCCGATAAGGATGCGGCGGCGAGAGAAACGCTCCGCAATTACCCCACTTACCGGGGCAAGAATGAACGCTGGCAGCCCCTGCGCACAGGCAACCAAGCCCAAAGCCAATTCTGAACCGGTCATCTGGTAGACCACAATCTGCTGGGCCACATTCTGCACCCATGTCCCCGTTAGGGAGATGATTTGTCCACCAAAAAAGTATCGATAGGCGGGGGATTTAAATGCTTCTAGGGCCCGTATCTGATGGGTGGGTGCAGGTTCAGGCAGCGATTTGGAGATGAGTTCGGTCGGGACAGGGCGCATAATGATTTGTCTGGTAAACTTTCCTCTGAGAATTAGCATTGGAGCGCATTATGCAGGTTATGCGCTTTTGCTCATAGTGAATCATACAGCACCTGATCAGGAAATCCCAAATTATGATCAATGATGAGTCCCTGAGGATTGTCAAAGAGTCGCAGATGAACAAGCGCTTCGGCAAACCGATCTATTCGGGTTATGGATTTGCGGCCCTGCCTGACACCATTAAATATCTTCTCACCGGCGTGGAATCGCCTCGGATGGTGCCTGAACGCGGCTTTGGGATTTTGCCCCGCAAGGCGGACAAGGTGATTGTGCTGTTTATTGATGCTTTCGGTTGGATGTTTGTAGAACGATACTATGACAAGTTCCCTTTTTTGCGGCGGATTGCGGCTGAAGGGGTGATCTCCCAGATGACTACCCAGTTCCCGTCAACCACCACAGCCCACACTACCACCATCCATACGGGGTTGACAGTTGGCGAAAGCGGATTGTATGAATGGTTCATCTATGAGCCAACCCTTGATGATCTGATCATCCCACTGATGTATTCCTATGCCGGCGATACCCAACGCAACACCCTTAAGCGTTCTGCCGCCAACCCCAGAACGATCTACCCCAGACGCAACATTTACCAAACCCTCAATGGGGCGGGGATCAAGTCCTATGTTTTCCTCTCACGGGAGTATGCACACTCTCCTTTTGGCGAGGTGGTCAATGATGGGGCCAAAGTGACATCCTTCCGCAGCCTTTCGGAGGGGTTGTACAACCTCTCCCAAGCTGTCATCCATGAATCGGGGAAGGGGTACTATTTTTGGTATTACGATCTGATCGATACCATGGCCCACCTCTACGGGCCCAACTCAGCGCAGGTGGAGGCGGAGATCATCACCTGCCTGAGCGCTTTGGAGAATATCCTCCATCGGGAACTTGCTGGCAAGGTCAAAGACACCCTGCTGCTGGTGACCGCGGATCATGGTCAGGCGGAGGTGAGTCCAGAGACAGTCATTTATCTGAACCAGACCTTGCCCGGGTTAACACCCATGATTAAAACGAACCGACGAGGACAGGCGCTGGTTCCGGCAGGCTCTCCTCGTGATATGTTCCTACACCTCAAACCTGAAGCCATTGATGAGGCCCTTGATCTGCTCTCCCGCCATCTGGAGGGACGCGCAGAAGTTTACCGGGTCTCGGACATGATCAACGCGGGTTACTTTGGGGAGCAGGTCTCAGAGGCATTCCGGGCGCGGGTGGGGGATGTGGTGGTGCTTCCGTATGCCCATGAGAGCGTATGGTGGTATCTCAAAGATCGGGTGGAACTGCGCTTTTTGGGAATGCACGGGGGGTTGCTCCCAGAGGAGATGCAGACCAGCCTGATGGTCATGCCCTATTTCGAATGACTGACCAGCCTCCGGCGGTGAGATCGTGGCCGGAAGCTGAAAGTGGTTTTCAGATTGATCTTAGGCAGTGCGCTGACGCTGGATCAATCTGGTCATGCCCTGATTGATGCGGCTCAGGTTGGCCAAAGCCACCCCAC
>JACSRJ010000190.1 GCA_014879835.1 Anaerolinea sp.
TGCAGGTCAAACGCCTTCGCGCTGGTTGGAAAAACGACTATCTCCTTAAAATCCTATCGGGTTAGAACGCGATTGCCCTGCCACTCCAACAGAGGATTGCCCCTGCAACCATTAGCGCCGATTTTGCGTAAAAGCTTATCAGATGTGTCTACACCCGGATGATACTGGATAATTGGGGAGCGCCTGCACAATGGCAAGTGATGATCTGCTTCGGAAACGTAAGAACGACAATTCCAATTACGATGATTTGGCTCCAGAAGATGAAGTTGATCTGGATGAATTGGTCAAAAACTACAACCAAAAGCGCAAAAATGATCAGCGCTATAACGACTCTTATGATGATGACGAAGATGAAGTAGGGTACAGCAAAAGCAAGCGCAGTGAAACCCCCGATAGTGGCGATCTTCGCCGTCCTCGTACCCGTGAAGAATGGGAGGAGTGGGGCCGGCGCATGGGCAGCAACCTCGAGCAGATGGGTGAGAAGTTTGGCAAAAAGGCAGAGGAATGGGGTGATAAGGTTGCCCGCCAAATGGATGACTGGTCGCGCAAGAAGGGGCGTAAGTTGGACCCCAAGGTTGCCCGTAATATAGGGGAGCATCTAAAGCAGTTTCTGAGCCATCCCTATGAAGCCAACTATCAGGCGTCTTCAACCAATGCTACCTCAGATGAGCGTAATATTGCGGCACTGGCGCATGGAAGTATCCCATTGATCTTCATTGGAGGCACGTTTTCGGCGGGCTTGGCAACGCCTATCTTTTTTCTGATACCCCTCGTGCTGTATTTTATGTACCGGGAAAAGTCGAACTTTGTGGCACGCCACGCGATGAATGCTTTTGCAGCCATGCTCATGGCTTCAATCGGCTGGATTGTCTTGATCATGGGGAGCGCAATTATTGGGGTGGTCCTGAGCATTGCCCTCGCCCTGACGGTTATAGGCATCCTAGCGATCCCTTTCCTGTGGATGTTTATCGTGCTGGTGATTCTGATCTCGCTGCTCATTCCCCTTGGAACCTTCGTGTTCTCCATTTTTGGGATTTTTGCAGCGCTGAGCGGCAGAACTTTCAACTACCCCTATATCGGACGCTGGCTCAATCGGCGTTTCCCAGAAGCATCTTGGGAAAATGTCTAACCCGATTTGCCTGACTCGGGCTACCTCATCCTCCCTTCTGCTTACCATGCGGGCAGAAAGGGAGGGGTGAGCCAACATCATTTGATCCTGCCCCTCCCTCTGCTGTCCACTACAATCGTGTGCTTGCCCCGAAACTACTTTCGAAAAGCCCTCAACTGATTCTCATATACAACAGGTTGACAAATATTGGATAAAGCTGTAACATACTCAGTATGGATGCAAAAACGTTCTACAACGTTTGAGCAAAAGCTAAAAACAAATTTTGTAAATATCGATCTGCAAAATCCTACCTGAAAGGTAAGAAAAGATGCTGGGCAAACGTCAAATGAGTTCAGAGGTACAGACACCTGATCTGTTCAAGCGTGAGGAAGAACTCGTGATGGACGAACAAGAACAAACCCAGCGTCCGGTGATTGACCCGGACTCTGATCTGGTGCAGTTTTACTTTCGGGATATTCGCCCTATTTCGTCTCCCCTGAGCATGGAGCGGGAACAAGCGTTAGCCCTTGCAGTGCAGCGCAGTAAGTCTATTCAGGCTCGTCGTCGCAAAGGCACCATCACAGAAGAAGATCAGCAAGCCTACGAAGATGCCATGGAAGCGGGTGATCGGGCTCGACAAGAGCTGATCATGGCTAATACCCGCTTGGTGGTGAGCATCGCAAAGACCTATCAGGGGCGGGGCTTATCTCTTGCCGATCTGATTCAGGAAGGCAATCTGGGGCTGATGAAAGCCGTTGATCGGTTTGACCCAGAGCGGGGGGTGCGTCTTAGCACTTATGCCACATGGTGGATTCGTCAGACTATCGCCCGCGCTGCTGGCGACAGTGGGCGTACTATCCGCCTTCCGATTAATCAGGGACAGCGTTGGGGACGGCTGCGGCGCACCTTTGAGGACTTGTCGCAGCAGCTTGGCCGCGAACCGAGCTTTGAAGAACTGGCACATGCCGCCGAACTATCGGTTGATCAGGTTCAATCTACCTTGATGGCGGCGCGTGAACCCCTGCAAATTGATGAACTGGTAAGTGACGAGGAAGATCGCCCTCGTGAAGATTTGCTGGAGGACACCGAGAGCGAACTGCCCGAACAGGCGACAGCCCGTCAACTGCTGACCGAAACGGTTGCCCAACTTTTGGATATGCTCCCCCCGCGTGAAGCCGATATTCTGCGACTTCGCTACGGGTTCCGGGATGGCGAAAATCACAGCATGGCTCAGATCGGCGAGATCATGGGATACAGCCGCGAGCGTATCCGCCAGCTCCAGCATGAGGCGCTTAGCAAACTGCGCGTGTTGGATCAAGACTTTGCCTTAGCACACTACTTGGACTGACTGGTTCCTCTCCCTCCTGTTTGAAGGGGCGGCCTCACAAGGGCTGCCCCGTTTTTTTGCCTCAGGATGATAGGCGTTACGCACTTGCGTTAGAAGAACCCCTCAAGCTTCTCCGGTTGGGGGATGTGGGGGATGGACCCCACAAGGTTTTCACCCCTCTCTTCGCTGCGAAGCGGCGGTATCAAGCGTGGTATCAGGGGAGTGTTGGCGTCTCCGAAGCCATTCTCCTAAAATCTGTTTGAGCATGGCTGGAGTTTGGTGGAAGGACGCTGTGGCATTTCACGAAATACCTCTATTTCCCCTGAATACAGTATTGTTTCCGGGGATGCCTCTACGTTTATACATTTTTGAAACCCGCTACAAGCTCATGATTGGCGAGTGTGTTCGGAACAAACTGCCCTTTGGTGTGGTCTTGATCCGATCTGGGCAGGAAGTCGGCGGAAGCGCTACCACCTACTCGGTCGGTACGCTGGCGAATATCACAGAGGTACGCCGCTTGCCCAACGGCGAAATGGACATCATGACCCGTGGCGATCAGCGCTTTGTGATCGAACACACCCACACCGAAAAACCCTATCTGAGCGGGGTCGTCCAAGACTTCCCTCTTGAGGATCCCCATATCCCCTCAGTTGATGCTGCGGCACGCCGACTTTCTCCCCTGTTCAAGAGTTATCTGAATTTTTTCACCCGACTTGGACAAGTGGAGCAGCATATCGAGTATTTGCCCGATGATCCCCTCATGTTGGCCTGCCTGACTGCCTTTACCCTCAATGTTCCAGCCAAGGATAAACAACAACTTTTGGACATTCCTGATCTGCTGACCTTATTACAAGAAGAACGCCATATGCTGCTGCGAGAAGCTGCGATCTTAAAACATTTGGTAATGATGGGAAAGCGTTGGAAGGATGATCCGACGCTTTTTTCGCCAAACTAGGTATACGCTCAACAGCAACTTCACCCCCCAACCTAAATCCCCCCTTCCACCCCTCGCAAAATAGGCTATGATCGTGACAGTTTGGCCTCAGCTAGAAAGGTTCACCTGTGCTTTCTACCCCTCGCGGGCGCGCTGCGCTCTTTCTCATTACCATCACCTTTATTGCGTTCATCAGTTTAGGACTCCCTGATGGGCTGCTGGACATCGCCAATCCTCGAATCCGTGATACTTTTGAGATCGGTCCTGATCTTTTTTCGTTAGTGTTTGTAACTGGATTGACGGGTTACTTTCTTTCCAGCTTCTTTGCTGGTCATCTGGTTAACCTGCTAGGCATCGGACTGCTGCTCTCGCTAAGCTGCGCTACTACGGCTTTCGCCTTGCTCGGTTATGCCCTCTCCCCCCATTGGGCATGGTTTGTGCTCTTGGGTCTGTTTGGCGGCGGTGGCGCAGGTGCGATTGACACCGGATTAAACGTCTATGTGGCCCATAATCACGGTCCCCGGCTCATGTTCTGGTTACATGCCTCGTTTGGGGTTGGGGTCACCCTCGGCACATGGCTCATGAGTCTTGTGGTTAACTCGGGCACGATCTGGCGGGTGGGTTATGCCATTGTAGGGGTGATGCAGGTCATTCTTGCCGTGACTTTTTTAATCACCCGCAAGCGCTTCAATCAACCCCATGCCCATAGTGAAGAACCCGCCAAGGCCCAAAGCCGCACCCCTATCCGGCAAACCCTTCGGCTGCCTGTGGCATGGATTGGGATCGCCCTCTTTTTCCTCTATGTAGGGGTTGAGGCCTCAGCGGGCCGGTGGTCTACATCCTTGTTCATTCAGGCGCGTGGGGTTGCTTCAGTGGATGCTGGCGCATGGGTTTCAGCCTATTGGGCCACCTTCACTTTAGGACGGGTAGCCGCGGGGTTTATCACCAAAAGACTGCGCCCAGAGGACTTCAGCCGAATTGCTATCGGGGGGATGGTGTTGGCTTCTTTGTTATTGGTCTGGAATCCCTTCCCCGGCGTGGGTGCACTGGCCCTGAGTCTCATGGGATTCACCTGCGCACCTGTTTTTCCAGTGCTGATCTCACTCACCCCCAAACGGGTGGGGGAGGCCCACAGCGCCAATACTATCGGCTTCCAAATCGCTAGTTCTGCTATTGGTGGCTCGGTCATTCCCGGGCTGATCGGGGTACTGGCACGCTCCAGCAGTTTTGAGGTCATGCCCTTGGTCTTGTTAGCCGTAACCGTCTTGATGTTCGCCCTTCACGAGATCATGCTGCGGGTCACTGCCCCCCCACAACCTGCATCTGAATCTTCGGATTAAAGGACACAGCACCTAAAACGAACCCGACTCACTTCACTGAAGCGAGTCGGGAAGGGGTGCCCAAGTTTACCGGTAAGCCGCTTTCTGTCCCCGGCTGACGCCGGGGGGTGATCATCTCTCTGGGACGCCGGTTACCCGGACGCCTCTAGCAGTCTACCCGAAGCTCATTACGGGACGAGCAGTCCCTCGCCTCTGCTTGACCTTGCTCCCAGTGGGGTTTGCCAAGCCATTCGCATCACTGCGAATGCTGGTGGTCTCTTACACCGCCGTTTCACCCTCACGCCTTACGACGTAATCTGTTCTCTGTGGCACTATGCCGTCGGGTCACCCCGCCTGGCTGTTAGCCAGCACTGTGCTCTATGGAGAGCGGACTTTCCTCACCCCGCCGAAGCGAGGCGCGATCACCAAGCAAACTTGAGCAGCCTCATTGTAGCAGAATCGCATGGGCCTTCATAGACTGTGCCTTAACCCACAATCGGTAGAAGGTTCAGAGGCGTCCCTTCAAGGGTGATATAGGCACTGGAAATCCAACCGGTAACGCCCCGATAGCTGATCAACACCCAACCCGAATTGCCGCTGCGTCCATACACAGGCACAATAGTGCGGTAAGGAATCTTGCCGATGCGCTGGAAATTTGTACCCGGTCCCAAACGAAGATTGAGGGTATAACGCAAGCGGGCTGTGGCCAGCGGCACCCCCGGCAGCACCACCCCAGAGACCTGCTGACTGCCATCCAACTGAGTGGGCATGACCCGCAGAGCCCCCCAATCGACTTCAAAGTCGAGAGCGCGTACCCATACCAGCGATTCTCCACCCACGTAAACTGCGGCCCACTGACCATCAACGGAGCGGTAGAGCGCAGTCAGTTCACGTTTTGCGGGGAGACTTAGGGGCAGCGGATCAGTGTGAGGGGCGCTGTACAAAGCAGCCTCGGTGCTGGTGAAGCCCTTGATTCCCTCCGCCAGAAGCTGGGCTAAACGAAACTCCGGTGAAGCATCTGCAAAACACAAACTCTCAGTGACACTGGTGATCACTGTGTTCATTGGACGGGCCAAGATGTCCAGATCGATGACTTCAAAGCGGATCGGGTTTTGCACCGCAACAGCGCCGTGCACATAGGGCAGACTGACCACAAAAGCCCGGTCACTCACCCCTACCTGACGTGCGGAATCTTCCTGATACAACAGGTTGCCAGCACCATCGGTGACCTGATAACGGAAGCGATCAAAACCATCCTGATCATTGGTTAAACCTTGAACGGTTACATCCACAGAGAAGGCGCTGCACGATGCTTGAAAAGCCTTGATTTGGGCCATTAAAAGCGCCCCTTGCACGGGGCTTAAAGGCAGTAGTGATACCACTAAAAAGGGGATCAATGCCATTACGAACAACCGTTTACCACGTATTGGGGTCATCACTCAGGCTCCATTTGCGAATTTCGTGAATACCCTCATTATAGGGAAAGCGGCCCCAAGGAAAACTAAACGTAGGTTGAGCGTAGGGCGAAACGTACCCACCACAAACAGCGGACATCCCTTGAGGGGCTGCCCGCTGCTTGTGCGCAAACCAAGAGGTGTGTTTGGGAGGGCTTAGGCCATCGACTTCTCAGTGACCAGTACGGCTTGGATATCAAGCGAGATACTGATCTCTTTGCCAACCAACACCCCACCCTGAGCCAGTGGGACATTCCACGTCAGGCCCCAATCTTCGCGGTTGATCTTGGTATTGGCGATGAACCCTATCCGCTGATCACCATAGGGGCTGGTATTTTCGCCCAGATATTCGGCCTCTAACACAACTGGGAGCGCCTTGCCTCGAATGTTCAGATCACCGTGAATCTTGGCCGTGTTTTCCCCAGTCATGACCACTTTGGTGCTCTTAAAGTGCAGGGTGGGAAACTCATCCGCATTCAGGAAATCGGCGCTGCGCAGATGGGCGTCGCGCTGTTCATTGCCAGTGGAGATACTCGCTGCGGCAATGTGTGCTTCTACACTGCTGTTGGCAGGATTGTTAAGATCGAATTCTAAGGACCCGCTCACCTGATCAAAACCACCACGAACGGTGGTGATCATCATATGCCGCACGGAGAATGAAGCGCCACTGTGAGAGGAGTCAAAGTTCCAAGTCGCCATGATAGATGCCTACCCTTCTGTCCAGAGTTGAAAGTAATCGGACTATAGTCCGTTTATCTATCTCAATGATAAAGGCATCGAATAGGTTTGCACATAAGCATTAGATGAGAAAACGGACTGAAGTCCGTTTTTGTGTTGAGGCCTAAAATCAGGGATTTGAGAGGCAGGTTGATTTCTCAAGACATCCCCCGCCTTCTTCGGTGTGTGAAAAAAGAAGGTGGGGGATAAATCTGGTAAGTCGCAAAACTGGACTTAGCGCACTTCCCAAATGGGTGCGTCGTTGAGAATCTCTTTGATCTGTGCGGGGAAGCGGTCTGCGTCCAGCGGTTTGCAGATGAAACTGTGGAAACCCCACTCCCGTGCGCGGTGAACCTCACCCGCATGGACAGTGCAGGCTACCACAGGCACACCTGCCAGTGCTGGGTGGCGTTTGAGCAAGACCAACATCTCGTACCCGTTTACATCCGGCATTTCGAGGTCAAGGAAGACAATATCGATCTTGGGCAACCGAGGCAGAATCTTCTCAACCTGACTAGAGTCTTGAATCGAGGTGTAGGAGATATGCTCTAAAGTAAGGAGCTGCTGCAATACCCCGAGATTGCCCAGATCATCATCAATAACCAGTGCGTGGGTCATGGCGTGTTTTTACCTTTCTATTCTGTACTTTTTATCCCTGATGCCAAATGGACTCGCCGCTCAGAATGTCCGCGATCTGTCGCGGGAACAGATCGTAATCCACAGGTTTGCTGATGAAACCGTTGAAGCCATACTGCCGTGTCAATGGAATCGCCTCTGAAGGATTGCTCGCTGAAAGGGCAATGATCGGAATGCCATCAAATTCGTGCTGCTGTCGAATCTTCGTGAAGACCTCATAACCGGTGATCTGGTTAGGCAGCATCAGATCAAGGATGATCAGATCAACAGGCATGAAGTCGTGCAGACGTTTAACCGTATCTGTACCCCAGCGCTCAAAGGCGACCTGCGCCCCGTGCTGTTCAAGAAGCATCTGGGTAATTGCCCGATTAGCCACGTTATCTTCGAGCATGAAGATCCGCTTGTTTTTGAGTTTCATCTCTGATTCCTCAAACTACCAGTACCACGCGATGGGGGGTTCAGTGAATAACACGCCAGACTTCGCTGCCTGCCATGATTTGCATTAGGGCTTCTGGAAAAGTATCCAGATTGATAGGCTTCGGGATAACCCCGTTGAACCCCGCAGATCGAAGCTGCTCCACCTCTTCATTCATTACGCTGGCCGTCAGGGCCAAAATAGGCGTGTGCTGATATTCCGGGTGGGACCGCAGGATTTGGAGCATCGCAAAGCCATCGATGGGCAGCATGTGAATATCCAAAAAGATGATGTTCGGTTGGAAGGGTAGTTCGTCCAGATGCACCTCAAAGTTGGCGCTGTTTTCAAATATCTTCAGACGAGACACCCCGAGCGACTCTACCAGCAGGATTTCCATGACCAAACGGCTTTGGGGATCATCCTCAACGTACAGGATGGAAAGGTCCTTAAAGTGACTCATACCACAGCTCCTTTAACGGCATCCGCATGAACATTCACCTTGTTGGCGTAACTGAGGGGCAGGGTGAAGTGGAAAGTTGCACCTTTGCCTAATTCGCTCTCGATCCAGATTTCCCCGCCATGCGCTTCCACCAGACTCTTGGAGATCGGCATTCCCAATCCCGTACCGCTGCCCTGACGAAGTCCCGTTTGAGTTTGACCAAACTTCTCAAAGACGGTGGCAAAATCTTCGGAAGCAATACCGGGTCCGGTATCACTCACTGAGAATTGAACCTTGTTGTCCTGCCGCTGAACTTTGATCTTCACTTCACCTTCTTTGGTGAACTTGCAAGCGTTAGAAACGATATTCAGAAGCACTTGAAGGATGCGTTGTTTGTCACCGGAGACCGTCGGCAGGTCTGGAGCAATATCCACCACCAGCGCGACGGGGCGTTCTACCAGCAGCGAATGAGCCGTCTTGCGCACACTCTCAACGATGTTGGTCAGGTTAATCTGATCTTCCACAAAGAGCTTCAGCGACCCAGACTCAATTTTGGAGATGTCAAGCACATCATTAATCAGGGCCAGCAAGTGTTCGGCACTGTTGACCACATTGGTCAGGGTTTCGGATTGTTTGTCATTGATTGTGCCCATCACCCCACGCACCACAAACTTGGTGAAGTTGATGATCGAATTGAGCGGGGTCCGCAGTTCATGAGACATAGAAGCAAGGAACTGAGATTTGACCTGATTGGCCTTTTCGGCCTCTTGGCGCGCCATCTGAGTTTCGGTGAACAGTTGGGCGTTGCGTAAGGCAATGGCGATCTGCTCTGCCAGTGAGGTCAGCACCCGTTGTTCATCCTCTCCAAAACGCCCTTGCTTTTCGGATTGCAGGTCGAGGACGCCGATCAGGCGATTGCCCACAAGCATTGGGAAGGCCGCTTCAGAGCGGGTCTCAGGCAGCAGCGGATTGCGCCGGTGACGAGGATCGTTTAAGACATCATTGGAGATCACGGCTTTACGCTGGCGTCCGGCTTCCAACACCACACCCTGAGTGCCTGAAGTCAGGTCAAAGTTGATGGTGCTCATGCCCGGCTGATTGGTGGCTTCGGTCACCGTGACCAGTTCAAGTGCGTTTTTGGACTCGTTGTACAAAAAGATACCCACATGATACATGGAGAACCCGGTTCGGGTAAGCTCCACCAGTTGGGGCAGAAGCTGATTCTGATCAAGCACAGTGGTCGCCTGACGGGAGACATCCGCCGCCACCTGCAAGTCACGGGTTCGCTCACTGATGCGGTGTTCGAGAGTCCCAAACAGCCCCTCCAACTGAGCCACCGTAGTATTAAACCCACGTTGAAGCACGCCAATTTCGTCGGAGGCGTTGGCCTTCACAATCCGTGCGCTCAGGTCTCCCGACTCAACCCGACCGAGCATACTTACCACATCGCGGATACGGGTAAACAAGGCAAAATGGAAGGGAATGAAGGCGATCAGCACAGTCAGAGCAACCGCCGCCAGCGAACCCACGACAAAAACCTGAGTCAGTTCACGTTTTTGGGTTTCGGCTTCGTCCGTGCTGACCTTCACATAGGAGAAAAAGCGCGGCGTTTGCCCACCTGCCTGATAAATCGGCGAGACGCTGATCAGATAGTTTTTGCCGGACTCAACCAGATGTTGTGTAACGGTGTTAGGGGATCGGGGGTTAAAGAGGGTGGGGTCAAGTCCCACCACATCCTTCACATTTTGCCCAATCAACTGCGGATCAAGGGCGTAAAAAATGTTGCCATTCGCCCCAATCACCAAACCACTGACAAGATTTTCACCAACGAGGCTGCCCATCACCTTTGGGTCGGCGATGGAGGCGAAGTCCAACAGCCCGGCATTCATAAGCGCACCGGGGAGTTTGATCTGATCTTCAACTTGGTGATCGATCTGATCGGAAAAACGATTGACATAGATGTAACCTAAGACGGACAGCACTACCACTTGGGTCAAAACCACGATACTGCCGATCTTAAATGTCAGACTTGAGAAAAAGCGTTTCATCGCCCTGTCCTCATTGTTCTCTGTGCGTTTGCTTAGGGGTGCAGGGGAGCTTGCGGCTCATCCCTGCACTTGATACTCAAAAGGGTACGGTTAGCTCAGGCGTTTACTCAATGAAGAACTGAGCAGGGTTTGCCGGTGCAGGCGTCGGGTATGAGAACGCTCTAGGCATCAGTGAAGGTACATTGTGCAGATTCGAACTGACGAACATCAGGGTGTTTGGGTCAAGCACGGTACCGATGACCATAAAGTTCTCGGCGGCAATGTCCAAGATTTGGGTCATCAATGCTTCCTGTTCAGCGATGTCTACGGTCTTGCGCAGTTCATCGTAGAGCGCCATCTGCTTCTGGACAAAGTCGGGTGGCTCCACAGCCAGCGGGTTGCTCCGATCCTTGTACCAGTAACCCCAACCGGATGCCCAGAACGAGGCATACTGATGCACCGGGAAGTAGTAGATGGGCTGCAAAATCACATCCAAGCCCCCAACCCCTTCGGAGTTGTAGTTGTTGAACTGGTTGCCAAAGAGCATGTTGTTGTATTCGTCGCTCTTGTCATCACCAAAGATTTCGAGGGTGACATCAACGCTCACAGCGCGCCAGTCTTCAACGACGTAGCTCAACAGTTTGCTCGTCCGATCCGTAACGGCATTGGTTTGAAGGGTAAAAGTGATCCGGTTCCCATCTGGCCCGATGCGGAAGCCTTCGGAGTCCTTCTGGGCATAACCGGCTTCGTCAAGGTACTTGTTGGCCAGATCAACACTGTACTCGGTGTACTGCTTGGCGAAGGTCTCATTGTAGAACTGTGATTCTGGGCGAGGCGCAACCTGATAGGCTTCACCCTTGCCCCCAAACAGGTCATCAATGATGCGCTGACGGTTGATCGCGTGGGACAGCCCAATCCGGAAGGATTTGTTGAGGAAGACTTCACGCAGCACCGGGTTCTGATGGGTCAGGTTCAAGCCGATGGCGTAGTTGGTGGAGTAGCTGGAGATTAGTTCCACCTTCTTCAGATCAGCGGTTGTCTTGGCTGAAGTGATGTCAAAGTTACCGAAGTCACTCACAAAAGCCATGTGAGCCGCGCCGTTATTGATGACTGTCTCGTATGCCTCAAGGGAAACCGCGGGCACAAACTTGATCTGATCGATATAGGGCAGTTGGTTGAAGTCCGTATCGATCTTCCAATAATAAGGGTTGCGTTCAGCGGTGGTCACATCGCCCTGCTCGATCACCAGCCACGCCTTAAAGGTGGGCAACTCATAGTTGATCGGAAAGGGGCTGCGGGCAAAGTTTCCCGGCGCTTTGGCCTTACGGGTGAACAATTCGATCCAGTCCTTTGCGCCTTCGCTCTTGACCAGTTCGTCAATCTGGGCATTGTAGGCCGGATGATATTTTTCGAGGTAATGACGGGCATAGAGGATCGGTTCATCCCCCCGTGAGTTTGCCATCTCATACAGGAAAAAGCCGTTGGGTTCAGCAAAGCGGAAGGTGACAGTCAGATCGTCAACCTTTTCGACCACCACAGGCTTGCCGCCGCTGGTCAGCCATGTTGCAGGGCGAGGGGTGAGGTCTTTGTTCGTGAAGATTGCCTCATACCAAAACATGATGTCGTTAGCGGTGAACAGCTCACCATCCGACCAGCGCATCCCTTCACGCAGGCGGAAGGTATAAGCCATGGCGTCATCGCTGGCTTCAACCGATTGCGCCACATTAGGGATAACCCGTAACCATTGGGCGTCCCAACGCACCAGCGGTTCATAGCCGATGATGGAGTTGGTGGAACCGGGGTTGGCAACGATCACTTCTAGAGTGCCACCGTAGACCCCAACGCGCTCCACAGGCTTTAAGATCATGGGGTTAATGGGCATCCGACTGTCAACCGAAGGCAGCTTTCCGGACTCGACCAGCGCCGCAAGCATGGGGGCTTCGTTATAGAGACCACCCTGTGCCTGTGCCGCCTGAAAAGACGTGCCCACCAAAGCTACCACCACAACCCACATCAGCAAATAGCGAACGATAGATGTTTTCATGTCCTTAACTCCACTCCTATCCCAGTCAGTTGATTTCCGAGGCGGAGGCTCGGCTCCCGATCACGCAGATCGGCTGCAACAATGAGGTCAGAGAACGCTGTGACAGCCGGTATTCAACGGTCAAGGTGTTTTATGCTGATACCCGGTCAAATCATCTATCTGCCACTTTAGTATAAAATTCAAGCTGTGGATATAAGGGCTGTCCCGTAATTTCACCGTGGTGTTGGCGAATGCGATCTACGGGGTTCCCCCCATAGGTGAAATCATTCGATGGTTTTACACTGACCTACAGAGGAGCACGGTGGGTGTATGGGTGACACAGTTTCCGGGAAAGGTCCAAATCCAATCCAGATATTGGCGGCGCTTGGCGTGGCTATCCAGTGCTTTGAACTGCGCGATAGTGATCAGCACCGACGCGAACTTCACCCGGCGATCAGGTCACTGCTGCTTCACCCAGAGCAACCGGGGTTAACCTTGATGGCGATCACCCATCCTGATGATCAAGCATTGCTGGAAGCTCACCTGAAGGGGCTTGAGGCGGCTACTCCCAAAGGGAAGGTCTATACCCATGATCTTCGGCTCAAGGATGCACAGGATCAGTGGCGCTGGTTTGAGCTTCACCACATGTGGATCGATCCCGTCCCGGACGCTCCTGAAATCAGGATTTACGGCGCCATTCAAGAAATTACTGCGCGCAAGGAGATCGAGCTTGCTGCGATTGAAGAGGCGCGTCTGTACCGCCGCATCTTTGAAGATAGTCCCATCGGAATCGCCATTGGTAAGCCCGATTCGCGTTATGACCGGGTGAATAAGGCCCTGTGTGATATTGTGGGCTATGAGTGGTATCCGGGGATCATGCTCGATCTGGTGAAGCACACCCATCCCGATGATCTGCCCGCCAATTTAGCGTTGATCGAACGCCAGCTTCGCCACAAAATCGCTTATGCCGAGTTTGAGAAGCGCTACATTCGTACTGACGGCGAGATCCGATGGATGCATATGTATGGTCATACCATCTACAATGATCAAGGTGAGATCGAGTATGGGGTGATGATGTCTTTAGACATCACCGCATGGAAGGCCCTTGAAGCGGAACGACTGCTTTCGACCACAGAACGCGAACGTCTCATCCAAGAACTAGAAGGCCGTAACGCAGAGATGGAACGCTTCATTTACACCGTCTCCCATGATCTTAAAAGTCCATTGATCACCGTGCAGGGTTTCTTGGGATATTTGGAGACGGATATTGCCAGCGGGCGCACTGATCGAGTCAGCCGCGATATTGAACATATCAGTCAGGCCATCAGCCGCATGAATGTACTGCTTCAGGACCTACTTGAACTGTCACGGGTGGGGCGGTTGGTCAACCCTTACGAGTGGATCAGTTTGGACTTCATTGTGATGGAAGCAGTCCAAAATGTGATCGGGCGCATCGACCGGATCAATGCGATTCTGAATGTCCGTAATGGGATGCCCACCGTTTATGTAGATCGCCAGCGGATTGTGGAGGTTTTTCAGAACCTTCTGGACAATGCCCTCAAGTTTATGGGGGATCAAACGGTTCCCTATATTGAAATTGGGGCCGACGAGACCGAAACCGAGGTAATCTGTTTCGTTCGGGATAACGGCATGGGCATTGAACCCCGTTACCACGAGAAGATTTTTGGGCTATTTGAGCGTCTTGACCCCCAGACCGATGGCACTGGCATCGGTCTGGCGCTGATCCGGCGGATTGTGGAGACACACAACGGCCGGGTATGGGTGGAATCGGATGGGCAGAATCATGGCAGCACTTTTTACTTCACCCTGCCCCGAAAGGAACCGTCTCATGCCTCCAACGAAAGGTAGTCCTGTGGTTGTGCTTTTGGTGGAAGACAATATGGCTCATGCAGAACTGGTCATTAGAAGCCTTGAGGATCATGGGGTGGTCAACCAGATCGTCCATCTGCAAGATGGCGAGTCCGCCCTTGCCTATATGCGTCGGCAGGGAATTTATGCCAACCCGGAATCCTCACCCCGCCCGGATGTGATCTTGCTTGATCTGCGCTTGCCCCGTGTGGATGGGCTGGAAGTGCTTAAGGAAATCAAAGCGGAGCCAACGTTAGCAACAATCCCTGTGGTCATGCTCACCACCTCCCATGCGGAAGAAGACATCACTCGCGCTTATGCTCATCATGTAAACAGTTATCTGGTTAAGCCCATCGATTTTGAAAAATTTAGAGAGTTGATGAAAAGTCTGGGTTTCTACTGGCTAATCTGGAATGAACGACTAGATGGGAGTCATGATGATTCTGATCGTGGAGGATGACCAAGGTCACATTGACCTGATACAGCGTGCTTTTGAGCGCTCAGATTCAGAGCTTCAGGTGGAGTTCGCAACCTCACTCCGGTCGGCCCGAGAGCATATCGAAGGGCATAAACCTGATTTGGTGATCGTTGATCGGCTTCTACCCGATGGAAAGGGCACTGATCTGCTGGGTGAAGCTGTAGTAGAACGCACCTTTCCCCTGATTGTTATGACCAGTCATGGGGATGAGCGCATCGCGGTTGAGGCGATGAAGGCGGGCGCTCTTGATTACGTGGTCAAATCACCCAGTATCTTCACCGAAATGCCCCGGATCGCGCAGCGCGCACTCCGGGAATGGGGACACATTATGGCACGCCAAGCCGCAGAGCGCGCTGTGCGCAAATCAGAGGCCGATCTTCACGCTTACTTTGATGCTGCTGCCCAAGGAATTGTGGTGTTAAACGCTGCACATCAAGTGGTCATGGTCAACCGCCAGTTTCAAGTGGATTTTGGCTACAACGCAGACGAAATTCAGGATCAGCCCATGAAGCTGCTGATCGCCGAACCGTTTCAGGACAACTTTCAGACTACCGTGGAACGTTTTCTGGGCAGTGCAGATAATACCTTAAGTCCGGGGCTGGAACTTGACGGGCAGCGTAAGGATGGAACTACCTTCCCCATGGAGATCAGCTTAAGCCGCACCCTTGTCGATGGGGAAGTGCGTCTGATTGCCCTTGGCAACAACATCACCGAACGCCGAATCTTAGAATCCCAAGCTGCGGAGGCCCGTCGGATTCAACTGGAGTTGGAACAGGAGAAACGCCTACGGCAAGATAAAGATCGATTCTTGTCGATGGTCTCGCACGAGTTCCGAACGCCCCTCTCGATCATTCGGACTTCCAATAACATCCTCAAAAAACACTATGCACGCCTCACTGAGGAGCAGCGCATCCAAAACTTTTTTAAGATTGACTCCGAGGTCGAAGCCCTTGATCAGATGATCTCCGACATTTTGCTTTTGACCAAATCGGGCATGAATCTGGTGGAGTATCGTCCGGTCGAAATTGATCTGGTTCAGTTTTGCGCTCAGGTTGTGGAATACGTGTGCAAGGGGGAGCGCACAGCCCGGATTCACCTCCGCACTGATCTACCCCGCAGTATGTATGCCGTTGACCCCTACTTGCTAGAGCATATTCTGGTCAATATACTCAGTAATGGACTGAAGTACTCACCTGAACATAGCACCGTGACCTTTGAAGTGCGCGCAGGGGATGGTTCACTCCAAATGGTCATCACCGATCAAGGGGTGGGCATCCCAGAGCACGAGATCAGCACCATCTTTGATCCCTTTAAACGGGCGGAAAATGTTCAGGGTATCGAAGGCACCGGGATCGGTTTAGCCATTGTCAAGGAGTTTGTGCGCCTCCATGGAGGGACAGTTTCGTGTCATAGTCAATTAAACAAGGGCACATCCTTCAGGATAGAGATACCCACCCATGAGAATCCTGATCATTGACGATGAAAAGTGGCTGCTCGAAAATGTGGCGACCATCCTCGAATTTGAAGGGTACGAAGTCATCACTGCACCTGATGGACTGTCTGGGGTGCGTGCGGCACGGGAGTACATGCCCGACTGCATTGTGTGCGATATTATGATGCCGGAGCTTGATGGTTACGGGGTGCTGAAGGAACTTCAGAGCCAACTCTCCACCGCTTCGATCCCGTTTATCTTCCTCACCGCACGCAGTGACCAGACCCACCGTCGGTTGGGTATGAATCTAGGCGCGGATGACTATCTCACCAAGCCATTCACCGACGATGAACTGCTGGCGGCGATCCGATCACGGGCTGAAAAACAGCGTCTTCGGGAACTTCAACACTATCAACAACTTGCCGATCATCTGGTCGATTCCTATGAGTCCGAAAAGCGCCAGTTCGCCAACAATCTGCGCACCCGCATCTACACCAAACTGCATGATCTTCAGTTAGCCCTTAAACTGAGCCAGCGGCTCCCCCGCGACTCCCTTTCTTGGGCCCTTGAACACCTTCACGACCTCGTTGAACAATTAACCACGGATACTGAACAGATCCTTCAGGAATTTGAACCGTACCTCTTGCAGGAGACAGGACTCATCCCCGCACTAGAGTGGTTCTTTTCGGGACAGGCAGTCACCATTCACTTTGAGTTCTTTAACATTCAGGGACGCTTTGAGGAGAAGATCGAACGGGCCGTTTACCGCATCGTGCAGCAGAGTCTCCGGTTAATTGCGGGGCGCTGCCAGATCACCCTGTGGTACGAACATCGGGCGCTGCACCTTCAGATCACCTTTGACACCCCCCTCATCGAAGATCAAGAGGCGCTCACCAACATGGTGAACCGCATCCGCGAATATGCCCAACACTGCCGAGGGGTGGTTGATGCCCAGCTTAATCCTCCATGCGCCATCCATCTGATTATCCCTGAGGTCTCTGAGCAGGTGTTGGACGTCGAACCAACTGAGGTTGAACTGAACGCGCCCATCCTCCCCCAGCAGAAAGCCCGGTTGTTCCTCCACTTTCAAGACCCCAACTTACAACGGACGCTGGCGCAATACTTCAAACTTCAGAGTGCCTTTCAGGTGGTGGAGACGGACCCTAATCTTGATGATTTGCGGGACTCGCTGCGACAATCTCGCCCTGACCTGCTTGTGACCGATATCAGCGATACCATCAGCGCCGATTATTTAACCCTTTACTTATCGTTATACGACAGTCCAGCTTATATCAATACAATTTTCCAGAAGGGAGCACGGGGGGTCATGTTAAAGGCTTATGCGGCCGCTGATCTGCCCCGTGCAATTGAAGCCGTTTTGGGGGGACAGTTATTTGTGGGCGAAGGTATTCAGCAGGATCAATTGAGCTTCTCTAACACGGCCGTGCCCTTCACTGCCTTCAGTGTGGAAAAACTTTTGACCCACCGAGAGCTTGAAATTCTCAACTTGATCTTAGCTGATAAAAGCCATATCGAGATCGGGGAGACCCTTCTGATCAGCGCCCGCACCGTGGAAAAGCATCGGGCTAACCTGATGCAAAAATTGGGACTGCACAGCCATACCGAGTTGATCTTGTTTGCCGTCCGTCAAGGGATGATCCGCGCCTGAGGGGACAACACCTCAGAGTCCGTTTGAAAAGGGTAGGACTTACGAGGATTGAACCTATTTGCCCCCTGTTTATCGAACCCCTCAAGAACTTTATTCCCCCCTTCTCCAGCTTGGAGACGGGCACCGCGAAGCGGTCGTATAGGGGGATGAGGTCAATCATCGAAAGGTGACTTCTCAAATGGCTTCTTAGTTGCCCAAGACGGGATGGGCAATAAAAAACACCCTTTAACAAAGGGTGCTTCATCTACCTAAAAAACCCGCCATGCCGTGTGTTGCGCTGTTTTGAACCTGCTTTCGCAGGTGGGTCATCTTACTAGAGTCAACGCCTTGACCGGAGTCTACCGCGCCATCCCTAGAAACGAATGCCCTCTTGATGGGTGTTGGCTCAAAACCGGGTGCGACATCACGCGCACAGCAGGTATCCATAGTTTTACCACGCCCTCGCAAGCCTGTAAAGGTCAGGAGTGTTAAAACCTTGTCAAATTGTGATGATCAACCAATCACGATCTTGAAAAAAACAATCGATACCTCAGGGAACCCGTGAGTAGGTACCCGTAGCGCGGGCTTTAAGAGTCACCTGTGCCTTACCCGCCTCACCGGGAAAAACCTTCTCAAGGACATCAGGGGCGAAACGCTCCACAGTCTCGGCGGATAAGCCATTCTGAGCGCAAACCTCACCGTAGAAACGAGCGCTGAGGCGGGCAGTGCGGGACTGAGTCTGAAAATTGACCTGATACAGCCCAAAACTGTACCGAGGATCGTAACCTTCAGCCCACTCAAAGTTATCCACCAAAGACCAGTGGAAAAAGCCCTTTAAGGGAATCGAGAGGGTGGTGGCGCGCCAAGCGGCTTTGAGGCTTTCGGCCAGATAGCCGGGGCGGATGGTGTCATCGGGGTCAGGCACGCCTGATTCAGTGATGTAGATCGGTTTGCCTAGCGATCTCCACAGCCACATGAGCATGTCAAAGGTGGCGGTGGGGTTCAGACCGCCCCATGTGTGCGGACCAACGGGCATGTCGGTTGGCTTAGACTGGGCCACAAAAAGGGTGCCCGGCGAACGTAATGTAAATCCAGAGCGGAACTCCTGATAATACTGCATCCCGATCCAGTCCAGCGCGCCTTTAGCTTTGGGGAAGCGATAGCGACCACCGCCTGTCAAACGAAGTCGTCCGGTGGTGAAGGCGTCAAGGAAGGAACGGTTAAAGAAGTGGCTCATGAAGCGGGTGGCAGCTTGATTGATCCATTTGGGGGGCAGTGGTTTATTGCCCACCAAATGGATCGCCAGTCCTACTTGAGACTGCGGTTGCAACTCTTTGATCGCATGATAGGCGCGGGTATGTCCCCGAAGTTGATTGTAGAGCGCCCGCGCAGCCTTTTTGACGCTTTTGAGTCCCGGAGTCCACGTCCCAAAAATGTAGCCGTTGGTGGCGTACACATTTGGCTCGTTTAAGGTGCACCACAGATCACACACATCACCGAGGGCGGTGATCACTTTGCGGGTGAACTGCTCAAAGCGTTCGGGCACTTCGTCCCACAGCCACCCGTCGTGATCACCCACCCACAAAGGATTGGTGAAGTGGTGCAGGGTGACCATGGGTTTCATGCCCCGTTCGCGCAGCCCTATGATCATTTCCCGGTAATGATCGAGGGCATCCTGATCCCATTTGCCCGGTTCTGGTTCAACCCGGCTCCACTCGATGGAGATGCGCTGCGCGTTGTTGTGCATTTCCGCAGCCCGATCAAAGTCCTCGGCGTAGCGCCCGGCCCACCAGTCGCAGGCAGCCCCGCTGCGCTGATCCTGAAAAATTCGACCGGGGGTTTGTTCCCAACGCCACCAATCGTTCACATTGTGCCCTTCCACCTGATGGGCGGCAGTGGCACAGCCCCACAAAAAACCGGGCGGAAAGTATAAAGTCCCTTTTGCGGCCATCGTCGCTCATCCTTTCCGGGTTGGATGTCCCAGATAAAGCGCATCGGCGTAAACCTGCCGCGATCCGGTGTCCTGAAAGCCCGCACTGTGGGCCAGTTTGACCGACGCTTCGTTGTTGGGTTCAGCGAGATACAGGGGCAGTCTGCCCCCAGATAAAATCGCCTCCGCACAAGCGATGACCACACTTCGCCCCCACCCCTTGCCTCTGGCTTCAGGGTCAACCTGAACATACATCTCGGCAAAACCCGGCGACTGCCAGTTGACCCCGGCTACTGCCTTCACCCCCTGCGATTCGATTTCCATACGCGGGGTGCCGTCAGGGGTGCTTTTGCGTTTGACCAATACATTGATCTCCCCTCGGAACTGCGCCCGATTCAGGGCATAGATCGAGAGGATACGTTCCTGACTGACCTGCATACTCCCCCCCACCAGCGGCAGTTGATGAAGGTTCAAAAAGAGCAGATAGGGACGTCCGGGGATGAGGGCCTCAGCCAGCAGATCGGCGGCGTTTTCGGCGTTCTGGCAGCGCAAGCTCACCAGCGGGCGAAAGAGATCGATCCCGGTCTGAAAGCGCCCTACAAAGCCGCCCGGTGCGGTGAACAGGGCCGAACGGTGGGGATCATGGTACAGGGCATAGTAGGCGGTGGGTGCATCCGCCGGGCTGTTGAGGTCAAACAGCGCCCCGATCTGGGCGCGCTGGTCACGCAGGGTGGGAGTCATGCACTGCCTCTGTCCTACGGGTACAGGCGATTCATGGTGCGGGCAAAGGGGATCGCCTCGCGGATGTGCTGCAAGCCGCAGATCCAAGCGACGGTGCGCTCCACCCCCAACCCAAAACCTGCATGAGGCACACCCCCAAAACGGCGCAAGTCCAGATACCAAGCGTAGTTTTTGCGCTCCAACTTGTAATCGGCGATGCGCTGTTCGAGCAGATCGTGATCATAGATGCGCTCGCTGCCCCCGGTGATCTCGCCGTATCCCTCCGGCGCAAGCAGGTCAACGCTGCGGCAGGATTCAGGACGTCCTTCTACGGGCTGCATGTAGAAGGCCTTTACGGCGGTGGGGTAGTGATACACAAACACGGGCTTCTCAAACTGCTGGGTGAGCGCGGTCTCGTGGGGGGAGCCAAAGTCGTTGCCCCAGTCCATCTTGAGCAGTTCGCGGAGTTCGCGCACGTATTCCCCCTCAGTTTTGCCTTCGGGTAAATTGGCAGGGTCATACCGAAGCAGGCGCTTGACTTCCTCATCGCTGGATTCGGTGTAGAGCTTGTTGAGCCGCACCACAGCCTCATCATAATTGATCCGAGGGAACGGTGCGCTCACTTTTTCGAGGAAGCTGGTATCGCGTTCGAGGATGTTCAGTTCCATCCGGTGTTTTTCCAGCACCCGCCCCACAATGGCGCTGACGAACTGCTCTTCCATATCCATCAAAGCTTCCAGCGAGAAAAACGCCATCTCCGGCTCCACCATCCAAAACTCCGCGAGGTGGCGGCGGGTCTTGGATTTTTCGCTGCGGAAGGTTGGCCCGAAACAGTAGACCTTCCCGTGCGCAAGGATGGTTGCCTCGCTGTAAAGCTGTCCGGTTTGGGCCAGATAGGCCATGTCATCAAAGTACTTCACCTCAAACAGCTCGCTGGTGGATTCGCCTGCTGCTGGGGTCAAAATAGGGGTGTCGACCAGCAGGTAACCGTGATCATCCAGCCAGTTGCGGATGGTACTAACGATGGTTGCCCGGATGCGCATGATCGCCCACTGCCGGGTGGAGCGCAGCCACAGGTGGCGGTTGTCCATCAAAAACTCGATCCCGTGTTCTTTGGGCGAGATCGGATATTCACCAGCGGCACTGATCACGGTCAGAGTCTTGATGGCGACCTCGTACCCGCCGGGATAACCGGGGGCGCGCTTGTCTTCTTTGACCATGCCGGTGATGGTTAAAGAGCTTTCTTGGGAAAGCTTCTGGGCGGCTGCAAACACCTCTTCAGGCAGATCGGGCTTAAAGGCAACACACTGGCAGATTCCCGACCCATCTCGAACTTTGATGAATTGGAGTTTGCCCTTGCCGGTGGAGTCATAAACCCAGCCTCGGAGGGTGACTTCCTCGCCCACATGTTTGGCGAGATCAGCGATAGAAATGATAGTAGACATAGAGCCTCAAAATGTGAAAGGAAAAATGGGTCAAAGCCTTATATGATTTTTATGGGAGAGTATACCTGATTCCGAGAGGATACTCTGAGTTCTGATAAGCACGCCCAGAGTAATAAGGGCGATCTTGACAAGATCGCCCGTGCACACGACTTCAAGGGATGCTCCCATCCCCCCGCAGCTTTAGGACAGGGTGATCAGCACTCGGTTTTGTTCTACACTGTCACCTTTGGCGATGTGGACGCGAACGACTGTCCCGGCGCGGGGCGCTTTAATATCATTTTCCATCTTCATCGATTCGAGTACCACCAGCGCCATTCCTTTTTCGACCTGCTGCCCTGCGCTGACCTTCACATCAACGATCAGGCCGGGCATGGGCGAACGGATCGAAAGCTCCCCCTGACTGACCGCAAACCCCGATGAGGATCGCATCAGGCGCTGTTCACGTTCATCCAGTACCTCAACCTCATACTGATCGCCGCGCATCAATACCTGATATTTGTTATCGCGCTCCTCTACCAGCGCCTCAATGCTCTTATTGTTGATGATCGCGGAGTACAGCGCCTCGGTGATGTGCTGAAAATCAATGGTACGCTCCGTCCCGTTGACAGTGATGCGCCCATCCTGCTCGATCTCGACTTCAAAAGTCTGCCCGTTGACTGTCGTTAAGTATTTCGCCACGTGGTTAACGATACTCCTCACTATTGAGCTGTTTGATATTCTACCCAAACCACAGGTTTATGCCGAGATGCCCTAAGTCCTGCCCCAGCATGTTACTTCAAGCAGACAGAAATTTTACATTCGGGTAACAGGGGCGTGGTAGGATTCGATCATCTGCGTTCGCCCTTTTTTGGAAAAGACGAGCTGCACGGCTGATCTACAAACGCTGTACGCCGCCGGGAGTTACGAATTTGTCCTCATCAGCTTCCCCGTTAAAGGGCCCCAAAATCACCCCATTACCTGCTGTGTCTGAACTGCCCGCGTGGTTAAAGTCCATTTGAGGAGGGTTCATCTGATGTCTAAACGCACAACTTTCAAAGCTTTGATATTGACCGGTCTTGCCCTTATTGGACTGATCTTTTTTAGCAGCGTGCCCCTGCCCACTTTTGCTCAAGCTGGGCGTACCCCACGCGGTGGTGGCGGTGCCAGTGGAACGCTCACAGCCAAGGCTATTCAGGGGGGCGGGGCAGTTGCAAGTCTGACGGCCAAGGCGCTTCTAGGGGGCGCAAACCTGTTGAGCGGAACCGCCACCGCTTTCAGCGCCACCGCAAACGCATTTAGTGGTTCTTATGCCATGACCGCGACCGCTTTTAAGTCTCAGGCGAGTTTCCTGAGCGGGGATGAGGCTTCCGACGCGATCCTCAGTTATGCGGCGCAGGTTCTAGGGACGTCGGTCACGGTGTTGAAGGCGGGCGGCGTATCAGGTTCGCTTGCCCAAACCGGGGAGAGCGCTGAGGCTCAGAGCTACGCCGCAGACCTTGCCCTCAAGACCTACTATGGAACCTTGCAAACAGGCGCAGCATCGCTGAGTTACGGCAGCGGTACGGTCACAGGGGATGTGACCCTTGATGTGCAGGGCGCAAGTCTAGGGGTGTATGCGCTCACCCTAGCGGGCGCGGCCCCCAACACTGATGCTGCGCTGGCGCTGGCCCTTCAGACCTACCCATACCTCGCCTCCTTCAGTTACACCCCCTATTCCGTCACTGGCGGGTTTGCATGGTACGCAGTCGGTTACACCAATGGGATCGATCTCAAAACCAAACAAGTAACCACCTATGCCCAGTCGGTAATTCTGTATGTGCTGCCGCTGGGCAATAATCGGATCAGCGTCACCGCAACGGTAGGGCGGGGCGACTTTGCCTCTGCGATCAGCATCCCTTGAAGGGAATCTGACACATTTGGGGCTGACACAGTTGAACTTGTTTACCCCCTATGTATCCAAGAGACCATTTGAGGAAGCTATCCCTAGAGCTTCGATTCTCCTGTCTCCGGTTTGGAGACGGGAGAATGAGGCTTAAAATATGAAGGAATGTTCCCAACTGGTTTCTATACCGTGGTGCCAAAAATCGAACCGACCAGAGCGGTTAAACCCATAGCTAGTGCGCCCCAAAACGCGACCCGAATGGTTGATCGGACAATGGGCGCCCCACCTACTTTTGCGGAAAGCATCCCCAGTATGGCCAGAAAAAACAGTGACATCCCGGTGACTGCGGGAACAATGCTTTTTTCAGACACCAAAAGGACCGTAAGCAGAGGCATGGCCGCGCCTACTGCAAATGCAGCGGCCGAAGCGATAGCAGCTTGGATAGGGCGAGCACTCATAGTCTCGGAAATGCCCAACTCATCGCGGGCGTGAGCAGCCAAAGCATCATGCTTCATCAACTGTTTGGCCACTTGTTTTGCCAGAGGGGGCTCAACCCCGCGTTTCACATAGATCGCCGTTAACTCCTCCAGTTCAAAGTCACCATCATTCGCCAATTCTCGGCGCTCACGGGCTAACTCTGCTTGTTCGGTGTCTGCCTGAGAACTTACGGAGACGTATTCTCCTGCTGCCATTGACATTGCCCCCGCGACTAATCCCGCAATCCCGGCAACTAACACATCACTCCGAAGGGCATTTGCGGCAGCCACCCCCACAATGAGACTTGCGGTGGATACAATCCCATCATTTGCGCCCAACACTGCGGCCCGCAGCCAACCAATACGTGCGGTGCGATGCTGTTCTCGTTGTGCCATCGTTGTTGTTGCTCCTATTTTGATTTTTAAAGCACTGATGACCATCCACAGTTTACAACCTCGATTGTATCTCTATTCACGATATCCTCCCCGTCCAAAGTGGGCGAAAGTAGGGTAAATGGACAAAATCACGCTTAATCTGGAGCGGGCAAGGCACCCCCACCCCCGTGGAAAACGGCATCTCGTAGGGACAGGCGTTGTCTGTCTGCCAGTGCCGGATTTCATGTAGTTACCCCGTAGGCTAAAGGGGGCGGCGTTGATTAGCCCTCCAAAGACTGATAAAATAGCACCCTGCTATGGCACATGGGAGCAGATCAAAACGTGAGTCTTTTACCCCAACAATTGGCCGCAGTGATTCGGGGCGGGATCACTGCCGCACAAGCCGCCGGAGAACTTCCAGCCTTTGCCCTTCCCCCCCTGCGGATCGACCGCCCGAAACGCCCCGAAATGGGCGACTACGCTTCAGCCGCCGCGCTGCAAATCAACAAACAGGTGGGCAAACCCCCGCTTGAAGTCGCCAAAATTATCGCGGCGCGTCTGCCCACTTCAGAATTGATCGATTCGGTAGAGGTTGTCCCCCCCGGATTCATCAATATTCGCCTTTCAGAAGCATGGTTGAGGATGCAGGTGGAGCATCTGATCGCAGCGGGGGATCGCGCTTTTCAGAGCAGTGACGCAGCGGGCAGGACAGCTCAGGTGGAGTACGTGAGTGCCAACCCTACCGGACCTCTAAGCGTGCATCGCATCCGGGGTGGGGTTTTGGGCGATACTGTGGCCAACTTGCTTGAAGTGATCGGTTACACCGTCACCCGCGAGTATTATTTTAATGATGCCGGGCAACAGATGAACAAACTGGGCGAGAGCGTCCGGGCCCGCTACCTCGAAATTTTAGGGCAGGATGCAGCTTTCCCGGAAGGTGGTTACAAAGGGCTGTATATCCGCATGATCGCAGCCACGATCTACGCCTTCAAGGGCGACAGCTTGCGGGATGCCAGTGGAGATCAGTTCCGCCAGATTGCAGCGACTGCGATCATCGAGCGCATCAAACTGAGTATGCGTCGGGTCAACATTCGCCACAACCTGTTCTTTAACGAGAGCAGCTTGTACTCCGAAAATGCTGTGTGGGATACGGTACAAGCGCTGCGTGATCGTGGTTACGCCTACGATCAGGATGGGGCTGTATGGTTCAAATCCTCCGCCTTAGGGGATGAAAAAGACCGAGTGATCGTTAAACGCACAGGCGATCCAACCTATCGTCTACCCGATATGGCCTATCACAAAAACAAGCTGGATCGGGGTTTTGATCTGGTGGTAGACGTCTTTGGGGCTGATCATGCTGCGACTGCGCCACAGGTGCTTTTGGGCGTGCGGGCACTGGGTTATGACCCTTCCACCGTGCGTACTATCATCCACCAGATGGTGGAGTTGGTCGAAGGCGGCGAATCCCGGCGCATGTCCACCCGACGGGGTGATTTTGTGGAATTGGACGAGCTGATTGATGATGTGGGCGCGGATGCGGTACGTTTCTTTATGCTGGCCCAGTCTCCCAATACAGCCATGAACTTTGATGTTGATCTGGCCCGTTCACAGGGGGATGAAAACCCGGTTTATCGGATTCAGAGCGCGCATGTACGCTGTGCGGGGATCATGCGCAAAGCTGCTGAAAAGGGTCTGGATGACGAAGGTGCTGATCTCAACCATCTAGGGGCGGAAGAGCTGAAGTTCCTGCGCAAGATCATCGAGATTCCGGAGATGATAGAACGGGCTATCAGTGATATGTCCCCTCAGGCAGCGGCATTTTTTGCCCTCGACTTGGCCGGCGCTTTCCACCCCTTGTATGACCGGGTGCGAGTGCTTTCCGATCAGGAAGGGATTCCTCTTGAAATCCAGAAGGCGCGTCTGCGTTTCTACCGCGCCTGCAAAGTGGTCTTCAAGCGCCTTTTGTCCCTCATGGGCATGTCTGCGCCTGAGGTCATGGAGCGCCGAGAAGATTCCGGGAAAAACAAAGCCGAAGCTGAAACTGTAGAGGAGTAGACACCGCCGATGGGACTCAAACCCGATTCTTGGATACGAAAAATGTCGCTCGAACATGGGATGATCGAGCCGTTTGTGGAAAAGCAGGTAGGCAAAGGCGTGATCAGCTACGGGCTGAGTTCCTACGGTTACGATATGCGGGTGAGCGACACCTTCAAAATCTTCACCCCCAACCCCTACAATGCGATCATTGACCCCAAACACATGGATCCCCGCCTCATGTTTGAGTTCAAAGGGGAGGTGTGCATCATCCCCCCAAACTCCTTTGCGCTAGCCGTAAGTGTGGAATACTTCAGGATACCGAGAGATGTATTAACACTTACAGTTGGAAAATCAACATATGCACGCACAGGGATTATTACAAATGTGACTCCGTTCGAACCCGGCTGGGAGGGATTCGTCACCCTAGAGATTTCCAATACCACGCCCCTGCCAGCGAAGATTTATGCCAATGAAGGCATTGCTCAAGTGATTTTCCTCGAAGCCGACGAACCTTGTGAAGTGAGTTATGCAGATCGGGCGGGGAAGTATCAGAAACAGCAGGGCATTGTGCTGCCTAAAGTGCAGGAAGAATAGAGGTCATCTGTGGGCGTTATTGGACATCGTATCTTACGCCAACATCGTTCTGTCTGGTCGCTCATTATGCTAGCGCTGGTAGGGGTGATCTTTGCTTTGGGCGTGGTCAACCTGCTGGTGATCGTGCTGCGCAGTTTAGACACCCCCCCGGATGTGATCCCCGGACAGCTTCAGTATCTTTCTACCTTTGATGCCTATAATGAGCAGTGGACAGTCTTTCAGGGGCAGGTGAAAGCCGAAATTCTGGACGGCGAACTGCGGATCACCAGCGATGCCCCTAACGAAGGCGCATTCTCCGAGTTGAGTCGGGCATTTAGGGACTTTGACCTGAGCGTCAATGTGCGTTGGGAGAAGATCGCGGGGGAAGCTGATCAGGCCGGTATCTTGTTCCGCTACAAAGACCTGAGCAACTACTACATGTTTAAGATCAGGAGCGATGGCGCATACCGGGTTGAGATCATGAAGGATGGACAAGTAGAAGCGCTCAGCCAGTGGCAGATCTCATCGAGGATACTTACTGCACCGGGGGCTGTTAACCAACTTCGGGTGGTGGGGCACGCCTTCATTTTTCAGTTTTATGTGAATGATACCCCCCTGCCGCTGTGCCTGAAGGGGAACGATAAACGTTCCACTTGGAACGGGTTGTCCAGCGGACAGTGCATCAGTGATGGCGGCCGTACCCGTGAGCAGATTGTAGAGAACAGTTTTGAGTTTGGTCAGATTGCCCTCGGTGCCGTTGCGGGGGATGCGGGCTTGGTGGTTGCTTTTGATAATGTGGTCATTTTGGGCCCCCGCCCCCAATAGATCGAAAGGACAGCACCCTGATGTTTACAGCACCTCCCAAACCGACGGGAATCACCCTCGATAAGACCAAAAATGAACTGATCATCTCATGGGCAGATGGGGCTGTGTGCCACTATCCGCTCAGTCATCTGCGTGAAGCCTGCCCCTGTGTGGAGTGTCGGGGTGGGCACGAGAACATGGGTCGGCACACCGATCCCGATCACATTTTGGCCCTCACCCCTGCGCGCTCCTATCGCATCGACCGACTGGAGATGGTGGGTAATTATGCCCTTCAGCCTTTCTGGGATGACAGCCATCACACCGGGATTTACACGTGGGAGTACCTCCGCCGTTTGTGTCCACCGCAAGACTCAAACACCTCAGAGAGCGCCTCAGCGCAAGGATAAACGGTGATGGATAACCGCACCCCGCCTTCACAAGGGATTCTGATCGATGATGACACCCTCCAAGCGCGTATCGTACAACTGGGAGCGCAGATCAACCGCGACTATCAAGGGGTGAAAGATATGCTGTTGGTGAGCATCCTGAAGGGTAGCGTGATGTTCTTGACCGATCTGATGCGCTGCATCCACATCCCTCATGCAATCGACTTTATGTCCGTCTCCAGTTATGGGGCAGGGGCGCGCTCTACCACCGGTGTAGTCCGGATCGATATGGATTTGCGTCAGAACATCGAAGGTAAACATCTGCTGATCGTGGAGGACATCATCGACAGCGGCACCACCCTGAACTATATCCGGGGGCTGCTGCTGTCCCGGCTGCCTGCTAGCCTTAAGATTTGTACTCTGCTCAACAAACCCACCCGCCGTACTGTGGACATCCCGGTGGACTATATCGGTTTTGACATCCCCGATAAGTTCGTGTTTGGGTATGGGCTTGATTTGGACGAGCTGTATCGCAACCTGCCCTATATCGCTATCGCCAATGTGAGCCACGAATAATGCCCAAGGATTCTGATCTGTCCCTTAAGCCTCTGCCTTTTGCGCTGGAGTGGCATCCAGTGATCAGTGCCATCCGTGAAGCACTGGGCGCTGAAGCAGGGGCATTATATTTGGTCGGGGGAGCGGTACGCGATTCACTGCTGCATCGCCCCATCAAAGACCTCGATTTTGCTGTTGCCGGGGATGGGCAACCATGGGCACGGCGTATCGCCAACCGCCTGAAAGGTGCGTACCATCCACTGGATGCAGAACGGGGTGTGGGGCGGGCGATCATTGAATTTGAGGGTGAGCGTTTTGCGATTGATGTGGCGCAGTTTCGCGGGGATTCGCTGGCCACTGATCTGGAAGGGCGCGATTTTACCCTCAATGCCATTGCGGCTCCCCTTCAGGGGGAGATGGGGTATCTGATTGATCCCCTCAACGGCATTGAGGATCTACGGGCCAAACGACTATGCCTTTGTGCACCGGATGCGATTCGGAGTGATCCCATTCGAGCCCTACGCGGGGTGCGTCAGGGGGTGGCCCTGAAGCTGCTCATGACCCCTGAAACCCGTGCCGCGATCAAAACGGATGGGGTGCGTTTTGTAGAGACCTCCCCAGAACGCATCCGCGATGAACTGATGCTGATCATGGGCGGAGCACGTCCGCATGTGGCCCTCCGTACCCTTGATATGCTCGGTTTGCTGCGGCTGATTATGCCTGAGGTGGACACAATGAGAGGCATGAAACAGAACAAACATCATGCTTTTGATGTCCTTGAGCACACCTTTAACGTGGTGGAACGCCTTGACGGGGTGCTGAATGTGATCAGCCCCGGACGCACCGATGATACCGCCGCAGATTCCGCCTTGGGCATGATCGTGTATGCGCTGGATCGGTTTCGGCCGATGCTTCAGGCACATCTGGCCAAACCGCTATCTGGGGGGCGCACGGTGCGCAGTTTACTGATCTTAGGGGCGCTTCTTCATGATGCGGGCAAACCAGCTACGCGCAGTGTGGGCGATGATGGCGAAACGCATTTTTACCAACACGAAGCCGTAAGCGCAGAGATGGCACGGCATAAGGGAGAGGCGCTGCGCCTCAGTACAGATGAGGTTGAGCGGTTGGCGGGGATGGTGGCCCATCATATGCGCCCAGCGCTGGTTGATCAGGCCTCTGGAGAGCAGGTCAGGGCGCGGTCGATCCATCGGTTCTGGCGCAAAACAGGGGACGAAGTAGGCTTGGATGTGTGTTTGATCGGGCAAGGTGATTATCTAGGAAAATGGGGGCCTGCCCTGAATGTTCCCCAATGGATTCGACGTTTGCAAGTGATCCAATCCCTTCTGGATGGCTACTTCAACCGCCGTGAGGAAGTGGTCAGCCCGCCGACATTGGTGAATGGGACCGAGTTGATGCACCTTCTGCGTCTTTCTCCTAGCCCAGAGATTGGTCGTTTACTGCGCTTGATCAGCGAAGCACAAGCTGCGGGTGAGGTGACCAACAAAGCCGAGGCGTTGATTTATGCGCAAGCTGTCCATGAAGGCAAAGTCACCATCGAACCCAATGAAGATGAGGACTGAGTCAACAAAAAAGCTCCTTCGGGAGCTTTTTGGGGCCGAAGGAAACCCCTCGGCCCATCAATGAGAATTTAGCGTTCTGGGTTACGGAGCAGTCGGGCAAACCTTCCAGCCGCTCTCGTTTTTCATGGGCAGGTTGGTCATGGTGCCCATCTGCGCCAGATCCATTTCTTGGCTCTGACCCGCGACGGTGATCTTGATCTTGCCGCTCACCGCAACTTCCCCGGTATCGCCGCTTTCCTTGGCAACGGTAAAGGTCACGCCAGCGAGATCAACTTCTGCGGCACCAGCAGCAGCCGCACCGGCTGAGAAGGTGGCTTCTGCCGCAGTTTTGTAGGCTGCGCACACAACTGCCAATGCTTTGTCTTTGTCCTGTTTGAAGGTGGCTTCAAGGAACTGCTTGGCAGCGTCGGTCATGCTCAGACCGCCGCCACCACCGCCACCACCGCAAGCCGCGAGCAGTGCTGCCAACACAACCAACGAAATCATCCGCGTAAATTGCTTCACGTGAGTTCTCCTCTTAGAAAAATGAACGCCTTCTCATTTTACGCAAAAATATCTAATCATGCTAATCCGATATGACCGGAATCACAAAATCAAGCCATTTCTAGCAGTTTCTATCAGTTTTTTTATTCAATTTTTGCGCGGAGGACTGGCAATGCGACCTTTGCCAGCCAGATGGATGACAATTCTGGCTCAGGCTGCGCTGTTCAGAGGGAATCGAGGGCGCAGCCCCGCTGAATCAGCCTTAAGCGGCTGTTTATGGCGGTTTCCTAGAGGATTGAGCTGCTACTTGCAGCCTTACCCTCATCCCCCCTGCGCCCACGACCGCCGCGCGGTGCCCGCCCGCACGCGGTAGAAGGGGGGATTCGAGACTCTGAGGGGTAAACTGTCCTGTTCACCAACATTAGCCCTCATCGAGTCCGGGATCATCGTCCCCACTTAGACCGATTGATA
>JACSRJ010000127.1 GCA_014879835.1 Anaerolinea sp.
GCTGATCGCCCTCCTGCTGCTGGGGATCGTTGGCTGCCTGTTTGGCATGGGTAATCCTACCTGCGGTCTTATTGGACGCTAAGAGGATCAGTCTTGTGGTTTTGGGGCTGCCTCCTGTGCAACTTCGTGCAACTCTCCCCATCCTCGTTCGTATAGGATCATTTGGCTGAGAATCAAAGGAGTTGAGTCTGATGAATGCAGCCAATGCAATTGAAGTATTGGGTGTCAGTAAGCGTTACGGTCAGTTCACCGCAGTGGATGACTTCAGTTTTGAAGTCAAAACCGGTGAAATCTTCAGCATGTTGGGGCCCAACGGTGCGGGCAAGACCACCACGATCCGCATGATCCTCGACATCATCAAACCGGATGCGGGCAAGGTGAGTGTCCTTGGCACGGCCTTCACTGAATCCACCAAAGAACGGATCGGCTACTTGCCTGAAGAACGCGGACTGTACAAAAATGTGCGTGTCCTCGAACTGCTTGCTTATCTGGGATCCCTAAAGGGTATGAAGCCTTCGGCTGCGGCGAAACGTGCTGAGGCGATGCTCGAAGAAGTAGGGTTGGGGGAAAACAAAAAGAGCAAGGTCAGCGAACTGAGCCGGGGCATGTCCCAAAAGGTGCAGTTTATTGCCACGATCTTGCATAACCCCGAACTCCTGATCATTGATGAGCCTTTTTCTGGGCTTGATCCGGTGAACACAGACCTGATCAAAAATATGATCTTCCGCCTTCGGGATCAGGGCAAAACAGTGGTCATGAGCATCCACGAGATGCATCAGGTCGAAGAGATGGCCGACCGGTTGGTGATGATCAACAAGGGCAAACGTGTCCTTTATGGGCCTGTGGATGAAGTGCGCCATCAATATGCCGAAAACGCGGTGATTGTTTCGGGTAAGGGCAACTGGCAGGCTGTCCCCGGTGTGGTCGAAGTCAAAAACGGTGAGAACGGGCGCAACGCCACGCTCAAACTGGATGATCGCACCACCCCTGATCAGATCATGCGTTTTCTGGCCGACAGCCCAGATTACACGGTGACCAGTTTTGCCCGTGCTGTGCCGCGTCTCAATGATATTTTCATCCGGGTTGCGGGCGGTGTGCCCATCCTCGATTCGGAACCGATGAAGGAGACTGTTCGATGAATCCGCTCAAGGTTTGGCGAATCGCAAAACGCGAGTACCTCGTCAACTTTCGCCGGAAGTCATTCCTGTTTGTGGCTTTTGGGATGCCGATCTTCCTTGTGTTGGTGATGGTCATCGTTTTTGCAGTGATCAGCAGCAATATTGAGGACATCAGCGGTTACCAGAAGGTGGGCATTGTTGATCTGGGTAAGGTGTTCGCCAGCGCTGCGGGGGAATCTTCAACAGCGCTGGAAAAACCCTTTGTGCTGATGGAATCTCAAGCGGAGGCCGAAAAGGCCCTGCAAGCCCGTGAGATCCAAGGGTACTATGTGATCCCGGAAAACTTCCTCTCCTCCGGCGGTGTAGAGGCCTTCTACTATCAGGATAAGGCCCTCAATGAAGGTCTGCTTGATGCCCTTCAAGAGGAGATCAAAGGCGCGCTTTCGACCCAGATCGGCGATCCGGAAGTGTCCAAACTGCTTCAGAACCCGGTCAAGGAGATGCAAATCTATAAAGTCGGGGTTGATGAGCCGCTGAACGAAGGCGCGATGATGGCCAGTTTTTTTGTGCCCAGCATCGTCGGTTCGTTGATCTTTATTCTGACCATGAACAGCTCTCAGTTCCTCATGTCTGGCTTGGTAGAGGAAAAAGAGAACCGGATGATGGAATTGTTCATGACCAGCAGCCGTCCCGGAGAGATGCTTCTGGGCAAACTTTTGGGGATGGGCGCGCTGAGTCTGAGTCAGCTTCTGATCTGGGGCGTGTTCCTGTTGGGGTATGCGCTGTTTAACAACTCGGTGAATGTAGGGCAAACCCTGCGTTCTCTGCAAATCACCCCCAGTTTTCTGGCGGTGACTCTGGTTTACACTATGCTTGGCTACTTCCTCTATGGCTCCTTCATGGCGGGCATCGGCGCGACCGTGAACGCGGAGCAGGAAGGGCGTCAATGGGGTTCGATCATCAGCATTCTAGGGGTTATCCCCTTCATCTTGTTTGCGGTTTTCATCACTGAACCCAATGGGACCGCTGCCACCTTGATGAGCATGATCCCCCTGACTGCACCCACCGCAATGATCATCCGGGTGTCCTTTGCCAACGTCCCCCCAGAGCAGATTCTGCTGAGTATGGTGATCCTGTTCCTGACCGCTTGTTTTGTGGTCTACTTCTCAGCGCGGGTGTTCCGCATTGGGATGCTCAACTATGGCAAGGGTGGGGTGCTGCGGGTGCTGCGTCAAGCGATGTTTGGGCGGCGATCTGCGCCCATGGTTAGCCGGGCGGAAGGAGTCTCCGCATGAAAGCCATATGGCGTGTGTTTCGTTACGAATTTTTGCGGCAGTTCAACCGCAAAAGCTATCAACTCATCACCTTTGCCATTCCGGTTTTGGCTGTTGCCATCTTTTTGGTCATTCAGGGAATCGTGCAGGCCAATCAGGAGCGGAACAAAAACAACCCACCTGAAGCGCCGGTGATCGCTGAGGACAGCCCTCTGAAAGAGGCCTTTACCCCCGGCGGCTACGTTGATCTCAGTGGGCTGATCACAGAGGCGGATTCCAAGGGGGGCACACTTCTTGCCTACCCTAACAAAGAATCGGGGCTTAAGGCTCTGGATGAGGGCGCCATTGGGGTCTTGTACGTGATCCAGCCTGATTATCTGGCGACTGGCAAGATCGACTACTATTTTGAACGGATGAATCTGCAAAATGCAGGGAATGCGGGTATCCGGGCCCTGATCACGTCGGCATTGGTACGCCAGACGGGCAAGACCGTTGATCCCCTGCTGGTGGTGCGTCTGCAAGACAATCAGCTTTCGGTGACCAATAACACCATCAGCGTGCAAACCGGTGTGACGGAGGAGCAGAGTGAAGCCCGAGCGATGCTGCTCTCCTACACCTTCTCGTTCCTGTTGATGATCAGCGCCTTTGGCACCAGCGCTTACCTGATGCAGAGTGTGGTAGAGGAAAAAGAGAACCGGATGGTCGAGATCCTCCTCTCCTCCACGCGGCCTCGTGAACTGCTCATGGGCAAATTCTTAGGCTTGGGGCTGATCGGCTTGCTTCAGACCTTTGCTTGGGCTGTGGCGGTGCTCTTTATCATCTCGCGCTTGGGCAATGTTTTCCCTGACCTCGGTGCGATGGATATTCGCCCCGATCAGATTTTTGTGCTGGCGGTGTACTTCCTGTTGGGGTACTTGTTCTTTGGGGCCTCGTATGCGGCGCTGGGGGCAATTGCGACCAACATGCGTGAAGGTCCGCAGTACGCACTCTTTATCACCCTGCCCGCGATCCTGCCCTACTACTTCGCACCCGCCCTGATTACTGCCCCAAGTGCGCCGCTGGCGGTGGGTATGAGTCTCTTCCCCCTGACCGCGCCCATTGCGATGGTCATGCGGGCGGCTGTGAGCGAAATCCCAGTGATCGAATTGATCTTAGGGATCGGGCTGATGATCGCGGCGATCATCGGCATGATCTGGTTTGCTGGACGTTTGTTCCGGGTGAACAACTTGCTCTCCGGGCAAGCGCCTAAACTCAAGGACATTCTACGGTTGGTGCGCGAGAATGTGTGAGCGCAGCAGATACCACGCTGATTGATGTCCTGAACCGGAGTCCGTCCCGATGGTGGCGGACTCCACCTCAAAGACAGGCGCAAACAAAGCCGTGACCGTCTCCGGTGCAGCCCCGATCAGGCGGCCGTTCATAAGCCGGGGCAGGAAGGCATAAAGGGCCATCACGGCTCCCGGTGCGGCCAAACGCGCCACTTCGGCCGTGTATTCCCGCTGTCCGGCTTCCCCCAAACTATGAAAACAACCCACATCCACAAAGAGATCAATACCGGGGTGAATAAACCCTAAACGGGTGACACTGCCCACATAAAAACGGGCCCGATCTGCCACCGCTACTGCAGAGGCTTTGCGTTTGGCTTTGGTGATGGCCGCCCCGACATAATCAACCCCTTCGGCGCGCCAGCCCTGCTGTGCAAGGTAGATGGTGGTTGTGCCTGTGCCGCAGCCCAGATCGAGCGCCCGTCCCGGATTTAAGCGCGGTACCAAAGTGACGATTTCTGGGGGCACAATGCCCGTGTCCCAAGGGGTTTTGCCCTGCAGATAACGCCAGTAGAAACGAAGCCTTTGCCGCATCGAGAAGATCATCTTGCTGCCCTGTTTTAACCCCTTACAACCTTTCAATAATACCGGGTTTGGGGTGGGTCAAAATAGGAACGGGATCAGCCGCCGGGAATGACGTTTATAGTGGGCATATTCTGGGTAGCGTGAGAGTGATTGATCTTTACGCGACATGTTGGGAAGCCAGATCACGACCACGATCAAGAGGATGATGGTCAGCGGCAGCCAGTGCATTGCCAGCAGCCCATACCCCCCATAGATCAGCAGTTCTCCCAGATAGTTTGGGTTGCGCACCCGTGCCCACAAACCCTCTTGGAGGAGAGTCCCCGGACGCAGCAGCAGGTGCATATGTTTCTGCATATCGGCGGCAAAGTGTAGGAAGATACCGAAAGTGTAGAGAACGATACATAGGCCTAGATACCAGTTGGGGGCTTGTGTATCGTTGATCATAATCAGGGCGGGCGCGGCCCAGTACAGGGCAAGAGTCCCAAACAGCCCCACGGCGCGGGGGAGGGTCACGGGCGCTTCCCAACGTTTATCGGGGAAAGACTGGCTCTTAAGCAGCCAGATCAGACCGTAACTGCCGTGAAGGGACAGATATACCCACGCAGTCACGTTTGACCAGCGCCCATATGCTGCCATCAGGGCCAAAATCACGAATGTGGTCAAAAACTTGTGAGCATCAACAATGTGACGCTGCTTTAAGCTGAAAGTGTGCATGAGCAGGTATCCTTTTTTCATCTAAACTGTGGAATCGGGCTGTGAACCATCCATCAGGGCTTGAGCGTCAGGCTGAAACCTGAAGCCCGGTACGCTGATAGCACCACTGTTCGAGGGTGGTGGTGGACGCCCCCAGAAGTTGGTTGGTCAGGGTGGCATCACCGATCTCACCCCAATCTTGGTTAAGGCGTGCCAGTTGGATCACTGGGCGCAGATTTCCTCCCATAAATAGGGTATCGATGAGAGTCATCATGCTCAATGGGGTCACGCTGATCTGGACGTGGGGGGCAGCAATCCGACAGTAGGTCTGCATGGCCTCGCGCAGGGTCATCGCCTGAGGCCCATAAACAAAAAGGCGCTGATTGGCTGCTTCTGGGGTGCGAAAGGCCCGCGAGACCATGCTCGCAAAATCAACAGCAGCCACAAACCGAAAGGGTCTCTCCGATTTGCCCATGATCACGGCTCGCTTTCCCTGAATGTTCAAAGGCAGCGATTCCATAAAGTAAGTGGGCTTAAAGATGGTGTAAGGCACGCCGCTGCGTTCAATGGCCTGCTCTGCAAGATACTTCGCACGTTGTTGGGGGATCAGCGCCGTTTGGGCTGATACCAGCGCCCCAGAGAGATAGCTGATCCGATTCACCCCTAGCTCCCTTGCAAGATGGGCGATCCGGGCTGTGCCCTGATGTTCAACCGCATCAAAGAGCGCTGCCGAATCCGCTTGTAGAGAGATATGCACCCCTGTGCAGCCCTGAAGAGCCTTCTGAAGGGTCGGTTCGGCGCTCACCTCGCCGAGGATATACTCAAAGCCAGCCCCAAACCGCTGTTGAGCGCGGGCCAGATCACGCACGAACAGTCGAACCTCATAACCATCCTCGCGCAGTTTGCGGGCAACCGGTTCACCCAGCATCCCCGAAGCTCCCACTACCAGAATCTTGCCTTTTTCTAGGGTCATTTCCTGCTTCCTTTCGTGATCAAGACCTCATGTTTAGCGCAAATTGTGAATGTAGATTAATTGATGAACACCGTTCACTCAACACTAAAAAAGCGCCCCTCAGCGGGGCTGATCAAAAAAACGGATAAGGGCGGTGTTGAGCATCCGTTTTACCCGAGGGGGATCGTATAAAAAGGGCATACTGTTGGCCAGTGCAACGATCCCGTGCAGGGCCGCCCACCACAGATCACTCAGGGCTAGTAAGTCTGAGCTTTCGCCTAAGACTGCCCCCGCAGCGGTCTTAAACGCTTCCTGATAATCATCCAGCGCGCTTAACCATGCCCGCGCCTGCGGTTCGTGGCTGCGAAACATCAGATCAGGGCGCTCAATGAACATCAAGCGGTAATAAGCGGGGTTCTCCAGCCCAAAGTCAACATAGGCTTCGGCCAGTGCCCGAATACGTTTGAGGGGTTCGTCATGGGTACGCTCCGCGGCCGCCTGCTGCTGAGCATGGCTGAATCGGCGAAACCCTTCATCGGCCACATGAAAAAGCAGATCATCCTTGTCCTCAAAGTACAGGTAGATTGTGCCGGGGGCATAACCAATGTGCTCAGCTACCTGTCGCAATGAAAAACCCGTGTAACCATGAGCTAAAAACAGTTCCCCCGCAGCATCAAGGATCGCCTGACGGAGTTCCTGTTTTTGGCTTTCACGGCGTTGGCGGGAACGTTCCTGAAGGCGTTCTCGACGGGTTGATGGTGGCTTATCTTTGCGCACGAACACATCTCATTTAATGAACGCTGTTCATAAGTGTAGACTGGATCATCAAACCTGTCAAGCCCTCAGCTTTTAGGGCACAACCCTCAAGAGGGTGGAGGGGATGAGGGATTCCGGGGTTGCGAACAAATGAGCGACCTGCTAAAATGGGTCTCGATCATCCCATTTCCTCAGGGAGGTTAAAGCTGATGTTCTCCGCTGAAACTGTCACCCAAACGCCCCAAGTGTATTACCGTACTCCCGGTGTCATGACCACGCTTGATGAATATGCCCCTTGGTTTGAAAACCTGCCTGCTGATGTCCCTTCACTGGTGCAGATTGTGCAGGGTTTGATGCTGCACATCTTCTGGGCAGAGCGTTATGGATATACGATGCCCTCAGCGCGTCAGTCCGAAGTGGGGCTGCGCACGGTTCCTCAAAAGATGAAGCGCCTGTTCGAACTCGACAGCGCGCCCCTGACCACGCCGCGGCCCATCGAACGACGCCTGATCGGTAACTGCCGCGACTTTACGGTGATGTTGTGTGCAATGCTTCAGAGTCGAGGGGTCCCTGCCCGTGCGCGATGTGGGTTTGGAACCTATTTTATGCCCAATCATTATGAAGATCACTGGGTGTGTGAGTACTGGAACGCCGATCAAAAACGATGGGTTATGGTTGATGCTCAGCTTGATTCATTGCAGCGGAACATCCTCCAAATCGGGTTTGATACCCTCGATCTCCCCACTGGGCAATTCGTCACTGGGGGTGATGCATGGTTGAGGATTCGTGCTGGCAAAGCAGACCCGGCACAGTTTGGGATCTTCGATATGCATGGGGTTGCCTTCATTCGGGGTGATCTGGTGCGCGATTTCATGGCCCTCAACAAGATCGAGATTCTACCTTGGGACCCTTGGGGGCATATCGTGCCCGATGATGCCCTTGCTGCGACTCAAGATGCGGATCAGATGGACGAGATGTCACGGTTGAGCCTCGCCGGGGATGACCAATTTGGGGCTTTACGCACCTTTTATGAAAAGGAGTTGATCCTCCATCCTGCACCGGATTGGAAGGCTTAGAAGCCATTTGAAAACTCACCCTGCGATGATTAACCTCATCCCCCCTGTGCGACCGCTTCGCGGTGCCCGTCTCCAGCTTGGAGAAGGGGGGG
>JACSRJ010000240.1 GCA_014879835.1 Anaerolinea sp.
CCGACCTTACTTCCCAAAATCATCCTTGGGGTTGATCACCAGATTCAGCATCCCGGATTCGATTTGTTTATCGAAGGGGATGAGATCGTCAGGTTCTGGGCATTGGAGCATCCGCAGTGCCATCCGTGCGCTGGTCAGTCCTGCCTGATAAGCGTAGGGCGCGCCGTCGCACCAACTCAGATAGTAGGCCGCCAGAGCAGCCTTCTGCGCTGGTTCTTTCTGCCCCGCATCAAGGTCAATTTGGGCCAGAAGATTATAGGCGTCAGCGTGATACAAACGGTAAGGGCCGCGATCAGCACTCTCCCACAGGTCGTTGAGCAGGGCCTTGGCCCCACCCCAATCTCCCTGACGCCGCCGCACTTCCGCCAAGCCAACAAGGGTGTGCAGTTCCTGATCGGTCATGTGTGCGGCGCGGGCACGAGTGAGGGCATGGGTCAGGCGTTCCTCCGCAGCTTCAATCTCACTGCTGGCAAGCGCCGCCATTCCCTGAGCACGCGCCGCCCTCACAAAGTCACCTTCAAAGCCCGCATGGGCGGCCAGTTCCCATGCCTGATCCGCTTCTTGGTGGGCTTGTTCTGGTTTGCCCAAGGCCACCCATAAACCAGCTAGATGGCTGTGACACACCCCCTCCAACTGGAAATTCTTCAGGCTTTTGAGGATGCGCACGGAACGCTCAAAGGCCTGCTGAGCATCGTCCATTTTGCCCACCGTTTGGCGCGCCAGCCCCACAAATTGCAGGGTGAGTGCCTCCCCCAAGGGATCGCCGCCCGTGCGGGCGATCAGGACGGCGCGGTTGGCCATGCTGAAGGCCCCAAAGAGCGCCCCGGTATAACGCAGCGCATCGGAGAGGTTACCCAAACCCACCGCCGCATTTTTGAGGTTATTTTGGGCTTCCGTCAGTTGGGTGGCCCGTAAGTATAACCCCGCCGCCCGTCCGGGCTGCCCCCCACCGTGATAAGCCAGTGCCAGTGCATTAAGCGCCCGGGCCTGCACCGCATCCCGCGAGAGCGCCGGCGGTTTGTCGATCCCTTCTGGGAACAACCCTTCCAGCAGTTCGATCCGGGCGAGATTAGCCCCTAGACGGCGGAGCATGGGGAGGTTGAGCCGCTCCGTGTACAGGGCGAAGGCTTCTTCGTACTTCTCCAACCCGATCAGGGTGTTGTAAACCTCGATCATGGGGGTCAGTTCGTCAAGGCTTTTAACGTCCTCCAAACTCACCGCAGGCAGCGCCCCAAAGTGAGCATTCAAGCGGGTGTACAGCCCTTTTCGGGCCTGATCATCAAGGGCGCTCCATGCCACCCCCCGCACAATCGGGTGTAGATCATAACGGTTTGCCCGCCGATCCCAGCCCATGAGTCCCCGCGCTTCTAACACTGCCAGCGCTGCATCCAAACCAGCATCATCCTCAAAAAGGAACCCGGCTTTTTCACCTTCGGGCGCATCGGCATGTTTGACCAACAGGTAAGCAAGGGCGTCAAAGGTGGCCGGCATTCGGAAGGAAGCGATCAGGTCAAGGGTTTTGCGCTGGGGTGGGGTCAGTCCATTGAGGGCATAGGACATCACATGGGCTTTGACCTGATCGGGCTGTTGTTTCAGCGGATCAAAACTCGGATGGGCTTTACGCCATGCCCTAAAATCACCCGGAGCCGTCGGGAACCGAGAGACTTCCCCTGCCAGCGTTCGGATCAGCAAGGGGTAGTTGTTGAAGGTATGGAAGATCGGCAGTAGTTCAGCATCATCGCCTGTGCAGCCGAAGGCCCGCCACAGTTTGAGCGCATCCTCATCTTCCAAACCGGTCAGAAAGACCGCAAAACTGCCCGGAATAGGATAACCATTGAGAGTCTGAAGATCCGCCGGGTAAAGGCGGGTACTGACGAGGATTCGGGAAGCGCGCACCTCTGCCAGCTTGCGCAGGAAGGCACCCGCACGCGGATCAGCCGTTTTGCGCAGTCGGTTCGGGCTGAACATTGTGGGCGCGGCATCTTTGGGCAGCCCGATAGCGCCGGCCACTGCGTTTGCTGTATCCGCATCAAGCGATTCGTCATCCAACCGAGCCGCGTCCAAACGGGCATAGGCGATCATCAGCCGTTCGATTCCATCGAGCACGATCAGGTACGGCTCTCGATCCAGCACCTCCAACAGTTCTGCCTCACGTTCAGGGGGGGTGATCTCCCTGATCTCGCCTTCGGGGGTATTGGTCACATAGGCAAGCGCCCGAATCACGAAGTTCTCAAAGTGGGCGTCACTTTCATAGAAACTCCACCACATGCGCCCGGCGAGGGGATTCATCGCTGTCGGCGCGATCTCCCGGTACCAACGCCATGTGATTGCGCTTTTGCCCATACCCCCAATGGCCACCACATTGAGTACCCGCACTTTGTGATCCGTGGCTGTGATCCACTCGGTGAGCAGATCAAGCTGTTTTTGGCGCCCGGTGACCTTTCCCGCTGGAATCAGGGTGTAGGGGTGGGCAAGATATTCCTCTGGTGGATGCGGAATATCGCCCACAAAATGAAGTGAAGCGATCTCACTTTGACGATACGGGGAAAGGACATTCACCAAAGCGGTCCGGAGCGACTCGATCACCTCACCACCGTCATCTGGGGTGATCACCCACCCTTTTACCCCCTGAGCGACTGCCTGCTGCAAAATTGCTTCTGGCTTAGGGCTGGTGCGATCCCCAATCAGGGCAGCATACAGAACCGCGCCTTCCAAGGCCTTGATGACCTCCTCATCGGAGTTACCGGGGGTGAGAAACACTTTTGGCTCTAGGTTTTGGCGCAAACAGGCTTCAACAGCGGCTTCGTGAAGGGCCGCATCCCCCTGAATGATCTGAACCACAACATCCGCACGCTTTTTTTTCATCAGCGCAGTGACTCCCATACTTCAAGTTTGGTGCTCACACGGCGGATCACATCATCGGTGAATTCGGTGGTGGTGGCGTGTCCGCCCAAATCCGCAGTCTTAACCCCCTGATGAACGGATTCAAGGGTGGCTTCGTAGATCGCCCGACTGGCGCGCTGGGCGGCGCTGTCCTCAATGTGAGTCAGCAAGGCCGCCCCAGCAAGGATCATGGCCATGGGGTTGGCCACGTTTTTGCCTTCCAGACTGGGGGCGGTGCCATGAGGCGCTTCGGTGACCACCACTTTGACAGTGCTGTCAGGGTTGAAGCCCAAAATCTGCGATTCCGCCCCTGCGATAGAGCCAAACATCTTGATCACCAGATCGGACATCACGTCACCGTCCCGGTTCAGGCACGGGATGACCAGCGCTTCTCCGGAAGTCTCCAGAAGCAGGGCGTAGGTGGCATCGATCAACTGAGGTTCATAACGCACATGGGGAAAACGCAGGGCTGCCGCGTCGAGTTCTTCCTTAAACATGCCCTCGTAGACAGGGCTAACAGTGAACTTTGGGCCACCAAAAACCTTGGCCCCCACCCGGGCCGCATGGCGGAAAGCATATTCGGCCACAGCGCGGCAGGTGCGGCGGCTCAGTTTTTCAGTGCGATAAGCACGTTCATCCAGCCCTTCACCCTCACGCCACTCTTTGGCGTTATAGGCGTCATCCACGGCCATGCGCACCACAGTGATGGGCGCATGAACGCTGCCAATGGGACGAACCGAGGGGATGCGCCGGCCGGTGCGCACGATGACTTCACCGCCGATGGCCTCGCGCAGCAGGGCATTGGGGCTGCCCACATCGTTTTTGGCGTCCGGGGTGATGGTGGCCGCTTTGATGCCCAAACCAAACTTGTTGATTGCGGCAGCAGCGTCATGCACCACTTGATTCTTGGTATCGCGGCGTGCCCCTAGAGAAAGATCAAAGGTTAAAAAATCGAGATCGTAACGAATGACCCCAGCATTAAGTACACGCAGCGACTCGTTCAGAAGTTCCTGCCCGGTTTGATCGCCCTTCATCACCACAACAGTATGTTTGCCCATGGGAGACTGATTCCTTTCAGCGTTGCTCAGATAGTGTCAATTTGGGTGTGTTCATATCTATCACTAGCTGATCGTTCGCGCAAGGTGCAGTTTTGCCTTCAAGCCTCCGCTTGGCTTTTAGCCGAGACGGGTTTTGCCGTCCTTGTCAGGTACAGTAGGCGGTGTTGTGGCTGTCGGGGCCGAAGCCACGGGTGGCGTTTGCGCCGAATCTGCTGATGGTGTAGCTGTCGAAGAGACGGCGGCTGAAGTCTGGGTGGCAGCGGCTGGCGATGTTGGAGCCGATGGTAGTACCGATGAGGGTGTTGAGGCCGGGCTTTGGGCCGGGGCTGGCACCGTTGGGATCGGCGAAGTTGGGATTGGTGAAGTTGGGATTGGCGTTGTGGCCGGTGCAGGCCCGGTGGGTACCGGGGTCATGGTCTGGGTGGCAGCCGCTGGCGAAGTGGGGATCAGTGATGGTGCGGCGGGTGCGGGTGGCGGCGTGATCTCAGCGCCAGAAGGCGGTGTGGCTGATGCGGATAAGGGCAGCGGTTGAGGGGCGTTGCGCCGGCTGATCGCCTCCTGAACGGTGGTGATCAGGGCATCCATGCCGATGGGTTTGGGCAGCACCATATCCGCACCTGCATCAACGCGGCGTTCCTCCAGATCAAGGGCGCTGTAGGCTGTCACAAAAACGATGGGCAGGTGCGCCGTTGAAGGGTGTAGACGCATCATCTTACACAGGGTAAAGCCATCCAACTGGGGCATCATGATATCCAGAAGGACACAATCCGGGTGTTCCAACTCAGCAAGGGTGATCGCATCCACCGAGTTGAGGGTGGTCACCGCTTGATAACCGCTTAATTCGAGGATCATGCGGAGCAGGTTGAGGGTGTCGATTTCATCATCCACGATCAGGACGCGGGTCATGGGTTTACCTTCTCAAATAGTGTTCATGGTGCGGGTGTGACGGGCGGTAAAACGATCACCCCACGTCCGGGGTCGGAAGCGGAGATCGCAGAAAAGGCGGTGAAGATCGCTACCCCGGCAAAAATCCATGCGGCCAGACGATCATCGCGCCCGCGCAGCAAGGCAAAGGTACCGGGATACACCACGATGAAATAGGCGATATAGAGTCCGTACACCCACCGTAGTTGTTCGCCTGCGGTGGTGCGCAGCAGCCATGCAATCAAACAGATGACCGCCAAGCCCGTACAGGTGAAAGCCGCCCCAAAATAGGAACCGCTCAGGCGCTCCCCTCGAAACGCGATCACCCCGGCCCAAGCACCCAAGGCGAACGAAAATAAGATGTAGGCATTGATCAGAATCACGCTCAGGGTATCAATCAAACCAGACATCAACACTCCCTTAGGGTATGCAGATCTCGTCTCAAATTATACCATTAGCAGATCGCCATGATGAGCAAAGCGATGTCTCAAAAGTACAATGATTTGAAAATTCGGCTAGACTCGTTTCCACCAGAATCCGGTGCATTCAGGCAGGATAAGCCAGCTTTTTTGAACCACCTCCGTGGCAAGGGAATCCCCAAAAAAGAAGCGCGTGAGGGTTTCCGCCTCAGAGAGTGTCTCAAACCGATAGTCCGTGCGGCACCATGTCTGGCTGAAGCCCATTTCCTTTAACAAATCATAATAGGGGATGAGAATCGGCGGTGGGGTAGGCACTTCAAAGCCTGTGCCTAAGGTCTCGATGATGATCAACATCCCACCGGGACGAGTCACCCGGCGCATCTGCTCAAGGGTGCGGCGGATTCGCTCCGGCCATGAGTCCGGATACCAACCGATGGTATGCCCCAAACTCCACCCGGCAAGGACGACCTCAACCGCTTGATCACACAGGGGCAGGGCGTCATTGTTAGCGATCAGGGCTGCTGTCGGGTTCTGAGTCTGGGTTTGGCCGCCAAGGGCAGAAACCGCCACCTGAAGCATCGCCGGCGATAGATCACTGATGATCAAACGCTGGGTAAGGGGTGCGAGGAGTTTGCTGAGGCGGCCAGTACCTGCCCCCAATTCCAGCACGGACATTCCCTCCAGCGGGCAAATGCGACGGAGGGTAGGCAAGATGTTCCCCTGATGATCCTCACGACTCACCAGTTGATCATAGGTTTGGGCATGACTGCGGTAGATTTCCTCAAAGGTGGGCATGGCTTTTCTTTGACCTACTCCAGTACCTTCACCACCACGCCCTGTGTACCGGGGCGGCTAACCTGTGTGCTGAAGCCAATGCCCATCTCATAAAAAACGTGGAACATCCCTTCCAGCACGCGGTCGGCGGTGGACTTAGAGGCCGAAAAAGCGCACAGCGTAGGGCCCGCACCGCTGATGATGGTCGCCAGCGCCCCCCGCTCCCGCGAGGCAGCCCGGATGGCTTCCAAGCCCGGCATCAGATGAGCGCGGGCAGGTTCGATTACTCCGTCGCCTTCGACAGCTTGTCCCAGAAGGCGCAGATCGCCGCTGTGAAGGGCATGAATCAACAAGGCTGCACTCGCCGTCTGTTTGACCATCGTGCCCAGCGCGATCTGATTGGGCAAAACGGCCCGTGCCTCTTTGGTGGGCACAGCCACTTCTGGGGTGACGATGGTCAACCAAAGGGTAGGAGGGGTAGGCAGGCGGTAACACTGATCGGGTCGCACCCCAGTCACCAGCACGATCCCGCCCATGAGGGCCGGGGCCACATTGTCGGCATGACGCCCACTCACGGCCGCTTCGCCCTCAACCGCCGCGGGGATCAGGTCTTCGGCTGAGAGTTTGCTGCCATACAAAGCGTTGACCGCAGCCGCGCCCCCGGCGGCGCTGGCCGCACTGCTGCCCAAGCCACTGGCGAGGGGCAGCCCTTTGTGCAGGGTCAGGCACGCGCCTGTGTCTTTGATCCCCAATTGATCGAGCACTGCCTGCGCCGCAATCCCGGCGGTGTTTTTGTCCGCCTCTAGGGGCAGTCTGCCACCATCCCCGTTGATGCTTTTGATCTGCACACCGGGGGTGTCGGTGCGCTCCGCGATAATCACATCATAAGGGGTTTCGAGGGCCATCCCCAAAATATCAAAACCTGCCCCTAAATTTGCTACGGTGGCTGGGGCACGCACCTCCACCCGTCGCGGCAAGGTGTTGTTGCTCATGGGTGCAGCGCCTTAAGGGCTTGATCCAGATCCGCGATCAGATCTACCGCGTCTTCAACCCCAATGGCGAAACGCACCAGATTATCCTTGATCCCCACCTCTAGGCGTTCTTCGGTAGTCTTTTCAAAATAAGACATGAGTGCAGGCTGCTCGATCAGGCTGTCCACCCCGCCCAAACTGGGCGCGATATAGGGGATGTCCATCGCATCAATGAAGCGGCTGGTGGACTGTAGATCACCGCGCACCTCAAAACTAACCACCCCTCCAAAGCCGATCATTTGTTTTTGGGCAATGGCATGGTCGGGGTGTGAGGGCAGTCCCGGATACCAAACCCGCTCCACATCGGGATGTGTCTCCAAAAACTGAGCTACCTTGAGGGCCGTTTCGTTCTGTTGGGATACCCGAAGCCCCAAGGTCTTCAGCCCCCGTTCGAGCAGGTAGGCGCTCTGAGGGTCAACGATCCCTCCCAGAACCCCTCGCGCATCCCGCAGGGCCGAAATGCGACTCTTTCGCCCTGCCACCACCCCGGCGAGCAGGTCATGGTGCCCGCCTAAATACTTGGTAGCGCTGTGGATCACATAATCGATCCCGTAACTCAGCGGCAGTTGATTGACCGGGGTGCCAAAAGTGCTGTCGATGATCGTCTGGACTTTATGGCGTTTGGCGATCTCCGCAATCAGTTCCAGATCAACACAACGTAAATAGGGATTGGTGGGGCTTTCCGAGATGATGAAGCGGGTACGTTTAGGTTCGATAGCCGCTTCCAGCGCATCATAATCCCCCGTCGCTACGATGGTCGTCTCAATGCCCAAGCGTTTGAGGAAACTGAGGCAGAATTGACGGGTGCGGCGGTAGCAGTCATCGGTCATAACCAGATGGGCCCCAGTGGGGAGACTGGAGAGCAGCAGAGAGGTGATCGCGGCCATGCCTGACGAAAACAGGACCGCATCTTCTGCGCCTTCAAGGGCCGCGACTTTGCCCTCTACGGCTTTAACGGTGGGGTTGCCATAGCGCCCGTATTCTTCGCGCCCGTGAATGCCATCCCCCCAACTTTTCTGCTGCATAAAATCGATCAGGTCTGCGGTGTCGGCGAAAGCATAAGTTGCGGTCTGAACGATGGGCATGGGGATTGCCTGATGGGCACGGGCACGATTATCCCCACCATGCACCGACAGGGTGTTTTTGCCCATCTTGCGGGTGCGTTTAGGGTGCTGCTTCTCAGTATTCTCACCGGGTTTGACAGTCACAGAAGTTCTCTCCTCACAGCAAGACGAAAGGTCACTTTAACGCGCTTTAATGAGGATGTCAAAGGTAGATTAGGGTCAGTCTGAACAAACGCAATGCCCTTAGCGTCGGGACAGAATCAGCAATAGGGTTACCACCACCATCAGGGCCAACCCCACCAAAACGATCTCCGCAGTGTTTAAACCCTTTTTGAGGGCAGGCACAGCGGGGTCAGACTCAGAGGCTGAAGAGGGCTTCGATGGATTTTGCCCCGATGCGCTTCGGGAAAGCACTTTTGCGGCGAGCATCTCGGTATCCGTTTCGCGCTCAGCAACGACTGGCAGGTCAGGGCGTGGGCAGATTGGGGCGCGGGATTGTTGGAGTATCGTGGGCAGTTGTGAAACCGCCCAACTAAAGTGCTGCGCGAGTTCGCCCACAGAAGCAGGACGTTCAAAGGGGGTTTTGCTCAGACCTTTCAGGAGCACGGGGCTAAGCGCGGACGGCACTGCGGGGTTGAGTTCATGGAGTGCGGGTGGTTTGGCCAGTCGATGCAAATTGAGCAGGACAACCACATCCCCCGCAGCAAAGGGGCGATGACCACATAGAAGTTCATAGAGAATGATGACGAGGGCGTAAACTTCGCTTCGAGCGCTGGGCGGTGCACCTTTAAACAGTTCCGGGGCCATGTAAGGCGGCGTCCCAAAAATATCGCCCTCACCGCTGATGCTGCTGCGCGCCGCAATCGAGGTCGCCAGTCCAAAATCGGAGAGATAGGCCCGCCCTTCCCGATCCAGCAGCAGGTTGGAGGCCTTCAGATCGGTGTGGAAATATCCTTGACTGTGAGCATAGTCCAAAGCAAAGGCAACCTGCGTTAAAAGCGTGGCCGACTCTTGCGGCGAGTACAGCGTTTGGGCCAAACGATCCGATACCGAACCGGACTCAAAATAAGGCATGACCAAATACGACTGCTGAGCATCAAGATGGTAATCGAGCAGGGGCACAATGTACGGATGGGAGACCTGTTGAAGGGCGACGATCTCTTGTTCAAACCGGCGCAGCAGCTTATCGCTGGTCGCGCCGCGCTGGTCAAACATCTTGACCGCTACCCGCTTGTTGGTCTGGGTATCAAGGCAAAGGTACACACTGGACATGCCCCCTTTGCCGATCAACCTTTGGGCCTGATAACGGCCATGCGAGAAGCGCGGCAGCATTTTAGACGGTGTCCAGATTGGGACGGGACTGATACTGAGCTTCGTCCACCAGTTCGCCGCCTTTAACCGTCGAATGAATCAGCTTGCGCCCCTCGTTGAAGTGCAGTTCAACATCCATCCGGTCATAACCGGGCTTGCCCACGACCACTTTACGCACGATGTACCCTTTTCCGCTGTCTTCTTGCGATAAGTCGTTGTGGGGGTTTATGCGCAGTTTGTAGATATTGCCTGTAGCCGCCGATTTCACGTAAAAATACAAACCGATGTCATCGGGGCGGCTGCCCGCACTCACCCCCTGACCAAGCATCTGTTTAAGACGTTTGAGAAAACCCATAAGTCACCTTCTGTGATCCTTGAATCCCGATGTGAATCCCTGCTTCCAGTGTACCCCACCCCGCAAGAGCCTCCGATCACCCTTTCAGAAGGATTTTTAAAACCCCGCGCTGAGCCGCATGTTCAAAGGCGATGAGGGCTTCATCAAGGGCATATACCTGATCGATCATCGGCTCCAGATCGACCAGTCCACCGGCCATGGCCCGAAGCGCCGCCGGGAAAGGCCCACAGCGGCTGCCCACAATCTTGATCTCATCCACCACCACCCGCGTTAGGTCTGCCTGAGGCAGCCCCACATAGGTGCTTTTGAGGATGATCGCCCCCCGTGGGCGCACCAGATCAAGCGAGAGCGCGAAGCCTTCGGCAGAGCCAGTGCAGTCCACCACCACCGATGCGGATCGACGCCCTTCCGCTGACCATTCTGCTGAATGGCGTGCATCCAAAGTGGCAATGCCCCACTTCTGAAGGAGCTTTAAGGGGCGGTCTTGGCGCACCACCACCGCCAGATCACACCCTATGAGGCGCAGCACTTGAGCAATCAGCAGTCCTAATTTGCCCGCCCCAACCACGATCACCCGGTCTGAAGGCTGGATCGGATGGAGCGCCAACACCTGAAAAGCAGCCGCGAGGGGTTCGGTGAAGACGGCGCTGCGGTCAGGCACGGAATCCGGTACTGGATGCAGGTTCACCAATGGCAGCCGGATCAGATCAGCAAAAGCGCCGGGATACCGATCAATGCCCATCGTGACCCGGTTGGGGCACTGGCTGGAAATGCCAGCCCCGCAGTAGGCGCAGTTTCCACAAGCAATATTGATTTCACCCACCACTCGCTGACCAGCCCGCCAATGACCAGCATCATGGACCAGTTCGCCCACAAATTCGTGCCCTAAAATACCCTGAAAGCCCATATAACCGCGGGTGATCTCTAGATCGGTGTGGCAGATTCCCGCAAGGCGCAGCCGGATCAAGGCTTCTCCCGATGCAAGAGCGGGTTCGGGTTCATGGTTGGAAAGTTGTAGAGTCCGGTCAAAACGTAAAGCGCGCATAAGTTCAAAAGGCTTTCAGGATTTGACGGTGGGCACGCCATTATTCCGGAAAAAGGCCGCAATGGCTACGGTCATCGCCGCAAACAGCCCACCCAACAGCACCCCCACGGCAAGCGCGTGCAAAAAGACATTGCCCTGAGACAGTGAAAAGAGGAAAAAGAACAACATGTTCGCGCCTACCCCAACAGCGGCCGCGGTGACTAAGGGCAGCCACCGACGTCGGATCGCCAAATAGGTGAGCAGGGTCGAAAGCGCAAAAAGGATCAAAAAGATCACCGAGGCAAAGTTGTTCATAACTGGATCAGTCTCCATGAATGAAGCAGGAATAGGGGTGTGCAGGTGCCTACCCCTTGTGTGCGCTGCATTTCCTTCCAGTTTAACACCATTAGGGGTTCGACACCTTCCCCTTTGTGTGTGCCGCCTCAAACCCGATAGGCTAGGCATTGTCCAGCAGGGGTAAACTGCTGCTTGCAGTCTTAGAGACCGTTTGAAAGCCTATCTTTCGATCCTAACCCTTACCACCCCTTTCCGCGGACACAAGGAAAACTTCAGGCAATCGCCCTAACAACCCAACTTCCGCGATCTTGACAAATTAGAACTTTTGTGCTACACTGAGGCTGCTCTTGAAGGGGTGTGGTGGAGTGCGCCTACCCCTGCCGAGACCTGAGGCGCTCGGCGCGATCTGCTATCCCCCGTTCAGATCGCGCCGGGTGCCTTTTGTTGTCCCTGAAAACAGGAGGTGCAGCGATGAGTCTAGAGGCATGGTTGGCTAAACTCGATCCGGCTCAGGTGGGTTTTGCAGTGATCGCCGCGGCTGCGCTGGGTGTGTTTGTGTGGCGCAAGTTGTGGCCGTGGTTGGTGGAGTACTACTTCCCGCAGCGGGCCCGGGTTGAGGATCAGCGTACCGAGATTTTTGGGGCGATGCGCGATACGCTGGTCGAACTCAAGATCGTGGCGGGGCAGCAGGTATCCCTGCTCCAACAGCAGCAAGTCATGATCGGGCACACCGAGAGCCTGCTTGAAGCCCAGCGGGTGATCCTCGACAACCTGAACCGACACTGGATGGAGCGCCCCGACGATGCCTCCAGCGCTTAAATATTTGCCCACCGAACAGCGTGAGAGCGCGCACGCAGAACTCTCCAGCCGAAGGGAAGCCCACAACGCGGCATGGGGGGCATACGAGGGACGGCCCAAACGCACCCTCTCAATCCGCCCCGGCGAACCCGACGACAACACCTTGATCAATCTGCTGCGGCAGGCCGTAGATCGACTGGTGAGTTTCATCGCGCCGCGCCTGCCGGGGCTGGAACTAGATGATCAGCATGACACCGACACAGAACGCTGGCTGCGCCGGGCGTGGGAGGAATCGGGTGGGGCCCGGCTGCTGGCCCGCATGGTGAAGTACGGCTGCCTTGATGGGCATGTGTTTGCCCGGATCATGCCCGGTACGCCCTACCCCCGTCTGATCGCCCTCAACCCTGCCAATGTGATCGTCCACTGGCAGGCCGACGATTACGAACAGGTGCTGTGGTACGAACTTCACTGGACAGCGGCGGGGCAGGATTTTCGTCAGGATGTGGTCAATCAGGGCGATCACTGGCTCATCCGCGATCTGCGCAAAGATCAACCGCCGGGGGGCGCGGGCTGGTCAGTGACCGACGAACAGGTATGGCGTTTTGCCACCCCACCGATCCTCGACTGGGGCCATGACTTCAGCCCGGATCGTTACTATGGGGTGGGCGAAACCGGAGGCATGGCCCTCAATGAGCGGGTGAACCGAATCGCGGGGGACATCAGCCGGATTTTACGTTTTCATGCCGCGCCCCGCACCATCGGCATCGGTTTTGAGGCCGAGGCAGTGGTGGGCACGGGGATCGACAACTTCTGGACCATCCCCGAAAAAGAGGCCGAGGTCTTTAACCTTGAAATGAAGACCGATCTGGCCAGTAGCATGAACTTTCTAAACTTTTGCGCCCGTTCTTTCATGGCGGATCGGCGGGTGATTCTGCTCGAAGGCACCATGGCCGATCTGCGCCATGTGACCAACTTGGGCATTCGCTCCCTGTACCTCGATCAACTTGCGCGGGCCGAAGAACTGCGCCGCAACTACGAACCGGGGATCAAGGCTATCAGTCGGGGGCTTTTGGTCTTGGGGGGCAAAAACACAGGCGCAGCGCCGTTCCATCTTAAGATCAACTGGACAGACCCCCTGCCCATCGGTGAACTAGAGGTGCTGGAGGGGCTGGAGCGTGAACGGGCGTTGGGAATCCTGAGCCGTGAGAGTGCGGCACGACTGCGCGGACGTGATTGGGCGCTGGAGAAAGCGCGTATCTACAGCGAAGGAGGGCTGAGGGATGAGTCAGAACCGGAATCAGAATCAACCCATCGATCCGATGGAGGGCGGCTTGGAGGAAAGGCAAACACTGCAAGAAGCGCTTGAAGCGGCCCAAGCGGAGGTACAGGCGGCCCGTTTGGAAGCAGCCAGAGCGCGGGTCGCAGCCAAGTTTGGCCTGCCTGAAGCTTTGGCGACGCGTCTTCGGGGTGAGACCGAAACGGCTTTGGAGACCGATGCGCGTGAACTCTCCCGGTATGCGCCCCGCCGGGCCAGTCCAGCGAACCCGGTAGGCGAACCGCCCCTGACTCCTGACGAACTAAGGCGTATGTCCCCAACCGAGATCAACCGTCGTTGGGAGGAAGTCAGGCGGGCGCTCCAAGAAGGCTAAAAGGCAGAACCAATGGGCATGGCGTGCCCTGTCCTCAATCCCCCTTTTCTCCCACAATGTAGGAGAGAAGGGGGATTATTTTATGGGGCTGTCCCCCACAGCCCCAAGGCCGAGCCTGAGGGGTGAGGGATAAACCTCTCAAAAGCCATTTGAGAAGCAGGGCAATTGTATGCAGATTTGGCGCTGGCAGCCAAACACCGTGAACGGCGTCTCTACAGGGAATCTGACAGGGGCGACCCCACGTGGTCGCCCGGCTTGTGGGGATAAATAACCGGCCAGTCACACGGGGCTGCCCCTACAAACGTGGATTTTGTGGGGGGTAAGCTCTCCCCTGCTCCATCCGCTTTCGGCACCACCAGATTGTGTGCTACAATCGCTCGATGTTCCTCACCGCCGCAAGGCGAGATCTATCAAGCTGGTTCTTTATGGCATTTGCATCCGGGCGTGATAAAATAACGAGAAGTTTGTCACAAATGCCCAATGGATGCTCCCAAAGCCTGAAAAATCGGTACAGGAGAATAACTCTCTATGCAGCAGCAAGAATGGATCTTCATCGCCATCTTCTTTGTGATCGCGCCTATTTTGCCTATCATGCCCATAGCGCTGCCGCAGCTTTTGCGGTTAGCCCCTCGGCGGGCCAATAAAGCAAAACTCGAAACCTACGAGTGCGGCGTTGAAACCGTAGGGGATGCGTGGGTACAGTTCAAAGTTCAATATTACCTTTACGCCCTCGTTTTTCTGATTTTTGATATAGAGCTGCTGTTCCTGTTTCCGTGGGCAGTCGCTTATAACCAGCTTCCTTTGTTCGCCTTTGTGGTGATGGTCACTTTCATCGCTGTGTTGGGCGTGGGCTTGGCTTACGCTTGGCGCAAAGGTGCGCTGGAATGGCAATAACCGGGAAACGGTCTTAGGAGCATTCATTGACCTTGAAGGCAGGTTGAGGAGACTTATATGGTTGATAGCCTTGTCAACTTAGGTTGGAACAGGGATGTAGCGTTTTTTGTGGCGTCCCTGCTTGGTGCGGTGGTACTCGCCAGCTTCGGACTGGTCTGGATCATCTTTGCGATCTGGTTGGAACGAAAGCTGGCCGGACGTATTCAGGATCGGATCGGCCCCAACCGGGCGGGTCCGTATGGGCTGTTTCAGACCTTTGCTGACCTCTTTAAACTGATCACCAAAGAGGACATCACCCCCGCAGGCGCAGACCGACACATTTACAACATCGCCCCGATCATGGTGGTGGCGTCGATTGTGCTGATCTTCGCCGTCATCCCTTTCAGCGCCACATGGGTGGGGGCTGATCTGAATATTGGGGTGCTGTACTTCATTGCGGTTGGCTCACTGGCCACGCTGGCGATTATGCTCGCGGGGTGGGGCAGCAATAACAAGTATGCCCTTTTAGGTGCGTTCCGGGTGATTGCAGCCTTGATCAGTTACGAAGTGCCCATGATCCTCTCAGTGGCAGTGCCCGTTTTGTTGGCAGGCACGATGAGTATGCAGGGCATTGTTCACGGGCAGAGCATCGCTTATATCTTTGTGGCCCCAGTGAGTGCCTTCATCTTTTTTGTGTCCCAGCTTGCGGAGGCCGGACGCTCCCCCTTTGACCTGATCGAGGCAGAGTCCGAGATCATCGCCGGATACAATATCGAATACTCCGGCATGAAGTTTGGCATGTTTATGGCCTCGGAGTTCATCCACGCCTTTGTGATCTCCCTGCTCACGGTGATCCTCTTTTTAGGTGGCTGGCAGTTCTTGGGTGCGGGGCACCCCGGCTCCGAACTGTTTGGGTTCATCGTGGTCATGGGCAAAGCCATGCTGGTTTACTTTGTGGTGATCCTTATCCGCAGCACCACCCCACGCATTCGCATTGACCATATGATGGCCTTCAACTGGAAGTTCCTTGTGCCGCTGGCACTGGTCAACCTGATTGTAGTCGCTTTTTGTGCCCGTATTTTTGTGCCCGATTACGCTGCGGCTCAGGCAGTTGCCGATGGCGGCGGCTTGGGGGCATTTTTGGCCGGTATGTTCGGTGTGGGTTTCATCGCGGAACTCCCCCGTGCAGCGCTGTGTTTGGTGGCCAATATCGGGTTGTGGGTAGTGGCAAGTCGGCTGCTGCGTCAATACTCCGATCAGGAGCGAGATCGGGTGCGCCAGCTTATCCAAGAGCGCCGTGATCAACGTGGACAAACCGCCCCGGCAGCCGCAGGGCGATAATCTCGAAGGAGTTTTAAGATTATGAACTGGTTGGAGTGGGGCTTCTTCGGCGTCCTCACGATCCTTGTTATTGGGGGCGGTTTGGCCGTGGTCCTCAACCGCAATCTGTTTCACTCAGCCCTCTGGCTGATCGTCAGCTTGTTTGGGGTCGCTGGTTTGTTTGTGATGCTTTCGGCGCCTTTTCTGGCAGCGGTTCAGGTGTTGGTGTACATCGGCGCGATTGTGATCTTGATCATCTTTGCGATCATGCTCACGCGGCGCATGATGGGCATTAGTGAAGCGCCTAACAGCCAATGGACTTTGGGCTTGGCCGCAGCCGCGCTCACCTTTTTGGTGATCGCCATGACTTTGGTGCTTGCTTCTAACGGGGCAAATCCCCTCATCCCGCGTGAGCCGCTCACCCAAATTGGGGGCGAAAGCCTGCGCGACCTTGGGGTGGCCTTGGTGGATCTGAATCAGTACGTTCTGCCCTTCCTGCTGGCTTCGGTGCTTCTCGAAGCGGCCATGGTCGGGGCAATTGTGCTGGCGCGTGGTGAAGAATAGAGACAGGACGGAGAGCGCATCCCTATGGTTCCTTTGACGGCTTATTTGATCGTCGCGGCGCTGCTGTTCTGCATCGGAATGTATGCGGTGCTGGCACGACGCAATGCGATTGCTATCTTGATGGGTGTCGAGTTGATGTTGAACGCAGTCAACATCAATTTGGTTGCATTTTGGCGCTTTTTGACCCCTTCAACGACGGCAACAGGCAGCGGTTTACAGGTAGGGATGGCAGGGCAAACCTTCGCCATCTTTGTGTTTGTAGTCGCGGCAGCGGAAGCGGCAGTCGGTCTGGCGCTGATCCTCAGCGTCTTCCGCAACCGCCGCACGGTGATCGCTGAGAATGTAGACTCGCTCAAACTCTAGAGGGCGATACCTTCAGACAGGACAAAGCAAATTATGAATTGGTTTGATGCGAATTACCTTCCTTGGCTGATCCCGGTACCGCCCCTGCTGGCGTTTGGGATCATCCTCTTGGCGACGGGACGCAGCAAGTTCATCAGCAATGTGGTCGCCATCGTCTCGATGACCCTTTCGCTGGTGATGAGCTTTGCGGTCGTGCTGCGCGCCGTACAATTTCCCAAACTGGGCTTGCCCGTGCAAGGGGTTTTTGGGAGCAGCATCGAATGGCTCACCAACGGCGCAGGCGGTGTCAATTCCGCCTCCGGGACGCTCAGCATGGGGGTGATGATCGATCCCCTCACGGTGGCCATGCTGGTGATGGTACCCATCGCCTGTTTGATGATCTTCATTTACTCCTTGGGGTACATGGCCCATGACAGCCGTAACCCGCGCTTTTTTGCTTATCTAAGCCTCTTTGCGGGTGCAATGCTCACCCTCGTGGTCTCTGACAACCTGCTGATGTTGTTCATCGGTTGGGAGATCATGGGTTTGTGTTCCTACCTGCTGATTGGCTTCTGGTATGACCGCGCCCCCGAAACCGAGATCGACGGGGTGGCCCCTTATCAGGCGGCAATCAAGGCCTTTATGACCACCCGCGTGGCGGACGTGATCTTCATGTTGGGGATCGCCTACCTGTGGGCATCCACTGGGACGCTCAGCTTCCGGGCGATCTTCTTTAATGAAGAGATCATGCACGCGCTCTCGACCACCCCTGCTCTGGGTGGGTTCTTGGGTTTGACCGCCTCCGGGCTGATCGGCATCTGCGTGATCATCGGCACAGTAGGTAAGTCGGCGCAGTTCCCGCTGCATGTGTGGCTTCCTGATGCCATGAAGGGCCCGACCCCCGTCAGCGCTATGATCCATGCTGCCGCGATGGTCTCCGCTGGCGTTTACCTGCTGCTGCGGATGTTCCCAGTGCTTTCAGTGGGCAGCCATATCGAAGATGGCATCCTCACCCAACCGATGCTCTTTATGGCGATCATCGGCTCAATCACGGCCCTTTTTGCCGCCTCAATTGCGGTGGCCCAGAACGACATCAAAAAGACCCTCGCTTACTCAACGGTGAGCCAGTTAGGGTTCATGGTGGCGGTGATCGGCATTGGCGGCTTTGCCGCTGGCGCGTTCCACCTGATCACCCATGCGTTCTTTAAGGCGCTGTTGTTTATGGGGTCTGGATCGGTGATCCATGCGATGGAGCATGGGCATCATGTAGCTCACGGCGCGCACGGGCACGGGCACGAAGACTCCCATGAGTCCCACGCCGACAGCCACGCCAGCCACGACTCCCATGCTGCTCACGGCCATGGGGAACACAGCGAACCTGAGTCCCATGGTCACGAGGCGGCCCATCCTCAGGCTGAAGTTTTTGATCCTCAGGATATGCGCAACATGGGTGGTTTGTGGCGCAACATGCCCGTGACCACTTGGACCTTTGTGATCGGTGGCATGGCGCTGGCAGGTTTCCCGCTGGTGACTGCGGGTTTCTGGTCAAAGGACGAGATCATTGCTGAAGCGGTTGCGACCATGAGCCACAACCCCATCGGCATTCTGGTATTGGTCTGTTTGGCGCTTGCGGCTATCCTGACCGCCTTCTACACCATGCGCCAGATCGGGATGACCTTCTTTGGTTCGCCCCGCACCGAAGCGGCGATGCACGCCATGCACTACAACCCCGCACGGGGCGACGGTGTGACCGAGCGCAACGTGAGCTTCTACATGACCCTGCCCCTGATCATTCTGGCGTTTTTCGCCATTGTGTCAGGCTTTGTGGGTGTTCACCCGGACTTCCCCATTGTGGGCCCGCTGCTCTCCGGTTTGGGGATTGAGAAGCCCTTGATCAAGTTTGTGGGGCAGTCCCTTCCCGAAGCGCCTCACCTGCCCGATTTCAGCCTGTTTCCAGTGCTGATCTCCCTGACCGTTTTTGGTTTGGGCGCTTACGCCGGTTGGTCCCTCTACTTCCGCCGTCCGGTGGTGCTCGGTGAGCCTGATCCGGTTGAAGGCATCGTGGGCGCAGGGACCTATAAACTGCTGCAAAACAAGTACTATATCGACGAGTTCTTTCAGGCGTACTTCATCAAACCGGTACGCTGGTTCGCCGATAAAGTGGCCGCAACCATCATCGATCAGGGTATCGTGGATGGGATCATTCACTTCTTTGCTCGCCTCGCAGGTCGGATCGGGGATGTGTTTAAGGAATTCAACCGGGTCATCATCGACGGTGTGGGTGATGGCATCCCCGAAGCCATCGGCGATGCGGCGCGGGGCTTGCGTCCTGTGCAGACCGGGCGCGTTCAGCAGTACATGCTCTTTGCGCTGATCGCGGCGCTGGTCGTGGGTCTCAATCTCGCGGTGATCGCGGTTGCGCCTCAGGCGGTAGGCATTCTGGCGGTGGTGCAGGCCGTGATTGCAGTGGGCATCATCATGGTTCTGGCGGGTGGTCAAACCCGTGCCAGCAGCAGCGGCGAATAGACCCCACTCAAGGTTTAAGTTGCACCTAAAAAGCTCACCCTTCATAGGGTGAGCTTTTTTTTCGCTAATAGCGTTTCCCCCCTTCTACCACATGCGTGTGGGCGCCGCGCAGCGTTCGCAGGGGATAAGGGTGTTCGCTCTAGGGCTTCACCGCTTACGCCTGAACATCCCCGAAAGCACCAAGCCCCCCACAATTACCCCTTGAACGACGATCAGAATCGGAATCAAGGTGCGCAGCGGGTTATGATTCCCCGCTGCTTCCGGGCTTTCCACTGCTGGTGAGGCATCAGAGGTGCTGATCAGGGCCACTCCCAAAGGGGGTGAAGCAGTAACCACAGCCGCTTCCGAGGTGAGACTCGGAGGCACCGGGCTGGCGGTTGGGCTGACTTCCACAGCGATGGCGGTCGGTTCAGCTCCTGCACCGCCAAAACCGGCCTGCGGCGAGATTTCAAGGACAATCGCGGTCGCAGTCGGGGGGATACCGGTCGCGGTAAAAGTCGCCGTGAAGGTGGGACGGGGGGTAAAGGTATTGGTCGGGGTAAGAGTGTCTGTCGGGGTAAGGGTAGGCGGTGGCGGGCGCGTGGGCTGGGGGCGCTGGGTGGCCGCAGGCGCGGCCGGCGCTGCGCTGCCACCGCCAGCCGCCACAGGTTGGACGGGCGCAGAAATCGACTTGCCCCCGCCACGTCCCCCAAATACGGCGGTGAACCAGCGCCCATACGCGCCTTCGGCATAACCGATCCCGATCTCCGTGTAGGGTCCCAGCAAATTGCTGCGGTGCACGGCCGAATTCATCCACCAGTTGAAGCCCCATTCGACTGTGGCGTTGCTGCCACCGACCACATTTTCGCTCACAGGGCCGCTGTAACCGTGTTGGGCGGCTCGATCCTGCGGGGTAGAACCGTTCGCTTCCCGATGCGCGTCCCCCCACGGGTTGCTGGCCAGATACTGACTGTGCTGCTGGGCCGCAGCCGCAAGGGACGGGTTCAGGCTGAATAGATTGAGTCCATTCTGAGCGCGCAGCTCGTTAATTTTGGCCAGCATGGACGAGGCCGGGTCTTGGGCGTGGGCAGGGGTGGTCAACGCGCCCCCGAATAATGGGATCAAACAAAGGATGGTGATCAATCGCCTCATGATGCGCATTATAGCGTGAGCGCGGAAATGTCCTGTACTTTTCTCAGATGGGCTTAAGGTGTGAAGCGATTCGCGTTCTCGCGTACAATGGTGATCGATCAGAATGTGCTTAAAAAGGAAAAGATTTTAATGATGCCCGCTTCCAGACCGGAATACCTGCTGATCGGACACATCGCCCATGACGAAACCCCCGCCGGGCCGGCCCTTGGCGGCACGGTTTGTTATGCAGGGGGGGCCGCTTGGGCCATGGGCGCACCTGTGGCTGCGGTCACCAGTGCTCACCCCCATGACCCGGTGCTGCGTCAGGTGCCCGATTACCTTAAATTGCACTTGATCGAAGCGGATCAGAGTACGATTTTTGAGAATGTTTATGAAGGTTCAGTGCGTCGTCAGACCCTCAAGGGGCGGGCCGAACCGCTGCTGCCCGAACATGTGCCCATGGGCTGGCATGGGGTTCCTATCGTCCATCTGGCTCCCCTTGCGGATGAGGTTGATCCCAACTTGGTGCGCGCCTTCCCCGCGTCAGTGGTGGCGGCTACCCCTCAGGGGTGGATGCGCACGTGGGATCGGACAGGCCGCATTCACCCCAAGGAATGGGACTATGCGGAGGCCATGCTGCCCCTGCTCCACGTGGTGATCTTCAGCGAGGATGATATTGGCCGGGACGCGGCCCTAGAAGCCCAGTACGCGCAGTGGGCACGGTTGATGGTGGTTACCCGGGCGGAGCGAGGATGCAGTGTGTATGTACATGGCGAACTGCGTTATACCATCCCTGCCCCAACGGTGCAGGTGGTAGACGCAACAGGTGCCGGGGATATTTTTGCCGGGGTGTTTTTGGTTGTGCTGCACCGCACTGGAATCATTGAGCGCGCCGCACGGATCGCTACCCAGCTTGCCTCTTTTTCGATCACCCGTCCGGGCATTCAGGGGCTGCCCACCGCCGCTGAAATCCGGGCGATGATGTGATTGCGCCGGTCCCTTCAGAGCGCGCAAGTGGCAGGCATGGCGCGCCATACCTGCCACAAACACAGGCCTGAAAACACAGCCTCTTCTTAGTCTGCGGGCGGGCACTGCGAAGCGGTTGTGGGCAAGGGCGCTTGAGGGGCTTCGTGGCTACACCCCAAACTGGCTGCGCACCAGCTCCAGTTTGCCGATGATCCCGGAAAGTTCACCGATCAACTCGGCCGCACGCAGCGCCTCCCGGACTTCCATAAAGCCCACGGACTTACGGAAGCTCTCCGGCAGGGAAGCGATCTCCCCTTTGATATGATCGATGTTTTCGGCTGCGGCAACGATGATCAAGCGCTGCACGGTAGGGTTATTTTGGGCCCGCTGCAAATTGAGGATGAGCGAATCAATCGAACCGCGACGCTGCACCTCAAACACATACGAGACCACCCCCAGATTCCCGATCTGCGCCTGCCACAGGACATCCACCCGCGATCCTCGTGCCACCATCTTCTCTTTTTCAGCCTGAAAGCCTAACCACTGCCCGATATTGACCAGATGCTCCACCATCTCATCATGGTCAAAATCTTCTTCAGGGGCTTCTGGCGGAGGCGGGGGTACCCGCTCTGAAAGGGGTAGGCGTTCGCGGGCATTTTCCCACACTGCAAAGAGAAAGTAGTTCACCCCCAGAAAATCCAGATCATCGATCCGGTGCGCCCCCAATTCGCTCTGGATGGCAGTGAGCAGATCGTTGAAGGATTCGTACTCATCACCGCTAATCTGGGCTTTGCGCAGGGTGGGGAAATCCTCCCGAAAGCCCAAGACATCGAGTGCGGCCCGGGCCATGTCGTTCCACAAACCACAGCGTTCAGGGTGCACAAAAGCCAGCAGTTCAGTGATCGAGGCTGCACCCATGCCTTTCACCGCCCGCCGGAAAGCGTCAAAGCGGGTGCCCACCGCGCCCCGCCCCCACAGCAGACGGCGCAGTTCGTCCACCAGCGCGGGCAGGGTATTATCCCGGATCAGCTTCTCCACCAGATACCCCTTGTTGCCCCACAAGCGGCTTGACCACAGTGAACTGATCACCTGCCCGAACTCCAGTTCGCCCATATGTTTGAGCGCGTCCGGGGTCAGCAGTTGGCTGTAAAGTTCACGCCGCGCTTGTTGTTCAAGCAGGTTGGAGTCATTTTCCGCGTCATCCAGATAACGCCGAAAGACGGGCACATAACGGGCAATCGTTTCTTGTTGGGTGGGCGAAAGTCGGGTGCTCATCGCGGCTGCATCCAACCTTTGCGCAGGGCAACCCACCACAAGGGAATCAACACCAATAGGCTTAAAGCCACCTGAAAAAACATCCGCCCTTGATCGTACTCCGCCCGGCTGAAAAGGATCAGGATCAGGGCATTTACAAGGGCGTAACCGGTAACCGCCGGTGCGATCAAGCGTAGGGCACGACGGCCCGAACGCAGCGCGCCCGCCCCTATCAGAGTGAAGCTGAGGGCGCACAAGAGATTCCAACCGAGACGCACGGGCAGCGGCAAGCTCACCCCGATCAGCCCGTAAAGGGGCGCATCTTCAGCCGCACCCCACAACCCGATCCAGCCTGCAAGGGCGATCCCGCAGGCAATAAGAGCCACCCACAGAGGGCGAGAGAGGGTATCAGAGCGCTTAGGAGACTGCATGTTTAAGCTGCGAAGCCTTATCCCATCAGTGGGGTTAATTTTACCGAATGGCACCAAATCTCACTGCATTTCGGAAAAACTCTCATCACAGACAGACTTGTTCCTTAACCTAAAGCCTCGTATAGTTTGGGCTAGTCGTATGCGCCTCGGAATGGAGAGCAGTCAATGCCTGTGCGTCCGATTCTGGACAAATTTCTGATCGATATACGGGACGACCTGCTGCGGCTGGCGAGCATGGTTGATCAGGCCATTGCTCACTCCATTCAGGCGCTGGTCGAGCGCGATTTAGTCTTGGCAAGCGCTACCAGTGCCAATGATCTGAACTTGAACCGCGCCCGCTTCAACATTGAGGAAGTGTGTTACAGCCTTCTGGCCACACAGCAGCCCGCCGCCAGTGATCTGCGGGTGGTGGTGGGTACGGTTGCGGTGGCCACCAACCTTGAACGGATCGGCGATCATGCGGCGGGGGTAGCCCGTCTGGTGCTGCGCATGGCTGATGCACCCTTTCCTCACCCGTTGGTGGCCTTGCCCCAGATGGGTGAGATCGGGCGTTTGATGGTGCGTCAATCGGTGGAGGCTTTTTGTAACCGTGCCACGGCGCTGGCCGAAGCGGTGATGGAGCGTGATCACCAGATCGATCTGCTGCACGGGCAGGTGTACCGTGATCTGGTCGCCCTCATGACCCAGAATCCCTCACTGATCGAACGGGCCACACATCTGCTGTGGGTCTCCCATAACTATGAACGAATCGGGGATCGGGCGACCAACATCTGCGAACGGGCGATTTACGTCACCACAGGCGAACTGCGCGAGAACAAACCTCTCCCGCCTTCACCCTGATCGAGGGGACAACACCGCTTCGAGAGCGTGTAAGCTGCGCGCATGGTGTACCATACCCCGCCAGCGAGATCGTCTTTTTAAGGGGATGGAAGCGGCCCCCCACAAAATTCATTTCCATAGGGGTGCCATTCATGGCGTCCGACTGCCGGCGCCAAACGTTGATGCAATCTCCCTAACCCATATAGACTTGAGTTTTCCCGCCCTTCACCCTGCGGGTTACAATTGTTTTGTTGTCAATCGAAAATGGATGAAGGTGATTCACGAATGCCCCCTTCTTTACATTGGACTGCTGGGGTACATCATGACGGCTCAGCGCTGTTTGTCTCCAACCCTACCCCTGCTTTAGGCGAGACCGTGACCATCAGTTTGCGGGTGGTGGGCAAAACACCGATTCGTGGGGTGTTTTTACGCTCCTGCCCCGATGGTGAACCGTGGATGATCGAGATGCAGCCGTCACTGATTCAAGAAAACACGGTCTGGTACAAGGCGGATTTAGCCGTGACCATGCCTGTGAATCCCTATCGTTTTAAGCTCATCACCCCAGAGGGCGCATACTACTTCACGGCGCTGGGCATCAGCCGGGCTGATGCGCCTGACTCCGGTGATTTTAAGCTGCTTGCTGATTACCCTGCGCCCTCATGGATCAAAGGTGCGGTCTTTTACGAAATCTTCCCGGATCGTTTTCACAACGGTGATCCCTCCAATGATGTCCGGGATGGCGAGTGGGAGGTGCGGGGCGCAAAAACCAAACACCGCCCATGGGGCGAGATGCCCCTGCATTATCGTGAGGGCAGAACTCTCGACTTCTATGGTGGTGATCTTCAAGGAATCACCCGTAAGATCGACTACCTTCACGATCTGGGGGTGAACGCGCTCTATCTCACCCCGATCTTCAGCGCTCGAACCAATCATCGTTATGATATTATGGACTTTTTTGAGGTAGACCCGCATCTTGGTGGCAGTGAAGCCCTGATCGAACTGCGCGCCGGTCTGGATCGGGTCAACATGAAACTCATCCTTGATGTGACCCTTAATCACACTGGCTGGTTTCATCCGTGGTTTCAGGCCGCCCAAGCAAGCAAGGACTCGTCTTATTACGAGTTTTTCACCTTCAACAACCACCCCAACGATTATGTCTCGTGGTTGGGTCATGCGTCCCTGCCCAAGTGGAATTACCGCAGTCAAAAGCTGCGCGATCAACTCTACCGGGCCGAAGACTCAGTACTGCGTTATTGGCTTCGTTCCCCCTTCCGCATCGATGGTTGGCGTCTTGATGTAGCCAACATGCAGGGCAAACAAGGCGCAGTTCAGTTGGGCCACGAGATCGGGCGTGAGATTCGGGCGGCGATCAAGGGGCATTCCCCGGAAGCGTATTTGCTGGGCGAACACTTTCACGATGGCACCCCGCACCTTCAAGGGGACGAACTGGACGCCAGCATGAACTATCAGGGCTTTACCTTCCCTGTGCGCCGCTTCCTTGCAGGGAAGGATTTAGGCGCGGATTGGAATGCCAACTGGGCTGACACCCACCCCCTGCCTGCGGAATTTGCAGCGAAACAGATCAGCCGCTTTATGGGTGCGGTTCCATGGGTGATCGCTCAGCAGCAGTTTAACCTTTTGGGCAGCCACGACACGACTCGAATCATGACTGTCCTTGATGGAGATCGGGCCCTTACCCGGCTGGCGGTGGTGCTGCTCATGACCTTCCCCGGCGTCCCCTGCATCTATTACGGCGACGAGATTGGCATGACCGGGGGCAATGACCCCTTTAACCGCGCCTGTATGATCTGGGAACCGGAAAAATGGGATCGAGACCTGTACGATTTGCACCGTAAACTGGCGGCGCTGCGTAAGAGCGCCCCTGCCCTGCGTGAAGGTGGCTTCCAAGTTCTTTATGCGGAGGGCAGTCTGTTGGTTTATCAGCGGCAATCGCGGGAGCAGCAGTTGGTGGTGATCGGGTGGCGCGGCGGGCACAACCCTCTGGGCGCACGAATTCCCCTCTGGCCGGGCGATATTGCCGATGGGTCCGTCCTCCATGACTTGATCAGTGGGGATTCCTTCACCGTCAAAGATGGGGTCATCAACCTGCTTGAACTCTCTCATGGCATGGGCCTGATCCTTGAGGTCACCCACCCATGAGCGACATGCCTGTGTGCCCGCAGTGTGGGGCTGTGCAGCAGCAGGGTTTAAGCTGCGAAGAAGCCTTTCACCAGATGCTCTATTGGGAGGCGGAGAATCCTGCCAATGGCGCGGTGCATCACCTGATGGTGATCTGTTATTATTTACAGCACCCTCGGTTATACTCCCCGGAAGGGCTGGCTTGGGGCATGAAACTCCTCGCTGACTTTTTGACGGGGATGACGCCTGCTGAAATGCGCACGCGGATGCGGGTGGATGTGGATTCGGGCAGCCGACGCTATAAGATCGGAGGCACACCAGCCTCTTATGGGGTCTACAGCCATCCGATTCAGTGGTCTCATACCGCCGTCCGGGTAGTGGAAGCGGGCCCAGTGTGCTACTGCCAAAGTGTGCGCGCTTGGGCACAGGCAGTCTATACCGATCTGCGCGAATCGGGTAACTTATCAAACTAAAGGATTGAAGTGAGTGACCTCCCCATGCCTCTGCGCCTGACGCCACCGGGCACACTGAGGCATGGATTCTCCTCACCTGAACAGGCACGCATATGCACCCACAACCTATCTCAGAGGCGCGTTCCGATTTGCGTTGGACACGCTGGTACTACTTCTTCCTCGGTGGACAGGGGTTTATCGCCCCTTATCTGAACCTCTTTTATACCCGCCTGCTGCTCACTGGCGCAGAAATCGGGATCATCAAAGCGGCCGGATCAGTGATCCTGCTCTTTTTATCACCTTTTTGGGCGAACCAAAGCGAACGCGCCGCGAACCCGAAACGCCTGCTGCAAATGGCCCTGTTTTTCACGGCGATGGGTTATCTGCTGCTGAGCCAGCAGACGGCCTTCTGGGGCATTCTGGTGGTGAGCGTCCTCATGTCGCTGGTGGGGGCGGGGATGCTGCCCCTCACCGAAGGGCTGGCCGTCTCGATCACCAATGCCACCAAGACCGGTTTTGGCAGCATCCGCATTCTGACCTCCATTGGTTGGGTGGGATTCGTGCTGCTGGGCGGCTGGTTGGCTCAGAATGTAAGCATCACCGTTGATTTCATTGGGATCGCGGTCTGTTTCCTCTGTGCCACCGCCGCCGTGAGTAAGATCAGGGCGGATCGTTTCCGGGGTGCGCATCGGGCTGCAAGCGCCAGTGTGCTGATGGTTCTGAATGGACTGCGCCAGAACCCCTCAATGGTGGCCCTTGCTTTGATGATGGTCATCACAGGGCTGCTCAACAATGGGGTGCTTCAATTTGAGAATGTGTACCTTGACCATCTGGGTGCGCCCGAAGGGCTGATCGGGGTTGCGGGCATCCTAAGTGCGGTGATCGAGGTTCCCTGTATGCTCTGGGCAGATCGCCTGCTGCGTCGCTCTAACCCCAGACGGCTGCTGCTTATGGCCCTGCTCATGAATGCATCCGTGCGCCTGCTGGTGTTGATCAGCCCTTCTATCGAGAGCATCATGTTGGAGCGGGCCGCAGGTGGGGTGGCCTTCAGTTTTTACACTGTCGCCTTGATCCAGTTTATGACTCGGAACACCCCCAACAGCCAGACTCGAACGGTTCTGGCCCTATACAATGTGGCCCTGCCCAACCTGATCAACATGGTCGGGGCCCCCCTGACCGGCTCGATCTACGACACCGTGGGGATGCCGCCGCTGTTTGCCATGGCCGTCGTGGGTTATCTGGTGGGCTGGGTAGTGCTGCTGGTGGGGGCCAAACCAAAAGCGCAGGTTTAGAAGCCTTTGGGGAAGGGATCGGTGACCGCGTTTAGCCTCATCCCCTATGCCCACCCGCACACGGTAAAAGGGTGAATCGAGACTTTGAGAAGTCTGCCCCTCAAATACCCCCCCGGCATTCTCAACGCTGCGCCCTTGGTTACCCTTGGTTAATAGGTGTAAAAACCGCGCCCGGATTTTCGCCCCAAATGCCCCGCAGCGACCATCTTACGCAGCAGCGGGCAGGGGCGATACTTGGGATCGCCCAGTTCGGTATGCAGCACTTCCATCACGGCCAAGACCACATCTAAGCCCACAAAATCTGCCAGTGTGAGCGGCCCCATCGGATGATTCATGCCCAGTTTCATGACGCTGTCGATGGCTTCTGGGGTGCCCACCCCTTCCATCACACAGTAAATGGCTTCGTTGATCATCGGGCATAGGATGCGGTTGCTGATAAAACCGGGGTAGTCGGCTGCTTCTACGGGCGTTTTGCCTAAACTGCGCGTGAAGTCTAAGACAGTCTGCATCGTCTCCTGATCGGTATCATAACCCCGGATCACCTCCACCAAAGTCATCAAAGGTACGGGATTCATGAAGTGCACCCCTGCAACCTTTGGGGAACGCCCCGTCACGGAGGCGATCTTGGTGATTGAGATTGAGGAGGTGTTGGTGGCCAGAATCGCCCCCGGACGGGCGATTGAATCGAGGTCTTTAAAGATTTTGAGCTTCAGGGGGAGGTTTTCGGTCACGGCTTCGATCACCATATCGGCATCGGCCGCCAGACTCATCTCGGTGCCCGTGACGATCTGTTCAAGGGCTGCCCGGCGAGCGTTTTCGTCGAGCTTGCCTTTGTTAAAGAGCTTCTCAACGCTGGCTGTGATGGTGGCTTTTGCCCGTTCCAGCGCGCCCGGATCAATATCCACAAGGCGGGTCTGATAGCCGCTGGTGGCGCATACCTGAGCAATGCCATTGCCCATGGCGCCTGCGCCGATGACCGTAATTTTTTTGAGATTCATGAACCAGAAATCCTTTCTAAGATTGGTTTTGGATGTTACGCACTTCCCCTCATCCCCATACGACCGCTTCGCGGTGCCCCCTCCACTGGAAAAGGGGGGAAAGAGGCCCTTGAGGGAGCTTCCCCCTTACACTGCCCCTTTTGATCCATACCCGTTCAAACGTGTAAGTCTGATTATAGCGGTTGCCTTGAAAGATGAGCTATTAATGGGGTGTTTGAGGGTAAGACTGCAAGCAGCATCTCAACCCCATAGGAACCCACATTCAACTCTGACTTTCCGTTTCATCATTGGGAGCGCTACCAAGTGCCCCCCAAAATCGTTTCTGACCCAATTTGATCGTTTAGACCACTTCCCAGATCGGATAATTTGGGTTACTATGGTGAGGAGATCAATTAATGCTGGAATCACCAGCATGGTCAGTGAACCGATCACTGGCGCATTTTAGGGCATTATGCTTGTCATGGGGGTGTTCTAGATGAAACTATCACGTTTCATGGCAATTTTCCTGATCCTCTGCACTGTCCTGATGCTGGCTGGTGGGATGCTCGTCACCTCAACCGTCGCAGCGCAGACTTTTGCAGCCTCACTGATTCCTCAAGCGGGGTTGGTACAATATCGCGCTTCAAACAGTGACCAGTGGAAAAACTTGAGCGAGACTCAACTCATACGGCCCGGCGATCAGATTCGTACCGGCAACGATGGCATGGCAAAACTGAATGTCGTCGGGGGGATCGAAATTGACATCTATCCCACCACCATGGTTGAACTGAACGCCCTTTCGCTGGGACAGGAATCCGGGCAGACTTTCATCTTGTCTCACTATGTGGGGCACATTTTCGCCAACATCACCCGCACCCTTGCGGACTCTGATCTGGTTCAGGTTATCCTGCCTTTGGCCGGGACGCGGGTACGGGGTACCCAATTCTGGACCTTTGTCCATCCGCAGCTTCATGTGGCGGTCATTGGACAGGAAAACGATGTTGAAGTCACCGACGCCAACGATCAGGTCTACACGGTTGATCCTGAAAAGTTCGTGTACGGTGTGCTCCAACTGCCTGATCCGGTGCCCACCTGCACCACCAAGGATTTCCTCAAGGAAAACTCCCGTCAGGTGTTTGTGGAAGTGCCCGTGGTGGGGACGGTGGAACGTGAAAGCGCCATCCGTGACTTCCTCACCGACTTTGTGAACAGCAATGTGAACCCGGTCATGCGCGCCTTTGTCCGTTCCTTCCTCAACATGGAACCCTCCACCCTTGAAGGGATGACGGTGGAAGAGGATGATCGAGACCTGCGCGAAATCTTCAGCACCATTCAGACCCTAAACCTCACCAACTTTGATCTCTCAAAGTTCCTGAGTGATTATCGCAGCTATTGGGCCAGCACTTATCGCAGCGCTTTGACGGCGCTCTTCCCTGCGGCGGTCTGCGGCAACTTGCAGCAAGACCCCGGCGAAACGGCTGAGAACTGCCCCACAGACTTTGATACCCTTGAGGCCTGCGGTAACAACCTGTGCGAGACCAACCGACTGGATCGGCGTGAATCCGTGGTCAACTGCCCGGCGGACTGCCTGCCCTACCCCGGCTTTGCCCAATGCGCTCTGCGTGAATTGGGTGGGGTCACCCAGCCCGGAGGCGGTGAACCCGGCGGCGGCGGTGGCATCCCTGTGATCACCTCCACCCCGGTGCCCGTCAGCACCCGGACGCCCACCCCTTCACTCTAAGAACGGGCGTGGGCTGCGGAACCCACAGACCGCAGCGTCTGACAGAAACCACACGAGACCCTCAACCCTTCAGGTTGGGGGTCTTGTTTTTTTGGCGTTTGCAGGAAATTCAGCAGGGTGATGATCGCATCGCGGGCGACCCTCGTCCTACCAGATCCCTCGTAGGGACAGCCCTGTGTGGCTGCCCGTCTTTTGCCCCGAAGGGCGTTATAGCACTGCGCTACCTTTACTGTCTGCCAGTGCCGTCAAACCCAGTTCTCTCGTTTCAGTGCCCCGAAGGGCGTTATAGCAGTGCGCTACTTTGCGCTCGCTGTGACGAACGGCGAACCAACACCCGTTTCAGTGCCCCGAAGGGCGTTATAGCAGTGCGCTACATCAGTCGGATCATGCAGTACGCGGAGCAGCTTTGTTTCAGTGCCCCGAAGGGCGTTATAGCAGTACGCTACCGCCAACGCTCAGAACGCCCTTCAGAACAAGATCAGGTTTCAGTGCCCCGAAGGGCGTTATAGCAGTACGCTACACGCTGCGAACCGGCATTAAATTGCTGGTTTCAGGTTTCAGTGCCCCGAAGGGCGTTATAGCAGTACGCTACTACTGTTCGGGAGCGTGTCGTGTGCGGGTTCATCGCGTTTCAGTGCCCCGAAGGGCGTTATAGCAGTGCGCTACCTGTAGCCTCGTGGGGGGAATAACGATGTATTACAAGTTTCAGTGCCCCGAAGGGTGTTATAGCAGTGCGCTACAAGTCCCAATTTTACCAAATACACACCTGAAAAAGCGTTTCAGTGCCCCGAAGGGCGTTATAGCAGTGCGCTACACGAGGCTGAGGAGATCGCAAAACCTCAGCCCGTGCGTTTCAGTGCCCCGAAGGGCGTTATAGCAGTGCGCTACGAGTCGCCATGTATGCAATCATCGCCGCGTCCTGCGTTTCAGTGCCCCGAAGGGCGTTATAGCAGTGCGCTACCCCGGATCGCGGGAGTGACCTCCAAGGTCAA
>JACSRJ010000066.1 GCA_014879835.1 Anaerolinea sp.
TCACGGCGGCCGCCGTGACCGTGATCACCCTGATCGGGGGCGCGCTCGGATACCGTCCCCGAACCGCAACTCTGTGTGCCCTGATCTTTGGCGGGGCGACCATCGTTTTCCCTTATGCCCTGCTCTACTTCCGTGAACCCCTGCTCACCCTCTGCACCGTCCTCAGCGTGTTGTGTGGCCTTCACCTAAGACGCCACCTTGAGTCCTTGCTTCGGGGGGAGGGGAAGGCGCTGATTCCAGCTTTGGGCTGGCTGGCCGGATTGATCTTAAGCTGTTATGCGGCTGCGCTGGCCAAAGATGCAGGACTGTTGATCCTGCCCCTAATCGTGGTTTGGACTCTGCCCGGAGTCCCGCTGCGGCGGGCGGCGCATGTGGATCGTCGGGTCCGGCGCGCTGTGGCCCTGATCGCAGTCGGAATCATCCTTTTGGCTGGGCTTTTGGCGGTCTCTCAGTGGGACAGTATTACAGCACGTCTCCACACCGAACGCTTTCAGGAAAACCTGCGCTATACCCCCGAAGCCCTCGCCGCTTATTTGATCAGCCCCGGATTCAGCCTGTGGGCGTTTTCGCCCGTGCTGCTTGCTGGTTTTTGGGGTGCGTGGCGTTTATGGCGGGCGCGGCGCTGGCGCGAACTGATCGCCCCGCCGGTGCTGCTGATCAGCCTCGCAGTGGGTTATGCGATCCTGCACGGGGTGTACTGGTATGGCGGCTTGGGTTGGGGATCGCGTTTTTTGGTACCCGCCACAGCCCTGATGGTTTTATGGCTGCTGCCTGTGATCGAGGAGTGGTCGCAGATCAGGACTCTGGGACGGCTTGGGTTTGGGGCGCTGCTCAGCTTAAGTGTGTTCATTCAAGCGCTTGGTGTACTCTACCCGATCACCACCTTTTCACAAGCTCTTGCCGCGGAAAGCGCCCGCACCGGGGCGGAGATTCTGCCGTGGCGCGAAGGGGTATGGCACTTTCAGCATATCCCCCAACTGGTAACCCTGCGCGAAGCAGTCGTTACTCACCTTGCCCCGGCTTGGGCCCATCTGGATAATCTTCTGCTGCTCCTGCCCGTGTGCCTCCTGCTTGCGGCCGGGGGGATATGGTGGATCAGGGGCAAAGGGCGTCCTCGGTGGGCGCTGACCCTGCTTCTGCCGCTGTGTCTGTATCTGTATTTGCGCCTGATCTACCCTGATCCTCGTTATGGGGGCGATCATGCCAACCTGTGGCAGACCCTCGCCACCCTCCAGCAGCAGACTCAATCGGGCGATACCCTGATCCTTGAAAATCGAACCTACCGGCCCTTTTTCCTCAACTATTACACCCTTGCCGCGCCCTTTTACAGCCTTCCCTATGCAGGCGGTGAGCTTCAGAGGCCCGGCGAGGAACCAGCGGTGATCAGCCCCAACCCAGAGGAACGGGCCGATGCCAGTTTTCAGGTGTATCTGTCCCGTCTGGCGAAGCGCTTCCAGCGCTGGTGGTTTCTGACCGAGTACACCCCTTTTCGAGCGGATCGTTACCGAGTCACGGAGCATTATCTTGCCCGTCACTATTTTCCCGCACAGGAAGCCCTGACTCTATCCGACGTGCGGTTGTTGATCACGGCCCCCATCAGCGCCCCGCCGGACATCGTGCCACCCTTTCCAACTTATCGACTAGGAGCGGATTTTGGGGTGGTGAGCCTTGTGGGTGCAGATCTGCCTCTGGGTGACGCCCCGCGCACAGGGGGATTCCTGCCAGTGTCTCTGCTGTGGCGCTTTGAAGGCTTCGTAGAGGGTATAGAACCTCTTGATTACAGTGTGAATCTCTCATTGGTGAATGCTCAGGGGGCCGTGGTGTCTCAGCGAGCGGTGACCCCGGTTGGCGGTTTTGGACTGATGACAGGGTGGCAGCCGGGGGGCTTATACCGCGATAATCACGCCCTGACTCTACCGGCCGACCTGCCACCGGGTGAGTATGAACTGTGGGTGCTGGTTTTTGACTGGCGCACCGGAATAAATCTTCCTCTACAGGATCAACCGGGCAACCACCTCGTGGTGAGGAAGATCAGCGTGCGGGAGTAAGCGCCTCTATTGGTTAGGCGCAATAGAGAGCACAATTTCGTTAGAGCGAATCTCACCCACCCACACCCCCTGTGTGCTGAATACTGGCGTTGGGGTACGTTCATTGGTGGGTTGAGAGATACCTCCCGCCGAAGTATTACGATATACACCCGTAATCCGATATTCCCCCTGCCCCATCCCTGCACCGTTAAGCCGTGTCGCCGGAATCTCAATCCGGATAGCACAGCGCGAGCGCGGACCCAAGACCCGTAGATCGGCGTTATCAAACTGCTGACGGATGGTGAAGGGCGGGCGAACCGCCGCCGATTCCCCCAAGACTTGGCCAGCGACGGTCAGCACTGAGAAATTGATCCCAGCCTCTTGTCCGGTATAACGCAGGACATATTCTTCAGGTTTGATCAACAAAGTGATCGGCGCAATGCTGGCATTGTTGAATCGCAGCCACAAAACGAGTGATGATCCGGGGATGATGCGCACGCTGTCGGCGGAGAGTTCGAGGGTCAGTTCGCCCGGATCAACAGCGCGTCCGAGGATAGACTGGTTGCTGCCTGTGACCAGCGCACGTGGCAAATCCTCACAACTCACGCCGCTGCCAAAACCGGGAAGCCGCGGAATGAGGACAACAGCCCCCAGAATCAGCGCTGCCAGCAGAAGGAATCGGGTCATGGGGTCGCTTTGATTAAACCGGTCGTAGTAGCGTCGAAACATAGTCCCCGCATTTGGTAGATCAGGTGATCAATCGCGTCCCCAACTATAACCCAAGATCGAGGATCACGGTAAAAGCAAGCCGCTGTATTTCGCCGCTCTCTCCCCCTCATCTTCGCCTGAAGTGGGGAGTATAATGGAAACGCGCTGCATGAATAGCGCAGCATTTGAGTGAGGTATCCAAAAACAATGCGGGTTTTGGTTCTTAGTGATGGTGAACTCAATGGGGAGATTCGGGCTGATCGGGATGTGATCAGCAGTCACCTTGATCCCCAACGAATCCAACCCACCATCATATCGGTGAGCGCACCAGCAGATTCGTCCGAATTATCGCTTCGGGCGCAGTTTCAATTTGATCCCCGTGCTTTACTCAGGCTTCGTCGAATCGTGCGTGAATCCAAGATCGAACTGCTGCACGGTTTGGGTGCTCGTGTCGGGCCCTTGGTGAGTATGGCCGGGCGCTCCACAGGAGTCCCCACCCTGATCACCATCTATCGCGCCTCAATACCCGAAAACCGTCTGCACGAGGCCACTGCACGTTTTCGATGGCGGTTGGCCCTCAGCGGGGTGGATCGGATCACCGTCCCCTCGGAGGGTGTGGGAAGATCCCTCGCCATGCTTTTGGGCGAACGGGAACGAATCTATGTGATCCGACCCGGATTGCAGGTTGAGGAGATTGATCCCATCCCTTCACGAGAAAGCCTTGGACTGCCTGAGGGGGCCTTCATCGTAACCCTTGCGCCGCCAGACCTTACCCCATCTCAAGACCTTTTGGATCGGTGTGACCTGACGCTTGATGCAGTCAGGCACCTTCTGAAACGCCACCCAGAGGCGCACTTAATGGTTTTGGGGGAAGGCGCTTACCTTGAGTCCTTGCGTAAGACTGCCCAACACTACCGCCCGGCCCTGCCCATTCTTTGGGGTGGCAATCGCCCTAATCTGGCTGAGATCATCGCGTCCGCGAATGTTTATGTGGATTTTGCTTCGATGGAGATGGTATCACCGGGGATCATCCTTGCGGCCATGTTAGGCAAACCCATTGTGGCCCCCAATATCCCTTCGGTGGCAGAAGTGATTGAGCCGAACGTGGCTGGGCTATTGGTGGAACCTAAAAACTCCGCAGAATTTGCGGCGCAGATCAATCGATTGATCCAATATGATGGACTTTCACATCGACTGGGCCGGGTTGCACAACGGCGTACTCAGGAGCATTACTCCATTGATGCCCAGTCCAGCGCACTGGTGAGCTTTTATGAGACCACCATTTATACCCGGAGGTGAAGGGTGTTGAAACGCCTATTGACCCGCGAGAACTTGTTTGCCCTGATGGTGGCATTGACCCTGATTCTGCTGGTCATTGTAACTGCGGAGAGCGCGCCGCAGTGGATTTATCAGGGGTTCTAGGGGCGCTCAGACTGCCCCATTACGCCCCCCATTTCGTTTTAGGCTATACTGAAACATCAAATTGGCTGGGAATATCCCGCCTCTTACTGAGTGAGGATGAATGTATGGAGCGTGTTGATAAAATCCTTTCTGGTGGCATTCTTTTGACCATGAATGAGAATTTTGATCTCTTTCCCAGTGGTGCTGTCGCCATTAAGGATGACACCATCATTGCGGTTGGCCCCGCTGAAGAAATCCAGCGGCGTTTCACGACCGATGATCTGGTTTTGTGTGATGGACAGATCATCATGCCGGGGCTGGTGAATACCCATACACATGTGCCGATGACTCTGCTTCGGGGTTTAGCAGATGACCTTCGTCTCGATGTATGGCTGATGGGCTACATGATGCCCACTGAGGGCAATTTTGTAACCCCGGAGTTTTGCCGGTTGGGGACGTTAATCGCCTGTGCGGAGATGATCCGCTCTGGAATCACCATGTTCGCGGATATGTACTACTTTGAGTCGGAAGTGGCTGCGGCCACAGCTCAGGCTGGGATGCGCGCTGTGTGTGGGCAAAGCGTCCTTAAGTTCCCCACCCCGGATGCGGCCAGTTATGAGGACAGCCTCGCCTATACCCGTCGCTACATCGAGGAATGGAAGGGACACCCGCTGATCGTGCCCGCGATTGCCCCCCATGCTCCGTATACCTGCACGGACGAAATCATGAGCGCCTGTGCGGAATTGGCCAAAGAGTATGATGTCCCCCTGCTGATTCATCTTTCTGAAACCAAACAAGAGGTTGAGGACAGCCGCGAAGAATTTGAGATGCCCGTCATTCCCCGTGTCAAAAAGCTGGGCGTGCTGGATACCAAAGTGCTGGCGGCTCACTGTGTCCATGTTGATTCTGGGGAAATTCGCACCCTTGCCAAACATAATGCGGGGGTGGCCCACTGCCCCACCAGCAACCTGAAGCTGGCCAGCGGGGTCGCGCCGGTAGCGGAGATGCTGGAGCGATCTGTAAATGTGGGCATTGGCACCGATGGCCCGGCCAGCAACAATGATCTGGATATGTTTGAGGAAGTTCGGTTAGCCGCAATTCTGGCCAAAGGGGCTACCTTAAACCCAGTGGTTGTGCCCGCCAAACAGGCGTTTTTGATGGCAACTCGCATGGGCGCAGCCGCCATGCATATGGCGCACCTTACCGGCAGTCTAGAAGTTGGTAAACGCGCCGATATTGTGGTGGTTAACCGGGACACCCTGCATAACACCCCCACCTTCTCTCGTGATCCTGATGCGGTCTACAGTCAGATTGTGTACGCAGCCAAAAGCACCGATGTGCGTCATGTGATGATCAATGGAAAGTGGGTTCTGCGCAACGGTGAACTGCTCACCATCGATGAAACCTCTATCCTGAAAGAAGCCAGAGCATTGGCTCAAAAGATCGATGCCTTCCTCATTGCCCGCGAAGGCAATCTGCTGAATAAACTTATCGCCATTGGAGGGGTGGAACGGACCGAGAGCTTTGAAATTCAGGTAAAAGCACAGCTCCCAGATGTGGAGGATGTAGAAGCGATTGTTGCACCGCTGCTGGAAAACAGCAGCGTGCAGTTGGTGCGCCACAGCCATTATCGCCAATACGACACCTATTTCATGTTTTTGGACAGCAGTCAGGGGCGGGTGCGTTATCGAGAAGATGACACACTAGGGAAGGATGGACAGGTTACGGGTGTCCGTACCCGGCTCACCTTCACACCTACAGGCAAAGAGGGTGAATTTGATCATGCGGTCATGTTGAGCCGGTCACGGTTTATCGCACCAGCAAACCATCCCCTCCGTTTTTATCGAGAGTACTTCCGCCCCAACAGCGAAAAGGCTATCGAAAAGGAACGATGGCGCTGGCATATTCTGTATAAGGGCGTGTTGTTTTATGTGAACGTCGATAAGATGGTTGCGCCAGAGATCGCTGGGTTGTTTGTGGAAATCAAGAGCCAAACATGGTCGCGGCGCGACGCCGAATATAAAGCCCTATTGATCGCGGAAATCCTAGAGGTGCTGAAGCTCACTCCGGAAAAACGGGTGAGTCAAGAGTATGTCGATTTTGCCAAGGCGTAAGCGAGTCTTGGCACAGCGCATGGGGGCGGGATTGAGGTCTATCCTCCCTTATCAGGGGGCAAGACCTCAAACGCCCTGCACTAGCAGTTTTGCGCTTTAGCAGCGTTTTTGGTGAGGATGTGAGCAGAAGCAACCATCACGGCAAAGGGTAAAAGTCCATGACCAACCAGCTTGAGAACCCCATCCTGATTGTCAGCAGTGGCTCCAACAATGGGACGCGGTGCGTGCTTGAAAACGAGACCTTTTTGGTGGGGCGCGATCCCACCTGCGAACTGGCTCTGACGGAGCGGGAAATCTCACGTCATCATATCAAAGTGACCCGCCAGAGTGGCAAGTTTTTTATCGAGGACTTAGATAGCAAAAATGGAACATGGGTGAATGGGGAGCAGCTCAAAGGTGAACGTCTGCTCAATGATGGTGATGAAATCAATTTAGGGCAGGTGGTGAAAATTACGTTCATCGAATCAGAGGCGACAGCGCCCTATACCCCGGACACCGCGATCACGGTGCAGGGGCGACTCCGTCTAGATCGGGATGCGCGTCGGGTTTTTGTAATGGACAAAGAGATTTTGCCACCTCTAAGTTTGCCCCAGTACCGCTTGCTAGAGATGCTTTTTGATGCGAAAGGTGGGGTCTGCACCCGTGATCAGGTGGTGCGGGCAGTGTGGCCGGACGCGCTCAGTGAAGGGGTAAGCGAGCAGGCCATCGATGCGTTGGTGCGCCGCCTGCGGGATCGACTGTCAGAGATCGACCCCAACCGGCAGTATATCATTACTGTCAGAGGCCACGGGTTCAGACTGGATCAGGGGTAATCATACGGCTAGAGCAAATGGTTTTGATCACTTAATTCCACAACGCGAGGTTATAAACTTCAACCTTGTATTTTAGCGCACATTGTGGTTTGATAATGCTTGGTAAATCAATGAAGTTGTAGTTATTACTACAGAGGTGATTTCATGGCCGACGAAAAAAAGACCTACCCATACATCTCTCCCAAAAATTGGTTCTCGATCCGAAAGTGGTTCCTTACTACAATGCCTAAAGAGGTTACACCTGCACTCATTGCCACCCGGCTCAATATGAGTGAAGGCTCTGCACGGGCAAATGTCCATGCTGCGTTGATACGAACTGGGATAGTTGATAAAGACAACAGACCCACTGATCGTGCAAGGCGGTGGCGCGAAGACAATGAATATAAAGCTGTGTGCGACGAGATTCGCAACGAGGTTTACTCTCAGTCCCTGATTGATCTTGCATCAGATACTTCTATAGATCGAGAGACTATTGAAAGATGGTTCAGAAACCTTGGGCTGGGCGATGATGCAGCCTCAAAGCAGGCTGCATTCTACCTCTTATTGACCGAAGGCGATCCCAAAAAGGAATCTGCTGCCTAGGGCAACACCTCGAATACTACCCGGAAACCTAAATCACCCCACAAGTCCGATAAAACTAGAATTTCTACTAGCGACCCAACACTGAACGGATGAGCGAGGGGAAAGGGATTGAAGGCGGAAGAGACTTCGGTTAAG
>JACSRJ010000132.1 GCA_014879835.1 Anaerolinea sp.
GCCAGGGCTTCATCGGCGATGGATTTCATCTCGACCGCTTTGCCGCGCCGCAGGGCGCCATCGGCAGCGAACAGAGCTTTTGCGCCCGCATCAGCCAGTCGGGACGCGACCGCCCCGGCGCCGTATCCGCTAAAGAGCGGCAGGATCACACCGCCGATTTTGGCAATCGCCAACAGCGCCACGACGATTTCGGGGGTCATCGGCATGAACAGCCCAATTGCATCACCTTTGCCCAGGCCGAGACTGCGCAAGCCATTGGCAGTTTTGTTGACCTGTTTATACAGTTCGGCATAGGTCAGGGAACGGGTTGCGCCTTCCTCGCCTTCCCAGGTAATCGCAATTCGGCTGCGTTCGGCCGGGGTCTGGCGTTTGTCGAGACAATTGTGGACAATGTTCATCTTGCCATCCACGCACCAGCGCGGGAACTGGATGCCGTCCGAAAGGTCGACTACCTGTGTATAGGGCAGGTAAAAGCGGATGTCGAGATAGCGCAAAACAGCCTCGCTGAACCAGGCGATGTCGGTTGTCGAGCGATACATCAGTTCGGCAAAATCGCGAATGCCGTGCTGGCGCATGAAAGCCGTCAGGTGGGCGCGTTCGACATGCTCACGGGTGGGGGTCCAGACTATTTCTCCGCCAAAGGTGAAGGAATCGCTCACGGGAGCCTCCGCTTGGGTTTATTTGATGTTGCGCTTGAGATTTTTGATTTCTTCTTCGCTCAGGCTGATATTGTTCGCTTTGGCATACTGCGCGATCACGACCGCATCAATCATGTTGTTGAGCGATTCCTGCCCACCCAATGTGGGAATGCGCAGTTGGTTATACCAGTCTGCGTAAGGCCCAAACTGAGGGTTGGAAAGCACCTGTGATCCAAACTGACTTTGCGCAATGGGCGCAAGCTGCAAGCCCAGCGCATAACGATCAAAAGTAGCCCGGCGCTGAAAGTCGCGGGCGGTGATATTCTGCCCGCCCACACTGGCGACGGTCTGGTTGGGGCGGAACACGCCGTCAATCAGGACTGCGATCAGCAGGATCAGGGCGATCACCGCAGTGAGCGCCCCCGTGGCAATCAAAACAGTCCGATTCACGCTGGCTTCGCGTTCAGCCCGTGATTTATAAACCCGCCCTTTGTCGTCACGCTTGGGCGGTTTGGGGAGGGCTGTAGTTTGTTCTCTTTTGGACATGCGCCTCTAGGGTCCTTCCGGAATTTGGGAGGGCAACCGGTAAAACAAGCTGCGGGCTACTCGCCGCGCATCGAATCGGTCACAAAAGGCAGCAGCGCCAGATGACGGGCGCGCTTGACGGCAATGGCGAGACGTCGCTGATCGCGGGCGCACAGCCCGGTCTGGCGGCGAGGACGAATCTGCCCGCGTTCGGTGAGGAAGCGGCGCAGAGTTTCAGTGTCCTTATACAGCTCGACATCGGTCTTTTCGATGCGCATGTTGTGGGCGCGGCGGCGTCCCCGTCCGTGAAAACCAGAGCCACCGCGTCCGCCCTCGTAACCTTCACTCTCAGTATCGGATCCGTAGTTTGATTGGCGTTCTTCGTCAGTCATAATTCAGCACGCATCTGGTCTTTTTAAGACCGATACGCACACTCCTTTCCAGTCTTAGGCTTTGAACAGCTTTGGTTTTTAAAAAGCGTAGTCGCCATCGTCTTGTGCGTCTTCATCACTGCCAGAGTATTCGACGTTAAGCCGCCGATCCCCGAGGACAATCATCTCATTGGCGACCAATTCGGTGCGGTAATGGCGTTTGCCATCTTCATCTTCCCAGCCTCTGGTTTGCAGCCGCCCCTCAACGTAAACCTGCTGGTCTTTTTTGAGGTGGGTTTTGCAAATTTCGGCAAGGGTGCCCCAAGCGACCACGTTGAACCACTCGTGTTCTTCACGACGTTCACCATCGCCACTTGTCCAGCTACGGCTGGTGACCACACTGAAACTGGTGACCGGACGACCACTGGGGGTATAGCGCATTTCGGGATCACGCCCCAGAGTCCCAATGATCATGACTTTGTTTAATCCTCGAACCATATTGGCGCTCCTTCGTCCTCAATACAATACACAGGCATTACAGGGACGTACAGCGGCGCACTAAGACGCTTTCGCCGTCATTAGGCGTCGGCGCGGATGAGCAGATGACGGATAACTTTCTGGCTCAGGCGCAGGTTGCGTTCCAACTGAACAGTGGCATCTGGGGCCATCTCGAAGTTCAGGGACACATAAAATCCTTCGTTGAAGGAGCGGATAGGGTAGGCCAGATGACGGCGGCCCCAGACGTCAGTCTTGGTGACGTTGGCACCGGATTCAGTCAGCCAGCCCTTGATCTGCTCAACGAGGGTGTTAAATTCCTGATCGTCAGCATCAGGGGCAACGATAAACGTCAACTCATATGGTCGCATGTGGGTTATTTCCTTTTCCTTTCCTCGGAGTAGCCCTACACATCAACTTGGGGATCGTGTGGGGGCGGAAAGCGCCCGACGGTAGTCAGGCAAACAGCGGCAGAAGTGTACACCTGAAATGCCCGCTGCGCAAGGGGCGAGTCCTGCGGCAAAATAAAACCTCCTCACCCAGCCTCCGTTTAAGGCTGATGAGGAGGAGCGATCACCCTCACCCCTCGACCGCTTCGCGGCTAGGAGAGGGGTGAAAAACTTTTGGGGTCCACCCCCCACAACCCCCAACCGGGGAGTTTGAAGGTGTTTGTCAGATATGCGGTCTTTAGCCCTTCACCGCGCCCGACGACAGACCACCCACAATTTGTGACTGAAGCAGGATGAAGGCGATCAACATCGGGATTGCACCCAGCAGTGCCCCCGCCGCAAAAACGCCCCACACCCGGTTAAACTGGTTTTCCAGAAAACTGGTCATGCCAACGGCGAGGGTGTAAACATCCTTATCACGCAGCAGCACCCGCGGCACCAGATAGTCATTGAAGGTGCCAAAGAAGCTGAAGATCGCGGTCACCGCCAGAATCGGGCGTACCAAGGGCAGGATGATGGTGCGGAAGGTCATCCAGTGGGTTGCACCGTCCACCTGTGCGGATTCATCCAGATCGCGGGGGATGGTGTCGAAGTAACCCTTCATGAGCCAAGCACCGGAACCAAGCGCCCCGCCGCAGTAGATCAGGATCAGACCTCCTAGTGAGTTTAAGCCCAACCATGGAATGAACTCACCGATCTGCTGGAGCAGCAGATAAAACGCCACCAGCGCCACCACCCCGGGGAACACCTGAATGATCAGAGTGCCCAACAAGCCTGCCTGACGTCCCCGGAAGCGATAACGTGAAAACGAGTACGCTGCCAGTGTGGTCAGGGAAAGGGTGATCAGGGTACTGGTGGTGGAGACGAAGATCGAGTTCGCCAGCCAGCGCAGCACCGGGGTTTCCGGGCGTGAAAAGAGCGTCTCGTAGTTTTTCAAGACGATCTCTTTGGGCAGCAGACCCTGACCCGAAATGGAGTTGGAGGAGTCAAATGACGCCCACAGGATCATCATAAAGGGGTACAGGGCAAAAATGACCCCAAACAGCAGGATCACATAGCGGATCACGAGCCGCCACCCCCGATTGGTGACCACAGGCCCCGTGCTTGCGCGCACCGATCTAGGAACAGAGGATACTTGGTTAGACATTCTTGGAAACCTCCTCTAGTTGGCGCGTAAACCGGAAGTTGAAGAAGGTGATCGTCCCCACGATGAGGAAGATGAAGATACCAATGGCAGCCGCAAAACCGTAGTCCGCCCCACGCCCACCACCAAAGGCCAGTCGGTAGGTATAGGACAGCAGAATATCGGTATGCCCTGCAACGGTATCGGAAGCAATCGGCGGGCCCCCATTGTTGAGCAGCTCAATGAGTACAAAGTTGTTGAAGTTAAAGGCAAAACTGGCGATCAGCAGCGGCCCAATTGCCAACAGCAGCAGCGGCAGGGTGATGAACTGAAACTGCTGACGATCATTGGCTCCGTCAATCATGGAGGCTTCGTACATGTCTGAGGGGATGCTTTGCAGTGCCCCCAGCGAAAGCAGCATCATGTAGGGGAAGCCCAGATACAGGTTTACCAACAGCACCATGACTTTGGCGGAAGTGGGATCCGCAAAGGGGTTAACGGGTCGTCCCAGCAGTTGCACCATCAGGTCATTGAGCGGCCCATTAACGCTGAGCAGACCTCGCCACGAGGTGACACTCAGCCAGAAGGGAACCGCGTAGGGGATGATCAGCAAGGTACGGAAGATCACTTTTCCGGGTAGGAACTTGGCATTCAGGACGAGGGCGAATATCAAGCCCAGCGCAAAGGTGGTAAAGACCGTGCCTGTGGCAAACACGATGGTCCAGATGAACACCCTGAAAAAAGGATCACGGATACGTTCGTCGGTGATCACCCGGACGATCTTGTCCATCCCAATGAGGGCCGCAAAACCGGGCGACAAGCGCTTCTGGGTGTCACCATCCCCAAAGACGAAGTAGCCCTTTTCATTCCGATACTCCTCCCCGGTTTGAATGTCGGTGATGGTATCGTTCTCAGCGCTGTAGGCAAAGCGGGGCGCAAGCTGTTTAGAGACAAAACGCCGCTGCAACAATTGAAGCTGAGTCAAGCGTATCTGGTAGGGGGGGGCAGAAAGGTTCAGCCCCTGAAGCGTTTGCCCAAAACCCTGCGGGGGAACCAACTTCCATTCATTGATCGAGGCCGGTACCCCATTGGCGTCACGCTCCCCATACTGAAACTGGGGATCATCCTCAGTTAGAGGGTTTTCCAACCCAACCCATGAAACAAAGGACTTGCCGTTGGGGTCAACCAGATAGAAGCGGAAATCTTCTTGTGTGGCTTGAGTCACCCCTGAACGAAGGTAAACGTAGGTAAAATAGGTAACCGAATCCTGCGGCTCATAAAAACTGTCAGCGCGATTCTGGGTGATCTGAGCGACGGACTGTTCTTTGGTCAGAATGTGATCATCGCCGTAGTTGCTGAAGGCCACGATGAGCGAATAGCCGATGGGGTAAATGACCAGCAGCACCATACCCGCCATGGCAGGGATGATCCAGCGCCAAGCGAACAAATCGTCTCTCAAAAATACCAGATTCACAATTATCGCAAAAACAGCGATCAAGATGCCCAATAACGGGCTGATCCGCTGGGTGAAAGTCACTGCCATCCAGATTGCCACGACATCAAAAATGCCTAAGAGCACAACCCGCGTAAGCAGTGCCGGAAGCGAAAGCGGAGAGAGTTTCATAGAGGACACCCCCTATTATAAAAAATGGGTTGGGAGAGGAACCCACCCAACCCATTTGGTATGTTAGAAAACGCCTAACTTAGTTGGACTTGGCGATCTCGTCGCGGATTGCCTTGGCCGCATCGGTCATGACCTTATCGGGGGCTTCCTTCTGCTGGATGATTAGGGTAATGGCGCTGCCAACGCTGTTCCACACCGCCGACATTTCGGGGATGGCAGGCATCGGTTCACCATTGGCCACGGAGGCGGCGAAGCCCTGAATGTCCGCATCGGCCACTTCGTCAATGATCGGGGTGTAGGCAGGGATACCCGGCTGCGCCTTGATGATCTTGACCATGTTTTCATCGGTGGCGATGAACTCGGTCAGGAAGGCCTGCGCCAGCAGGAGGTTCTTGCTGAGGGCATTGACCATGAAGCCCTGCACGCCCACAAAGGGCTTGGGGGTCTGGGCCATCATGGGGATGGGCGCCACACCGAACTTGATGTCGGTGGTGCGGATGTCGAGCAGTGCCCACGGCCCGGTGATCCACATGGCCAGTTTGCCGCTCTTGAAGAGATCACGCAGTTGATCGTAACCCAAACCATCCTTCAGGACGCCTTCTTTGACCAGACGATCCAGTTCGGCGGCGGCGGCAATGGAGCCTTCGCTGTCGAGCAGGACGTTCTTGGGATCGTAAGCGCCCACTTCATCACGCCCAAATACACCACCACCAAAGCCGGTAAAGAGCGCATGGTTGTGATAGTAGTCGGGGTTGAGGCCAAGGCCAGCTTCGGCTTTGCCGTCAGCAACCAGTTTCTTGGCCAGATCAACGGTCTCAGCCCACGTCGCGGGCACACCATCGGGCATCAGATCTTTGTTGTAGTAAACAGCGACTGCTTCAGTCTGATAAGGCAGACCCACCAGTTTACCTTCGTAGGTGAAGCCATCGAGGGAGACGGGGTCAAACTTTGCCTTCAGTTCGTCGCTCAGTTCAATCGGGGCGAGCAGACCATTGCTGTAAAGCTGCCCGATCCAGTCATGCGCGCCGATGATGATGTCAGGGCCTTCACCCGCAGGGGCGGCAATATTGAAGTTATTGCGGACATCGCCGAAGCCCATCGTCTGGATGCGCACCGGCACGCCGTATTTGGCTTCGAATTCTTTACCGATTTCTTCGATAACGGCGACACGCTCTAGGTTAATCCAGATTGTCAGAACGCCTTCTTCGGAGGGAACAGGCTCAAACGGGGTTGCAGTCGGGTCCTGCGCAAAAGCAGGCGCAACTGTACCAGCGAGCATGGCGACAATCGCCAACAACAGTGAAAAACGGAAAAACTTCTTCATAGACTTATGCCTCGAAGCGTTACACGGAACCCAACGAATGGCGAGATTTCCTCGCCGCCTACACACGTGGTCAAAACTGCACTGGATACTTAAACCTTTATTGGGTGCAGCAGACTCAAAACAATTTTATCAACCTCACGCAACCCGTCAAATACTAGAAAGGGTTGAACACAAGCCCACTTTGTATGATCACAAACAATGTTTTGTCAAGAAACAGCCCTTAATTGCCCCCCTCACCATCGAGTCCCACCTCACCCCTTCTCTAAAAAACTCATGATCACCTCACCGGAAATGAGGAGGAATGTCATATTGATAAGGAGTTACGCATTTGCCCTCATGCCCCCTCGACCGCTTCGCGGTGCCCGCTCCAGAGGAGAAGGGGGAAAACGAGGTTTTTGAGGGGGAAGCCCCCTCAAACTGCTCCTGTTGATAAATGCGGGGTAAACAAACCCAACTGCGTAAGTCCTCATGGATTTCGGGTCCACCTCATTTATCCTTGTTCTTAACAAACGCTCAAATTTTGAGGAAAAATTTCAGTTTTGCGCTGATCGGGGGCAGCCCGATTGATTTACAATGATAAAGGACTGCATCGTCGATACTTTGGGATCACCTGATTTGAGGCAGCGCGTGAAAGACTGGCAACGCATCATCGAGTACCTGAAACTGCTGCTGAATAATGCCCGTTATGAGCATTATGTGAGCGCTCTCCTTCGCATTATCCCCTTGATCCGCGATCAGGAGGGGTTTGAAGGTGTAGAACCCGGACTAACCCACCTCACTTTGACCCTGAGCGTAACCAACGCCGTCCAAAAGGTTCACATCGATATGGATTCCCCCGGAACCTACAATGTGTACCTTGATCAACCCATAATCGGCTCTTACGGTGGGGTGGAAATCTATGGTGAGCGGGTCACAGTCCCCTTTGAAGGGGTTGTGGAGACCATTCACCGTTATTTATCGCGGCTTCGGGTGGCCGCTGTGGGCAGTGATGCCAGCGGGGATTAAGCTGAATGTGCGAGGCTGTTCGAGAACCCCACCCGCGCCACCGTTCAGAGTCCATTTGAAAACGCACCCTTCGATGATTAACCTCATCCCCCCTGCGCGACCGCTTCGCGGTGCCCGTCTCCAAGCTGGAGAA
>JACSRJ010000308.1 GCA_014879835.1 Anaerolinea sp.
TACACACTCGCGCCGGGGAGCCGCTGAAGGTAAACCTGAACCATTATGTCTGGTGATGTGGTCGTTGGAATCGATGTCGGTACAACCAAGATCTGCACCCTCGTGGGTGAAGTCCGCGCCAAAGATATTGATATTATTGGCGTCGGGGTAGAGCCTTCGCGGGGGATGCGCAAGGGGGTGGTCAATGATGTGAACACCCTGACCCAAGCGATCTCCTCCTCCGTTCACAAGGCAGAGCGCACCAGCGGTTACGCCATTGGACGCGCTTTTGTGAGCGTCGCCGGGGCGCACATCGATTCTCGCAACAGCCGGGGTGTGGTAGGCATCAACAGCCCGCGTGGGGTGCAGTTGAACGATCTGGAACGGGCCATGGAATCGGCCCGGGCGATCTCCCTGCCCCACAACCGGGAGGTACTGCACATCATCCCCCGCAGTTACACCCTTGATGATCAGGATGGCATCCGCAGCCCGTTGGGGATGCACGGCTTCCGGCTGGAAGTGGAGGCTCATATTGTTACTGCCGCCACCAGCAGCCTTCAAAACCTCGAAAAGTGCGTTGAAGGGGCCGGGGTGTATGTGGATCGGTTCATCCTCAATCCCCTTGCCTCCGGTGAGGTTGTCTTGACGGATGCCGAACGCGAAATGGGCGTGATGGTCATGGATATTGGCGGCGGCACCACCGATCTGGCCATTTTCATTGACAGCACCGTATGGCACACCGCCGTGATCCCCGTTGGGGGCTGGCATGTGACCAACGATATTGCGCAGGGGCTGCATCTGCCCTATGAGATCGCGGAGGCGCACAAGATCGAACACGGTCACGCTGATCCCCGCCAGATTGACGAAAACGAGATGTTTGTGGTGCAGCCTTTTGGCGAAGAACACATGAGCCGTGTCCAGCGGGTTGATCTGGCCCACATCGTTCAGCCCCGCATTGAAGAACTGTTCCAATTGGTGCTGCGCGAGATCAAATACAGCGGTTATGATGGGCTGATCTCAGCAGGCGCAGTCCTCACTGGTGGATCGGCTCAGCTTCCGGGCATTCGTCAGATCGCTTCCGATGTGCTAGGGATGCCAGTCCGGGTGGCCCAACCGGAGAACATCACGGGCATGGCCGATCAACTGCGCCATCCGTCTTACAGCACCAGTGTGGGGCTGCTGCGGTTGGGGCTGATCATGGATCGGGAAGACGAACGGCGGGGTAAATATGCGGCCCGTAACGGCAGCGCCAACCGTCCCAATGGTGCTGAAGGGGAACGCAAACCCCGCGCTGCCTTTGGCAAACTGCTGAGCACGGTCATGAAGCGTCTTCTGCCCGAAGGCGACGAGTGAGCCGAACCTGCCCCTAAAACTCCCCCGAAGCGAAAGTTGCGCCCTTACCCCTTCAAGGTATAGTTGTGAGCGGGGGTGTGAGGGTTCCGGTGAATTCCCCGGTCTTCAAAATCGGCGGCGGGGGCGTGGCTTCCGCGATGGGTTCGACTCCCATACACTCCCGTGATTGAAACGCGATCCTTCACAAAACTTGATCCCAATTCAGGAGGCAGTCCATGGCCGTTAGCCTTGATGTGATTCAACTTACTGTCGCGGATATGGCCGAGTCCCTTCGCTTTTACCGACTGCTGGGGATGCACATCCCGGAAGGCGTCGAAGATGAGCAGCACGTCGAAGTGACCTTACCCAACGGGATGCGCTTCGCGTGGGACACGGTGGCCCTCATGCGCCAGATTCACGCCAACTGGGAATCGCCTTCCGGTCATCGGATCACCCTTGCCTTTAAATGCGACGATCCCGCGGGGGTGGATGCGCTCCATCATCACCTCACCGGATCGGGCTACCAGAGCCTGACTGCACCGTGGGACGCCTTCTGGGGGCAGCGCTACGCGGTGGTCATTGATCCTGACGGCAATCACGTAGATTTGTTTGCGCCCCTGTAAGAATTGGGCACACGCCCTCATCTGATGGAAGGTTTCAACAGCAGAAGGGGCAATGATGCGATATAAACTCTTAGGCAAAAGTGGGCTGCGGGTCTCTGAATTGGCACTGGGCACGATGACCTTTGGCCCCGAGTGGGGCTGGGGCGCATCCAAAGAGGACAGCCGAGCGGTCTTTGAGGCCTATGCCAATGCGGGCGGTAACTTCATTGATACCGCAAACCGCTACACTGAAGGCACCTCAGAGAAGTATGTGGGAGAGTTCATCGGCGGGGATCGCGGGCATTTTGTGCTCGCCACCAAGTACACCCTCAAAACCCGACAGGGAGACCCCAACGCAGCCGGTAACAGCCGTAAGAATCTGGTACAGTCGCTGGAAGCAAGCCTGAAGCGGCTCAACACCGATTACCTTGACTTGTACTGGGTTCATGCGTGGGACTTCATGACCCCGGTTGAGGAGGTCATGCGGGCGCTGGATGACATTGTGCGCGCAGGTAAGGCCCTTTATGTGGGCATTTCTGACGCGCCTGCATGGGTGATCGCCCAGAGCAACATGCTTGCCGATCTGCGTGGGTGGTCGCGCTTTGTGGGGCTTCAACTTCAGTACAGTCTGGTGGAGCGCAACATCGAACGTGAGCATCTGCCATTGGCCCGTTCCACCGATATTGCTCTGACTGCATGGGGGATTTTGGGCGCGGGAATCTTGTCGGGCAAATACAATCAGGACAGCAGCGCTCAGGGACGGGCAGCCCGAAGTGCGGCCGATGTTCCTGCTTGGAAGCTCAAGATCGCGCAGGAAGTGATCGATATTGCCCAGTCCATAGGGCGCAGCCCTTCACAAGTAGCGATCAACTGGGTGCGCCAGCAGCCGGGGGTGATCATCCCCATCTTGGGCGCAAAACTGGTCGATCAGGCGCGGGATAACCTCGGCTGTCTTGATTTCAGCCTCAGCCCTGAACACCTCGCCCGGCTGGATGCGGTCAGCAAGATCGACTATGGCTTCCCCTACTCGTTTTTGACCTCGGAGAATGTGCGCGATCTGGTGTTTGCGGGGACGTATCCCCAGATCGACAACCATCGGGCGGGGTGAGTCCAGTCAAGGGGGCGTCCTTAAGGGGCACGCCCCCGCTTATAGGTCGCCTACACCTTGGCGTTAAAGAGGCTGGCGTGGATCAGCCGATCTTCCCAAAAGAGGCTGCTGCCTGTGACCTCGTTGGCGGTGAGGCGCACATCACTGCCCACCCCCACCGACTCATAGGGTTCCTCGGTGGCTTTTTCAGCCGCCTCCAAAAACGCTTGCGGCGTCAGGTGTGCCGTTGCAGCAGTGCGTGGGTTATGTTTACGTTCCACCGCATCAAGGGCATAACCTTTGATCAACTTGCCCCACAGGTCGCGCAGCGTTTCGTGATGGTCAAAGAGTTCTGCACCCATGACCACCCCATCGATCTCCACCACCACCCCTTCGGCCTCCGGCACTTTGAAGGCTTCAAGGTACTGCTTCAATTCGTCTTCGGTCTGTTCGTAGACATCACGCAGGGCACGGGTTCTGGAACTGGTCTGGTGGCTGGAAATCTTGCGTTCCACCTCTGCCCAAACCTGCCCCTGTTTGGCGTCGTACTCTTCTCGTTCTCGGAGGCTCTTGGTCACATTTTCTGAGGCCATCTTGCGCATCGCAAAGTGGGCGGTACTGTCGCTGCTGTCAAAGGCGCGGCTGGTATAGTGCCAGCGCCCCTGTTCCACACAGCTCACGGGGATCAGGACTTCGGTATTGGCGGGGATGATCACGGAGGTATTGAGAATGCGGTTCTGTTTGGAGCCGATTAATTCCTCCCCAACGATCACCAGTACGGGCAGCCCACCCGTGTTTTTCACCTTCAGGTCAGGCACACTACCCCCTTCACTCACTTCGGTGATCTGAACTTCTCCAGTCTTCAGCCCTTCAGTGAGTGTTTGATACCCTCGCTTGTGACCATTGGCGACATGCAGGGGATAAACGCGCATATTCGCAAATGTCTGCGGTTCACCAAGTTTTAAACCCTTAAGAATCTCAGTCAACTTACCCATGCCACTACCTCCACCACTTACTGCTGCCGTTGGTGACCGTGAATGCACGATCACTCAGCATATCCCTAGTGTATGAGAAATGAACAAAAGAGCAAGTGATCCCCGCCCTGTACATGTTAAGGCACTGCGCAAGCTCCGATCAGCGGTTGCCCCGATGCCACCCCACCCGGCTGGCGTAGTAACACGAGTCGCACAAGGCATAACGATGGTTCACGGGCAGTTTGGTGCGGCAGTTGATGCACCGTGAGGCCGTATCCAACCGTCGCAGCAGGGCCGCATCCACTTCAAGTGACCACTCCGCCCGCAGCGAACGCACCCACGCTTCATCCTCACCATAGGCAGTGAACTCCCGCCGGGAGGCCAGCCACAGGTAAATATCAGCGCACGAAATCGCTGATTCAGTGGCCTCCAGATCAAAGTCGCTCTCGATCTGTACGGGCGCTTCTTGGGGGAAGGGCATTGGCTCCCCTGCAATGATCGCATGAGCGCAGCGAATCCAGTAGGGGCGGCTGTTTTCACGGGTGGGCGCATTGACCAACTGCACGGCCGCAGCCAGCCCCAAGGACTCCACATCCTCATCAGAGAGCATCTGGGCAAGTGCGATCCGCTCATCAATGTCAGCGGGTTCGATCACATCACGCAGACTCTCCGGGATGGACTCGAGTTCACGCCACTGGGCAAAACGATGGGCCAGACTGCCGGGGATCATCTCTAGGTCTTCCACTTCGGGGGCAACTCTGGCCCGGCGCAGTTCGTCGGGCAGATTCTCGTAAAGTTGGCGCAGCAGCCGTAATCCGGCGCGGGAAGTGGCCCCCACCAACCCTGAAGTGGAGTAACCATAACGCCCCGCCCGGCCCCCAATTTGGTGAACCTCGGCGCTGGTCAGCAGGCGTACTTCTTTACCGTCAAACTTTTCCAACTCATAAAAACAGACGTTATCAGCGGGCAGATTCAAACCCATGCCCACCGCATCGGTGGCTACGCAAATTTCGGTCTCGCCGAGGGCAAAACGATCCGCTTGACGGCGGCGCACTTCTGGGGGGAGGTTGCCGTAGATCACCGAAACCCGCCGCTGATACTTCTCCAGTTCAGTCTTAAGTTTCAGCACCATCCGGCGCGAGAAAGCCACAAGGATGGTCTTTTCGGGCATGTCCTCAAGGGTCCACGCACGGGGCGCGATCTCCAACGGGGCCAAACGGTGATGTTCTACCACCTCAAGAGGCATGGCCGCATTGGTCACCAAGCGCTCTACCAGAGTACGCGCAAAGGGCGGGGTGATCACCCGAATTTCAGGCGCTTGGGCCTCCATCAGGGCCCGGGTCCACGCCCAACCCCGATCTGGATCCGCGAGCATGTGGGCCTCATCGATCACGACCAGATCGCCGCTGTTGGTGGGGTTAAACATTTCGATGGTGGCGGCGGTGATATGTGCCCCCGGCACAGGGATGTATTCCTCCCCAGTGAGGAGGTTGCAGAACACCCCGTTACGGTTGAGCCGATCAAAAATCTCGTATGCCAGCAGGCGGAGCGGCGCTAAATACCATCCCTGACCGGCACTTCGCAGGGCTTCTAAGGCTTGATGGGTTTTACCGCTGTTGGTGGGGCCAACATGGAGCGTCACCCGCTGATCGGCCCGTCCGGGATGGGCCCAATTGGGGAACGAAGCCAACAACCGGGCCCGAAGGGCGTCGCGCTCACGGCGTTGTTCGTCGCGCTGGCGGCGTTCTTCCTCACGCAGACGGCGTTCTTCCTCGCGGCGTTCGAGCACACTTGCTTTCCACGCAACTTTGCCCTCGTTCACCAACTGATAAAAGCCCTTGAGGCTTAGGGCTGCATCCGGACTGCCGACAAGCGCATCACGAAGATTGCCCCAGCGGATTCGGCTGGAGCTTCGGCGGCGGGCACGGCTGATCAGGTTGCGACTGCGGCTTTCACCAAAGGCCAGTTTGATCTCACGCAGATGGATCACTTCCATATCTTCGAGGGCCTGTACCCAGTTGGGGCTGGCCTGAATCGCTTCGACTTCCCGCAGCGGAAGCCGGGTTTTGCCCTCCGGGTCTACAAAAGCCGTGACCTGCTTCTCCAGCACTGCTGATTGTAAGGTGGCTTCCTTGACGCCCAACTTTCGGGCGGCCAAATTCACAGGCATGGAGGCGGCGATCACTTGTCCCTTGAAGGTCTCGCCGGGGGGCGGCTCCGGGGTGATCGGCAGATCGCACAGGTCAAGGAAGGGAACCCAGTCAGAATCCTTCGGTTGAACCGCTTCCAAAGCTGCCTGAAGAGCGGCTTCAGGGTCTAGACCCTCAGCCCGCACCCAGACCGATTCACCTTTGGGTGACTGAACGCTGAAGGTTTCCATCCCTCCCATCGCCATGGCTCTTTCGAGCAGTTTGGAGCCATACTTTTCGACCAGCGCGGCCCGGGGCATGGTCTGGCCGGGGCGTGCTTGGAGCGCCGCCAGCATCTCATCACGAGCAGGGATGACCGTCTGGCGTTCGTGCATCGCCTCCAGACTCTCCCGCGAGATTCGCAGCGGATCAAAGACCAAGGCGTTAAACTGTTTGAGGATGTTGAGCTGCCCCAGCAGGATCAGTGCGCCTTCATCACCGGGTTCGGTGCACAGGGTCTCATAAGGCAAAAAACCCTCTGTATGTTGGAACTTGCTCACGATTCGGGTGAAGACCGGATCATCCATCTCCACCAAACGCTGCTCGCGGATCTTCATCCGTTCCACAATCGCCCGGACTGCGGGTCTGCCATCCAGTTTGAGGGCGGGCATACTGCCCCGATAGCGGGTGGATCGCTCCCGTACCTGCTCGGCGGAAAGGCGGGCTAGATCAAAGAGGAATTCACCCTCGCGCCCGATCTCACCTTCAGCGACGGCCTCAGCGACGATCTCAGCGCGGGAACCTGCCCCTAGTTTAGGATCACTGAGTTTGGTCTGAGGGAAGAACCCCTCTGGGGAGGCTGCCAGTAAAGCTGCCAGATGGCGTGTGGTCAGGGTATGTTTGTCAGTGTGATTTCGGTTTTTGGCCATGATAAATACTTCCAATACAAAAGGGTGTCAGCGCATGATCAACATCTGCGCAATATCTAGGGCAGTGGCGCGGCGCATCCGGAAGCGTTCATCGATCCGAGGGGCGTTTGTTTCCCCCGGCATGAACCACATCCCCGCAACCGCTGCGGTGCTGTTTAGGGTGATGTAATAAAGGGAGATGATCTCCCCGCTGGTCTGGTGGATCTCCTGCCCAATGATCTCCAGACCGGCCCCCATACGGCTTAGGGTGCCCCCGACCAGCTCTCGCCAGCGCTCAAGGGAAAGCCAATGAATGGCCCCATTAAGGCGGATCATGTCTCGTAGACCGTTGATCTTTTCCACTGGCAGGGCCAGTTTTCCCGCTTTCATCACCGCCGTGAGCAGGGCCTCGCGGGTTAGACTGCCATCGCGCACGATCTCCCCAGCAGACTGCCACACCGGGCAGGGGGCATTCACAATCACCCCTTGTCGCAGCCACCCCAGCGAGTTTGGGTCACCCTCAATGAACGACTCCAGCACCGTCAGGGGAATGGTGATCTCAAACGCCGGAAAATCCCAGAGGGGTTTGCTTGATTCGGAATGAAACAAGGGCATGTTGTGGATGATGACCGCACCCCTGATCTTCTCGTCTGGGGCGCGCAAGATCACATCCAGAGGATCATCGTTGATGGTCTGGTCTTCTTCGACCGCAGCCACACCTTCGAGTAGATCGGCTTTGTGGTCGCTGCCGCAGTAGCGACAACGATACCCCAGTTTAAGGGGTTGGGCCAAAGTGAGCGCTTCCCGGATACGCAGGGCGATCAAGCGCCGCAGTGCAGCCTGATCCACTGCTTCTGGGGTGCATTCGGTCATCACTTCGTGGGCAAAATGATGTTGAAGCTGCTGCCCCATTTTTGCGGTCAGGGTATCGCCACACACTGGACAATGGTAGTGTGCCCCTCGCTGTGCCCGTTGGATAGGAGTCGGGACGCCCGTTTCGTCGAACGCCCAGCGGAACTCAATTTGATGCGCGATCATACAGAAAATTATATCACACATCCTCAGAGGACTAGGGGCGCGGGGAAGTCTCGTCTTCCTGCTTCCACAGGCGCTCGTTGGCGCAAGTCTCCACACTAGACGATAATCTCAGGCGAGAGCGCAACAAGGAGCAGAAACGATGACGACCCCCCCTCCTAAACCGATTTTTATCTATAACACGGCGGGCGACTGGCACGGAACAATTGTCGGCGGGTATATTTTTGACCCTCGCGGTGACTGCATCGGCTTCGTTCAAGAAGAAGGCAAAGATAAATCCGTTTATACCTTCGATGGGGAGTGGGTGGGCAACGTCTCTAAGGATGGACGCATCCTCCGCAAACGGGCCGGCAGCAAACGAGGACTGCATCCTAACCCCCCCGCAAAACTTAAAACCAAACCTTCCACCCTACCCGGACGTGCCCCCCTGCCACCGCAAAACGCCGAGATTGGCTATGACACAGTGGACGTCCTTGAGGAGGACCCGGACATCTTTAAGCGGGTTTCCGACCGCCGCGCCGATATTGGCGAGAACAAACCGATCAAGAAAGAGTAACCATCAATGACCAGCAGCGAACCCAACACCATTGCTGATTCGCGGGTGATCCTGACCCATTTTATGGGCATGAGTGACGCCAACATCCTTGGTAATGTGCACGGCGGGGTGATCATGAAGCTGGTGGATGAAGCCGGCGCGCTGGCCGCGATGCGCCATGCCCGATCCCCTGTGGTCACTGTGGCTGTGGACTCGATGACTTTTATGGAGCCGATTTTGGTGGGGCAGTTGGTCACAGTGCGGGCCGAACTCACTTACGCGGGCACAAGCTCTATGGAGGTGCGCGCTGAAGTGATCGCAGAGAACCCAATCTCCGGCAGCAAAACACACACCAACACGGCCTATCTGGTCTATGTGGCCATTGATGAGGAAGGACGTCCGCACCCCGTGCCAAAACTCAAGCCCACAACCCCGCAGGAATCGGCTGCGATGCTGGCCGCCCAAGAACGTCAGGAGAAACGGATTAAAGGCAGAAAATGAGTGTTGTTCAGAACCCTGACTCGCCTCAAAAGCGTCAATTGAAGGTGAGTCTCAATTATCTGCTGCTGATGTTTGATCTGCCGCCAGAACGCGGTATACCCTATCTTGATCGCAGCACGGGCGATATTTTGATCATCACCAATGAAGATCGGCGCCAGTACGATTACTTTTTGGAGACTCTCGAACCGGGTGATGACCGCTCCCCCGAACGACTGGACGCGCTGATGCAGGCGCAGGGGGTACCCTTCCTCGTGCGGGAGGTGCTGCGCGAGGTGGCAGAGGTCAACGCAGAGCCAGACCGTTACCTGCGCATCCCCGGCGAGAATCCAGTCTTGGATGTGCAGGATATGTCTGCCTTCATCGACGAGGTTGAGGATGGGGAGCTTCAAGAACTGCTTGAGGCCTGTTTTGCGGGCGGTGGCAACCTCAGCCGTTACAAAGCGATCCTGCTCAAACGGGATCGGCAGGCACTCAAACGCTGGATGGATTTTCGACAGGAACGGCAGCACAAACGGATGATGAAGTGGCTTAGCACGCAGGGAATCGAGCCGGTGACGGGATAGGCGTTACCCCGTTGAAGATGACGACGCCCCTCACCCCTGCCCCTTCTCCCGATTCTGGGCTGAGGAGAGGACATGTTTAATATCGGGCACAAGAGAGGTTACACCCTTCACTAAATCTATTGCGGTAGGGCCAGCCATACGGGGCTGCCCGGTATTTATCCCCACGATCCGGGCGACCACGTGGGACTGCCCCTACAACCTCCCCTAGGAGCGAGGCGCGCCTCGCCCGCCCAAACAAAGTACATGGCTCAGGGGTGTGGGGTGGGGTTCTCAGACAGCCGCTCAGTTGTTATCGAATCGAAATAGAGAGCGGCCTAAATCCCGGCTAAGATTTGACTGAGAAGCGGGATTTTCTTGCACTTTTCCAATCTGCCTGACTCGTCACGGCATTTTGAAAGGCTTATAATTAGCAGTAAACGCGCACCAGACGCCAACGTGCCTCCCATGTGAAGGGCGTCCGCGCTGATGCGGCAGCAAGGCACGCACCCCAAGATGGTTCCCTTTCTGCCGTCTCCAAACCAATCGAGTGGCGCTGCATTCGAGGACATCTCAGAATAATCGGCAGCGTGGATGGAGGAAGTTGAACGTGCCGGACAAAATGGATCGCTTCACTCAGCGCGCACGCCGCGTCCTGAGTCTCGCGCAAGAAGAAGCGGAAAAACTACAGCACAGCTATATCGGGACAGAACACCTCTTATTAGGGTTGATGCGTGAAGAAGGTGGGGTTGCTGGTCGCGTCCTACGTGATCTGGGCGTTGATCCTCGCCGCGCTGAGGAGTTGGTCGAACGTTTGGCACGGGGTGGCCAGCGGCCTGCCAGCTCTCGACTAGAGCTGCACAGCGGCACCAAAAAAGTCCTCGAACTAGCCGTTGATGAAGCCCGTCGGATGGGACATCATTACATTGGGACTGAACATCTCTTGCTTGGGTTGGTGCGCCAAGAAGAAGGCATCGCCCTTGAAGTCCTGAAGCGCCTCAACATCAAGCCTGACGATGTGCGCCGTCAGACTCGCCGCGCTTTACAGGAAAACCCGACTCCACCAAGCCGCCCCAGTGTACCTACTGCACCTACGGCGACGCCGCCCACAACGCCGCCTTCGCCGCGGCGTCAGAACGTCAAAACGCCGCTGGTCGATCAGCTTGCCAATGATCTGACCGCCCTTGCCGAAGAAGGCAAACTTGATCCGGTGATCGGGCGTGAGGTGGAAATCGAACGTGTCATTCAAATCCTGAGCCGCCGCACCAAAAATAACCCCGCCCTAATAGGCGAGCCGGGGGTGGGCAAGACGGCCATTGTGGAAGGTCTGGCGCAACGTATTGTGGCCCGCGAAACCCCTGCAACCCTGCTTGATAAACGGGTGCTTCAGCTTGATGTGGGCAGCCTTGTCGCTGGTACCATGTATCGGGGGCAGTTTGAGGAGCGCCTCAAGCGGGTGATCGAGGAACTCAAGACCTCTGACAGCATCCTCTTTATTGATGAGGTGCATATGCTGGTGGGCGCTGGTTCAGCGGGCAGCAGCGTAGACGCGGCCAACATCCTCAAGCCCGCACTGGCCCGTGGTGAACTTCAGTGCATCGGCGCGACCACCTTTGATGAGTACCGTAAACACATCGAGAGTGACGCGGCCCTTGCGCGGCGCTTCCAGCCGATCTTTGTGGACGAACCCTCCATCGAGGAGACCATCGAGATTCTGCGGGGCATCCGCGAGCCTTATGAACATCATCACAATATCGAGATCACTGAAGAGGCCATCGAAGCGGCTGCCCAACTTTCGGCCCGCTATGTGCCGGATCGGTTCCTGCCGGACAAGGCCATCGACCTGATCGATGAAGGCTCCAGCCGGGTGCGGATGTACAAAAGCGCCGAAGCGATCCGGGTACGCCGCGCCGAAGCTGAACTTTCGCGCCTCACTGAGCAGCTTGAAGACCTGCCTGACGACATGACTGAGGATCAGCGTGAGGAGATTCGCAGCCGTCGGGACGAACTGGCGACCCAGCTTGCGCATATCAAAGCGGGCTGGAACCCAGATACAGGCAAACCGCGCCTGACTGAAGAAGATGTGGCCGAAGTGGTTTCGATGTGGACGGGCATCCCCGTGACCAGCATCAGCGGCGACGAATCTGAGCGCCTGCTGCACATGGAAGACTACCTGCACAGCCGCATTGTTGGCCAGCACGAGGCCATCGAGGCGATCTCCAAGGCCGTCCGCCGTGCCCGCGCCGGGTTGAAAGACCCCCGCCGTCCCATCGGATCGTTCATCTTCCTTGGGCCGACGGGCGTGGGCAAGAGCGAACTGACCAAATCACTGGCGGAGTTCATGTTTGGCAGTGAGGACGCCCTCATCCAACTGGACATGTCCGAGTTCATGGAACGGCACACGGTAGCCCGTCTGGTGGGTGCGCCCCCCGGATACGTCGGTTATGAGGATGCGGGGCAGCTTACCGAAGCGCTGCGCCGCCGTCCCTATTCGATTGTGGTCTTTGACGAGATCGAAAAGGCCCATCCTGAAGCCTTCAACATGCTGCTCCAGATCATGGAAGAAGGACGGCTCTCGGATGCGCGTGGGCGTAAAGTGGACTTCCGGAACGCGATCATCGTCATGACCAGCAACATCGGCGCGGAGATCATCAAACGCGGGCAGTCCCTCGGTTTTGCCGTGCCCCGCGATGAACTCATCGATCAGGCCCGTGATTATGACGATATGAAAAAGAAGGTCACAGAGCAGCTTCGGCGTGCTTTCCGTCCTGAGTTCTTAAACCGGGTGAGCGCGACCATCGTCTTCCGCTCCCTGACCAAAGATGAACTGATGGAGATCGTGGACCTTGAACTGAAGAAGGTCAATGTGCGAGTCGCGGAACATGCGTTGACCCTTGAACTGACCGATGCAGCCAAACAGTACCTCGGCGAAAAGGGCTATGATCCCGAATATGGGGCGCGTCCGCTGCGCCGGGTGATCACCAACCTCGTTGAGGATCGTCTCTCTGATGGCATTTTATCTGGTCAGTTTAAGCTGGGCAGCACCATTCGGGTGGACTTCAAAGAAGGGGAACTGACCTTTGAAACCGTCCATGTAGAGCAGGAACCCGGTGAAGGCGATAACCTGCCCCGCCCCGAAATTTCCGCCGACAGCATGGATCTGCCTGCCCCAAGCGTGAATTAGCCCTCGCGTTTTGCAGTCCCTGATTTTCTGGGGATAGGCAAGTCTGATCGCCCTCATTTCTGCAACAGAAGTGAGGGCGTTTTTTTGCCTGTGTCCCTTACAGCCCCCTAAAACGTGAGACCTTAAACAAGCTTAGATCATGCGCTGATGCGCCGTTGAGGGCCAAATCGGCGAGGATGCGCCCGATCAGCACCCCAAACTTGAAGCCATGCCCAGAAAAGCCCGCCCCAAAAACGATCTGGGGATATTCGGGGTGATGGTCGATCACAAAGTCCTCATCAGGGGTCATGGTATAGAGGCACACCCGCGCTTCACTCACCGGGCCCACTCCAGCGGGCACATACCGCTGGGCAAGGGCTTTGATCCGCTCAAGGTACTGAGGATCGGGGTTGTGGTTGGTTCGATCCGGATCGGTGGGCTGGCGGTTGCAGTGGATGGCCATTTTGACTCCCTTGCCATCCACATCAGGCAGTCCATAAAACCACGGTTGTTCGTGGACGATGAACACCGGGCAGCGATCCGGGGTGAACAAGGTTCGATCCGGCGCGTGGAAAAAGACAATCTGCTCACGAGTGGGTTGTAAAGGCAGTTCCAAACCCAGTTCCCCAAGACGCTTCCCCGACCATGCCCCTCCCGTCAATACGAGGCGGGCCGCATCAAAAGGCCCGTCGGGGGTATGCACCCGAACCCCTTCGGAGAGCGGCTCAATGCCTGTCACGAGGGTGTGAGTACGCAGGGTTGCCCCGTGAATTTGGGCCAGTTCGCTCAGGGTGATCACACATGCCGAGGCGTGCAGATAAGCAGCATCAGGCTGGTAGAGGGCCGCCACGCCGGGTTCAAGCCGAAACTGGGGGAATCGGGCGGCACTCTGTTCGGGGCTGAGCCACTCAAAAGGGATGCCCCGATCTTGGAGCGTGCGCGCTGTGGCCGTTAGGCTGGCTGAATCGCTCATCCCAAAATCCAACCCACCGGTGGTGAACATCAGCCGTCGTCCGGATTCCGCTTCCAACTCACGCCACAGGTGAAAACTGTGGTCTGCCATCTCCACATAGGTGGGATGGGTGTAAGCGTAACGAATGATCCGCGATTCTCCGTAGGAACTGCCCCAACGATGATCCAACTCAAACTGTTCTAGGGCCAACACACGCTTTCCCTGCTTCGCCAGATGATAAGCAGCGGCGCTGCCCATCACCCCCAACCCGATCACGATCACTTCAAACCTGCGGCTTGAGTCAGTCATCTTTGCCCGTCTCGTTTGCTTTTGAAGTAGAATTACCCCTGAAAATTGTGGCGTGATTCGGGCCTGATTGCCAGCGGAGACCCTATGCCCCTCTTGTTAGAACCCAACAAAAAGCTCGTATTTATTGGCGACTCAATCACCGATTCGGGACGGCGTGACGCAGCCCCACCCTATGGGAACGGTTATGTAAGTCAGGTGCGCACCTTCCTCATCGCTCGCTACCCGACCCTGAACCTGAACATTGTGAACAAAGGGATCGGGGGCAATACGGTGCGTGATCTGGCCGCCCGTTGGGAGATCGATGTGATCGCCGAACGCCCCCACTACCTGAGCGTATGTGTGGGGATCAATGATGTATGGCGGCAGTTCAGCAACGATCCCACCGCTGTTTTGCCCCAAGAGTATCAGGAGACTTACCGCCGTCTGCTCCGCCGTGCGGTAGAGACGGGTATCACCAAACTGATCCTCATGTCCCCCTACATGATCGAAACCAACAAACTGCTGCCCATGCGTAAAAAGATCGAGGAGTATGGGGGTTATGTGAGCGCCTTGGCCCGTGAATTTAACGCCACCTTCATCAACTTGCAAGAGGCATGGGATCGGGCCCTGCGGGTTACCCCACCCCTGCTTTGGACAAACGACAGCTTCCATGTAAACGCACCCGGCGCGGCCGTGATCGCGCAGGCTTTTATGCGCGCTGTAGGGTATGAGGTCTAATGACCGACACGATCTTTGTGACTGGGGGTACCGGTCATTTAGGGCACAACCTTCTACCGCTTCTGGCGGAGGCTGGCTTTCGGCTGCGTGTCCTCACCCGCCATCCCGCCGATCACCCGTGGCTGCGACAGTTTGCCAATGTGGAGGTGATTGAAGGGGAGGTCGAGAATCTGACCTGTATTGAGCAGGCCGTACAGGGCTGTCGTTATGTGGTGCATGGCGCGGGGTTGTTCGCTTTCTGGGGCAAGCCCGCTGCCTTTGAACGCACCAACATCCTTGGCACCGAAAATGTCCTGAAGGCGTCCCTTGGGGCAGGTGTTGAAAAGATCATCCACATCTCCACCGTGGTCGTGATCGGCAATCCACCACGCGGGCAGACCCTTGATGAAAACACCCCCCCGCACCCGGCGGATCCCTACCAGCGCAGCAAACTTCGGGGGGAACAGATCGCCCGCCGTTATTTTGAGGAACAAGGTCTGCCCGTGGTGATTCTGCGCCCCGGTGCATTTTATGGGCCCTACAGCCGCTATGCTTTTAACCGTCTGTTCATTGAAGATCCGCTCAAAGGGCTGCGCCTACAGGTGAATGGTGGGCGTAACGTGACCTTTCCGGTGTATGTGGGCGATGTGGCCCGGGGCATTCATCTCGCGCTGGAACGAGGGCAAGCAGGCGAAACTTATAACCTATGCGGCGAGACCCTCACCCACAAAGAGGCCAACCGGATCATCAGTGATGAGGCCGGGCTGAGTTCCTTACGAATCAACGTACCCCAGTGGGCGCTGGTGGTTTTGGCGCGGGCGTGGACGGCCCTCAGTGAGATTACACAGGTGGAGCCGTATTATCCTATCAATCTGCGCACCTACGTTTTTTATGACTGGCGGGTAAGCAGTGAAAAAGCGCGCACCGCCCTCCATTTTGAGCCAATCCCTTTTCGGGAAGGGGTGCGCCATACCTTGCGCTGGTATCAAGACATCGGATTGTGGAAAGGTAAACCCGGTAAGGGCAGGTTATGAAAAATCGAGTTGTGACTGTAGCCGAGATGCGCGCTTTAGAAGCTGCTGCGGATATTGCGGGGGTCACCTATGCCCATATGATGGAAACGGCGGGTGCGGCCGTGGCGGCACGGGTGATTGATCTGCTTCGGGGTCGAGAGGACTCGCGGGTGTTGGCGCTGGTCGGACCCGGCAACAACGGTGGTGATGGGCTGGTCGCAGGGCGCATCATTGCCGAAAAAACAGGCGCAAATGTAGCTTTTGCCCTCGCCCGCCCCCGTGATCCCGAACAAGATACCCCTTTTGCCAAGGTGAAGGCGGCCAAACTGCCGATCATCCAAGGTGAGGATGGTGAGGCCGTGCGCGCTCTGACCGCAGGCGCGGATGTGATCATTGATGCCCTCTTGGGTACGGGTGCAGCCCTGCCCCTGCGCGGGGTGATCAAAACCATGCTGGATCAGGTGCGCCTGACCCTTGAAGCCCGCCAGATCACCGCCCACAAAAGCGCCCCTTACACCACACCCACCATCCCCGCGCCGCCTGATCTGGATCAGGATACACCCCTCGTGATTGCGGTGGATCTGCCCTCTGGGATGGATGCAGATACCGGCGCGATTGATCCGAGCGCGCTTCGGGCCGATGAAACCATTACCTTTGAGGCCGCCAAACAAGGTCACTTCGCTTTTCCGGGTGCAGCCTCAGTGGGCACCCTTCATATCGCCCCCCTCAACCTGCCGGAATCCCTGCCCGAATGGGAATCGCTCCAGATCGGGCTGGTGGATGCACCTTTGGTCAGGGCACTGCTCCCAACGCGCCCTCTTGACGCCAACAAGGGTACTTTTGGCAAAGCCCTGATCATTGGCGGCTCCGAAAATTATATCGGGGCACCGGGGTTAGCCGCGATGGGTGCATATCGGGTGGGCGCTGGTCTGGTGACGGTGGCGGCCCCCGATACCGCCATCCCGGCGCTGGCGGCCCAACTTCTAGAAGTGACTTGGCTGCCCCTGCCCGATGGCAAAGCGCCTGATGGAAAATCCATCTCCGATGCGGGGGCAAGCCTCGCCTATACCAGTCTGCCTGACTACAGCGCCGCCTTGATCGGGCCGGGGATGGGACGCACTTTTAACGCTTATGGACTGCTGGAGACGATCTTCCACCATGCAGGGGGGAACCTGCCGCCGCTGGTGATCGACGCGGACGGACTCAACATGCTGGCCACGATGGAAGCGTGGTGGTCTTTTTTGCCCCGCCGTACCATCCTCACCCCGCACCCCGGCGAGATGGCGCGCCTGACCAAGATCAAAGGTGATGAACATCAAAGCGGGGCCCAAGTGGTTCAGTCGATGCGGCTCAGCCTCGCCCGTGAAAAAGCTGTTGAATGGGGCTGTGTGATCGTGCTCAAGGGGGCTTTTACGGTCATCGCAGAACCAGAGGGACGGGTGATGATCCTGCCTTTTGCTGATCCCTCTCTTGCCCGCGCTGGAACAGGTGATGTTCTTGCCGGGGCCATTGTGGGGCTGTTGGCGCAGGGGCTTGATCCCTTTGATGCGGCTGTGGCAGGCGCTTACCTACATGGGTATGCAGGGGCGCTGGCAGGGCAGTATCTTCGGTCGCGGGCAAGTGTGCTGGCTGGCGAAGTGGCCAATTTTCTGCCTGCGGCGCTGGCCGCAGTCGAAAACGCAGGGTAATACCCCCCGTTAGGAAGGCGGCGGTTGGACAGGTAGGGTAAAGGTGATGGTCGTTCCCGTTTGGGAGGTATCCTCCACTTGGATCGTGCCCCCATGCGCCTCCACTGCCATCCGGCAGAAGACCAACCCTAGCCCATTGCCCCATCCGGGCAGACGGTCAAAAACGAATTTCTCAAAGAGTTTGCCCCGAAGGTCAGGATTAATGCCTAAGCCGCTGTCCTTCACTGAAACCGCCACCGCCACCCCAGAGACCATCCGCGCTGAGACCGAAATCAGCCCCCCTTCAGGGGTGAACTTGAGCGCATTATCCAAGAGATTCTGAAGGACACGCTCGATCATCCGATCATCCATCCACAAGGCTGGGATGGCCTCATCAAAGTAAGCGCGAAGGGTTTGTCCACGTCGGCGGGCAATGTTCATCTGGGTGCCGATCACGTCGTTCATCAACTGGGGCAGTGAAATTTCCCGGCGTTCGATAGGCATTTTACCGGCCTCAAGCTGGTTGAGGTCTAGGATCGAATTCACGAGGGTCAGCATCCGGCGGGTGCTGGCGCTGGCAAGCTGCATGGCTTCTTCAGGTTCTTCGCCAGCGATGCCCGCATCTTCAAGGATTTCCAATGACCCCCGCAAGATCATTAAGGGGTTGCGCAGATCATGAACGATCATGTGGGTCAGATCGTCACGCAGTCGCTCAAGCTGTTTACGTTCGGTAACATCTTGCTTGATGGCGATAAACTGCACGATCTCCCCGTTTTGATCCCGAACCGGGGCGATGGTTTGCTCCTCAGTATAGAGACTGCCATCCTTGCGCCGATTGGTGATCTCGCCATGCCACACCTGCCCCGCTTTGATGGTGCTCCACAGTTCTCGAAAGTATTCAGGAGGATGTTTGCCGCTGTTGAGCACATTAGGGGTCCTGCCCCGAACCTCCTCCAAGGTATAACCTGTCATGGTGGTGAAGGCCGGGTTGATCCAGACGATGATTCCGTTCTGATCGGTGATGGTGATCGCGTTGGCTGCGGCTTCGAGGGCCACCCCCTGAATCCGAATCTGGCGTTCGATCCGTTCACGTTCGGTGATGTCACGCAGCAGCAGTAAACGTCCTACGGCACCACCCTTTTTATCTTTGAGCGCAGTGATCTCCAGTTCAAAGTGGCGGCCGTTATGGTGATAGGGCAGGGTGGTATGGGTATAACGCTCATAAACCTGTAAAAAAGCAGTCCAATCCTTAAAGGCTTGGGTGAAGGGTTTTCCGACAGGACGGGTCTCAAAGTGGAAGATGTTTTGGGCCGCCTGATTGATGTCTACCACATGCCCATCCGTATCCACCACAATCACCCCTTCACGCATGTTTTCGATCAGGGTATCGCGGGCCACCGGGGTGAGGTTAAAAAGCCGAAAGCGAAAGATCGTAAACCAGTAGATCACCCCAGTGAGGGCAAAAGCCAACGGGGTGAAGTCAAAAGTATAGTGTCTCTCTTTAGGCAGCAGATAAAAAATATTGGCGACAAAGGGCAGGGCGGCCCCAATGACGATTCCCACGGTCTGTTTGCCGTAAATCTCCGGGAAGCGGGTGATAGCGCTGATCAGTGCGGCGATCCCGGTGATGATCAGGAGGTAGTTGTAGATCACCGATACCCAGAACCAACTACCATGTGCATAAAAAGCCGTGGGAATGGGGTAAGTTGAGATCAGCTTAATTTCGGACCAGATGAGACCGTGCCACTCATTGGTGAAGGTGAGGGCAACGGTGATGACGGGCATGATCCACAACCACAGATGCCGCCACCCCCTGAGGACAATACGTCGGGTGAAATTGAGGGCAAACAGCAGCCAAAAAGGGGCAAGCGCTGATATCCCCACATACATCACTTTGCTGAGGGTCACTTTGACAGCGAGATCGGCAGCAGCCATTTCAAGGGCACTGCTAAAAGCCCAGATTGCCCCTGAGATGGTCATGGCCGCAAACGACGCACCACCAGACGTTTGGCGGCGCTGCCAAGCGGAGTAAGAGACGCCCGCGGCGAGAATGGCACTAATGACAAGCAATCCCGCGTAAGGCGAGAAGTTGAAATGCATGGAAAGCGTGTTTGCCTGCCTATTTATCTTGATTCTATCAGGATACCCTTATTTGGTTCGGATCACCAAACACAAAACCTGTAAAGAAGTGGTCAAAATTGAGTTAAATCACCAGAAATACAGGGGGCTAGAGGGGGGGCGAACGCACCCTTCAAAGATGGTTTCATGATAAGATACTTAGAGGAACCCGGAGGGCGTGGAGAGGACAAACGAATGGCAAACAAGATTCAGGCAAATTACGATCAGTTAGGGCAAATTGGCAAGGCATTTTCGCAAGAAGCCGATCAGACCACCCAGATGCTCAGTCAGGTCAAATCACTGGTTGATCAATTGGAGGGTGGGGCGTGGATTGGATTGGGGGCAAACGCCTTCTTCCAAGAAATGAGCGAGCTGGTACTCCCCGCAGTCCAGCGCTTGATTCGGGTGCTGCACGATGCCTCCACAGCCGTCGCAAAAATCACCAATTCATTCCAAACCGCAGAGACTGAATCCGGAGGGCTGTTTAAAAACGAATTAGGCGGCAGCTTCGGCAACATTGCAGATAACATTATTAACAATGTCCTCGGACAGAATCCCAGCTTTGGCAACATTGCCAACGAAATTTTGGGCGGCATGGGCATTCAGGGCGGTTTTGGTGGTGGTGCTGGCGGCGGCGGCGGCGCTGGTGGACGCCCCGGTGGTATCGGGCCCAATTCCAGCTTCGGCTCTATGGCGGAAGCGATCATCAAGGGGACGGGCGGCTCCGACTTCAACTTCAGTGAATTCGCCAACAACTTCGCCAACAGCCTCGGCGGCGGTAACTTCAACAGCTTCGGTGATTTGGCGAGCGGGATCGCCAGTAATTTGAAGCAGTTCGGTGGCGGCAGCTTTGGCGATATTGGCAACAGCATCATTAGTTCCCTCAAGGGTGCGTCGGGCACTGGCTCCGGTTTCTTCAACCAACTTGCTGACCAGATCATCGGTGAGATGGGCGGCGGGGCTGGTGGCGGCACAGGCGCTGCTGGCGGCGGTACCGGCGGTGGAACTGGCGCTGGTGGTGGTACTGGCGGGGGCACGGGCGGCGGTTCCGGCTCTGGTGGTGGAACCAGCGGCGGCGGCTCCTCTGGCGGCGGCACTGGTGGTGGTTCCGGCAGCGGTGGCGGCATGGGTTCGGGCAAAGGCTTTGGCGGCCCGACTGGCGCAGCCAGTGAGGTCCTCTCCCGTTTGGCGGGGATGGACAAGATCAAGGGTGCCATCACCGACGCAATAGCCAAGATCACGGGCATGAATGCAGGTCAGTTGGGCGCTGCGTTGGGCGGCATCATCGGTGGCAACATGGGCAGCCTGCTGGGCGGCGCGATTGGCAGTTCCATCGGCACCGTCTCGGAAGCGCTCAAGACCGTTGGCGCAACCGCAGAATCCCTGAAGAATATCACCGACTCCGCGTCGAAGTTGGGGCTTTAAGCTCCGTTTCGTTCGCCCACAAAGTGACTCTTTGCAACAGCCCCTGTCTTTGTACAGGGGCTGTCTGTTTAGGTGAGCGGTGTGAACCCCTTATCCTTTGGTGATCGACCCCGATCCACTCACCGATTCGGTCACTTTGGGATCGCCGTAATAAGTGATCTTGCCGGATCCACTGACCTCCGCCTCCAGCGTATCGGTGGCGCTCACCTGAATCTTACCGCTGCCGCTGATCTCCACTTTGGCATTGGCGCAGGTGAGGTCTTTCCCCGCGAAACTTCCAGAGCCATCCACCACCACCTCAAGCGTCTCGGTCTTACCCGTAATCTGGATCGAACCGCTGCCCTGAATATCGGCTTTCAGCGAGGGTGAGGCAAAACCCGTCACGGTGACCTTACCACTGCCTTGGATGGTGATGCTCTCCAAACTTTTGAGGGTCAGTCGGTACTCTAGTTTGGTGGGGTTGATGTTCTGGTTGGGTTTAACGCTCAGCATCAGCATCCCGTTTTCAACCTTACTTTCGAGGTTGGGCAGGACGGTCTCATCGGTTTCAATGGTGAGGCTTTCGGTATCGCCAAAATCAATCAGAAGCCTTGAACTGACCGACAGATCAATGCCTTTCACCCCGCTGATTTCAATATTTTGGGTGATGATGACAGGTGCTGCGCTGGTGGGCTGTGCGGCGGGATCAGCAGACGTTGGGGCGGCGGTAGGGCTGGTGCTTGAAGTACTGTTACAGCCGCTTAGGAAAAGGGTGATCACCAATAAGATCACCGTGCTCAGACGAAACGACGAGAACACAAAACGATTCATCACTAAAACTCCTCTTTGACCAAAAAATCCATGCGTGCTGCAACACCCCTCACACCGGGCGGCTCAGCCTTGTGGGTGAGGGGCGCTGCCGTTCGCCTCATCGAGGATGCTGCCAATGCGGGCAGCGTAGCGGGTGCTGCTGAAGTGTTCAACCACGTGCGATCTTCCCGCCTCTCCCATCGCCCGCCGTTTCTCCGGGTCGCGCAGCAGGGCCACGATCTTATCTGCCAAAGCTTTCCCGTTACGCGGTGGAACTAAATTGCCGGTCACCCCTTCGATGACCGTTTCCGAAGGGCCACCCACCGCCGTGCTCACAATAGGGCGTCCCATCGACATGGACTCCAGCGCGACCATCAGCAGGGATTCAAAATTGGAGCTGCACACCATCACATCCGAAGCGGCGATCACCTCACGCACGTCAGGGTAAAAACCGAGGTATGTGACATGTGAACGCAAAATTGGGTCGGTGCGGGCCGTATCAAGGATAAACTGCTTGTAGGCTTCGTCTTTCGGAATCTTAAATGAGCCGGTGTTGTCCCCGGAGACCACAAACCGGGCTTCGGGGATCACCGCCGCTACCTGACGTGCTGCCTCTAAGAAAGTCTCGTGCCCTTTATGCACCTGAAACCGCGCCGCCATACCCACAAGGGGCACATCTGCGCCGATCCCCAACCGCTGCCTTACCGCAGAACCATCGACCCCCGGCTTAAAGTAGTCGATGTCCACACCGGGGATGATCACCTCGATCCGATCTGGGTTTAGGCGCGGCGGTTCCCCAATCAGTTTGTCCTTAACGGCTTGGGTGATGGCAAGGATGCGGCTCACCCTGCTTTCAAAAAATGGACGCTGCCATGGATAGATGGGAAACCACCACCCCATCGCATTCCAGATCACCGGAATCGGGATCGACTCTGCGGCGGGCACAACAAAAGGCAGGGTATGGTAATCACTGATCACAGCCTCGATGTTATGGGCGATGAGGAAAGCACGCAGGGCACGGGTGATAGGCAGAAGCGCCCACAACCGAGGTACAAAAAAGGTGCTTGTACCCCGGTAGGGCACATGATGAACCTTCACCCCGATCTCTGCCGCCTTCTGGGGGAACAGCCCCGGTGCCGGGGTGATCAGATGCAGGGCATACCGTGAGCGATCCATGGCACTCATCAAATTGAGGGTCAGGGTTTCGCCCCCACCCATACCGCTGTACGTGGTTACAAAAAGGACGTTCTTCATCAGCCCAAATACTTCCCAACAATCGGGTGCAGGCGCTCCAAAGCGGACGGGTTGATCTTTTTGAGATCACTGGCGAAGGCACTCTGAAGGGCACTATGACAGGCGCAGGGTTTGGCCTTGGCAGTCAATTTCTCGATGGTTTTGAGAACGGCTTTTTGGGCTAGTGCGATGTTGTTCTGAAACTGCTTAAAGACCATATCGGCGCTGACCGCTTCGATATGCCACACATCATAGTCGGTGACATGCGCCATGACTGCATAGGCAAGTTCGGCTTCACGGGCGAGGAAGGCCTCCGGGCTGGTGGTCATGCCGATGATCGAAAAGCCCATCTGCCGCCAAATTTGGCTCTCACCCCGGGTGCTGAAACGCGGCCCTTCGATGGTCACAAAGGTGCCCCCTTGATGCACCGTACCTCCTGCTTCTGCGCTGGCTTCGGCAATGATCGCGCTCAGTTCGGGGCAGAAGGGATCAGCCACACCTACATGGGCCACCAGTCCTTTTTCAAAAAAGCTGCGACCCCGCTCATCTTTGGTGAAGTCAAAAAGCTGATCGGGGATGCAGATATGCCCCGGAGCGTAGTCCTCACGCAGGGAACCGCAGGCGCTCACACTGATCACATGGGTCACACCGAGACTCTTGAGCGCGTAAATATTGGCCCGATAAGGCACTTCCGAAGGCGTGAGGACATGCCCGCGCCCATGCCGGGGCAAAAAGGCGATCCGCTCCCCAAAGAGCGTGCCCACATGGATCGTGTCGCTGGGTTTGCCGAAAGGGGTATCCAGATCAAGTTCGGTTAAATCACCTAGTTCGGGCATTTTATACAGCCCAGAGCCGCCGATCACTGCAAAACGTGCTGTGTTCATGAAGGCATCCTTGTCCAATGGCTAAGACCCCGGAAATACTACTCCAACTCTAAGCGGAGTTCCACCTGTCCAACCCCAATCAGGTCACCAGAGGCGATCACCAGCGGTTGAAAGATAGGTTCACCGTTAAGCAGGGTTCCGTTGCTGCTCTCGCGGTCTTCAAGCCACCATTGACCGCTGCGCAGGGTGACCAGCGCGTGTTCACTGCTGGTAAAGGCATCATTGAGGCGGATGGTATTGGTGGGGGCACGCCCCAAACTGGTGAGTGGCAGCAAAGGATAAACCGTACCGGGTTTCACCGCCGGATTTTCGCTTTTGGTGACGACCAACTGTCCGCGCCGTTTGGTGCGCGAATTGACCTCTTGGGTAACCACCCTCAGATCGCGCCAGAGCATCACAAAGAGGGTGATCAAAAAAGCCAGAAGCAGGACCCCAGCAAGGCTTCGGAGGATGAGCAGCCCGATCTCAAGGGTCATGAGCCGTCTCGTGCAGTGGTGGTATTAACCTTCTTCTCGGTATCCAAGCCGCCAATTTGGGTATCTTTGTGAGGATCATGGGTGGCGCTTTCGTCCTCCACGTAGACCAGATTCACGGCGGCGCAGGTGATCACATCCCCCGGTTTGAGGATGTGCTCACTGATCCGGTGCCCATTAACAAAGGTGCCGCTGCTGCTGCCCAGATCAAAAACTACATAGCGCCCAAAACGGGACCGAACCTGCGCATGAGTCCGCGAGACCCGTGCATCTTCGAGCACGATATTATTATCACGCCGCCGTCCGATGGTGGTCACGGCCCGATCCAACGGTAGGTAACGTCCCTGAAGGATCAAGTAGGCAGGACGGGTCTGGGGCTTTTCGGCAGCAGGCGGGGTGATCATGGGGAGCTGCTGGGTAGCGCCAGCCCGCCCCTGCTCATGATAAGCCCGCACCTGAATCTCATGGGGGTTCAGGTTCTCGTCGGAGATGAGGTGAACCAGTGGGGTGCTGCGCAGTCGCAGGGTGGCCCGTTTTGCCAGATTTACAATGCCATCCCCCAACTGCTGAATCAGATCAGGCTGTGCGCTCAGAACCGTCCTAAAATCGGTAGGGTGAAGATGCACCTGATACACATTAGGCGCGATGATCTCCCCCGATAAGCTGCGTTCGGCGCTTTCATCCATCACATGGGCAAGCTGGGCGGCCACCTCTGAAGGTTGTACACAGCCGCTAAACAAGCGGGCAAAGCCGCCTTCTATCAGTCCTGCAAGACGCTGCTCCAGTTGGGTAAGTTGGCTCATGGAATAACGACCCGATCCCTCTGGCGATTTATCATGCCTCTTATTATACTCACTGAGAGGCGTCCGGGCGTTAAGCGGACGCTCATTCGCAAGAATCGGTAAATGAAGGGGTCATGATGGCAAAACTGAGCCTCCATGAGGTGAAGCTCACGACGCTGGCATCGTGCGCGGGTTGAGCGTCTAAGCTCGCCCCCGGCGATCTGGCGCACGTGCTGCGCCCTCTCTCTCAGATTTTTAACCCTGCTGATTACCCTGCGCTTGTGGTGGGCTTGGCTGCCCCCGATGACGCAGCGGTCTATCGTCTTGCCGATGGGCAGGCGATCATCTCCACTGTGGATTTTTTCCCGCCCGTGGTGGATGATCCCTACCACTTCGGGGCGATTGCGGCTGCCAATGCCCTGAGTGATGTTTATGCCATGGGGGGAGAGGTGCTGTTTGCGATCAACCTCGCCGCCTTCCCCGACACCCTTGAACTGGAAATTCTGAGCGAGATTTTGCGTGGGGGGGCGGAGCGAGTCAAGGCTGCGGGTGCGGTTGTTGCCGGTGGACACACGATCAAGGATAAGGAACCAAAGTTTGGACTTGCGGTGACGGGGATGGTTAATGCCGAGCGGATCATCACCAAAGGCGGCGCAAAACCCGGTGACGTTCTGATCTTAACCAAAGCGTTAGGCACCGGGGTGATCACCACGGCCCTCAAACGGGGGGTGTCTGAGCCAGCGCATGTGGAAACGGCAGTTCAAACCATGATCAGCCTCAATCGAGAAGGATCGCAAGCGGCACAGGCGGTTGGTGTCCATGCCATGACCGATATTACTGGTTACAGCTTGATCGGGCACGCCCATGAAATGGCCCATCTCAGCGGTGTGGATGTGCGCCTCAACTTTGAGTCCCTGCCGTTTTTGCCCGGTGCGCTGGACTATGCCAAAGCGAATACCTTCCCCGGCGGCGCGACCGCAAACTGGGAGTTTTATCGGCCTTGGTTGATCCTTGATCGACCACTCCCCGAAGAACTTCAACTCCTCTTGTGTGATCCCCAGACTTCAGGAGGGCTGCTCATCGCCCTACCAGAGGCAAGAGCCGGGGCGTTGATTGAGGAACTTAACCAACGCGGCGCACAGGGATGGCGCATTGGGCAGGTCATCGCGGGTGAAGGCCGGGTGCGGGTATACTGATCCACACAGCCCTTGATCACAGGCTGAGCGCCGTCCCACAAGCGATAGGAATCATGCTTCCCTGCTGGAGGGTCGAAGTAGTTCCTGCAAGTCTGAGAGCTGCATCTGCTGATCCGAAAAATCCTCAACAGAGCCGGTTTCAAGCAGCATCCCCCACTGACGGCTCATCGCCTGAGCGCTGGCCAGCAGTGCATGGTTATCGAGCAGCACCATTTGAAAGCCCAAAGCGCCGACCTGCTCAAGTGAGGTGAGCGGCACTTTGACCGAAGCAGACAGATCGTAGATCAGCGGTACGGTGGCCTCCTCTCGGATGCGCACCATCTGGGCCGTGTTGATGATCATGTCCACAAGGATCATTTCTGCGCCGGCCTGTTCATAGGACTGGATGCGATCCACCAATTCCTGAAAACCGTGCGCGGGCAGCGACCCAGTACGAGCGATCAGGATCAGATTAGGATTATCACGCCCACTACGGGCGTTCTGCAAGCGCCGAGCCATATCATTCGCGGCGATCACCCGTCGATGATGGTTGGCATAGCCTCCGGGATACTCATAATCCTCCAAAATCACTGCTGAAGCGCCGCATTCTTCCAGTTCACGCACAGCGCGGATGACATTGGCTAGATTCCCGTTACTGAAGCTGCCATCCACGATAATAGGCAGCGAGGCGATCTGTCGAATGTGGGTTACAGCCTCCACCATACTGGCCAAATTTAGGGCGATCACATCAGAACTGCCTAAACGTGAGGCCGATACCGAAGTCCTGCTTACATATACCGTCGAAAAACCGAGCGTTTGGGCAATTCGGGCGCTCACCCCATCATATACACCGGGTACAGCGATGATGTCTCTGTGACGTAACAACTCATGGAGTTGTGTAGTTGCTTTGTTCATGAGATACCTTTGATCAAGGTTGATTAAATGACAAACTAATAATAGCAATCGAGCTATTACTGTCTCAGTTATTTCACATGGATTTCTTGATAAATGTGTGTATAACAGGTTCTATGTTACCTTATAACAAAAAATCGGCAAGGTCAATACAGGATTCATTTTAGGCAAATATAGGCTGCCTTTCAGTCTGAGGGGGGATTTTTCGCAAACTGTGGCTCTCGCACGGTCAAAATCTGCCTGAGAAGGCGTCCTCTTCCCGTGAAATCGGCTGAGGGGACGACAGTAGGTTTACCCTCATCCCCCTGTCCCCCTCAGCCCGCCCGCGGCAGAAGAGGGGAATCAACGCTTGAGGGGTCTACCCCTCAAACTCCCTGATCTGGGGTTGTGGAGGGCACGCCCTCCAAAGGTTTTCCTCCCCTCTCCTAGCCGCGAAGCGGCGGTCGGGAGAGGGGCTGGGGGTGAGGGCAAACTGTGCGCCGCCCACTTCTAGAATGGCTTCGAAATCGGCTGAGAGGCCGTTTGGAAAGTAATCCTGTACGGTGGGTAATGGATCGAGGCGGACAGGGCAGGCCCTGTCCCTACAAGAGGCGGCATCCCGTAGGGACAACGCCCGCGTTGTCGGCCACAACCCCCTCCCCGGTCTGTTTGCGGGCGGAGGGAGTATCTTGTTCGTTGCTTGACCGTTCAGCGTTCACCCAACGGCTCTTTGTAGATCACATATTCGCAGTGGGCATCACCAGCGGCCATACACCGGGTTTGGACAACCCTAAACTCCAACCCACCACTGACCCAATGCAGCCCCCCTAGCAGCAGCCCGGTACCCATGTGGCACACGGGCTTATCAACCTGCCGCCCCCAACAGCAGGGGCAGGTGGTCTCTACCCATGAGTAATGATCTTCCTTTTCCAACACCGTTGTCCTTTGATCGCTGAAGTTGTTGAAGATCGAGGCCATAGCGGGCAGCCCGATGCGCAGTTTGGCCGGTAAAGGCAGTACCCGGAAGGCCAGATCGCCCGCGCCAGCCAGCGCCCCAAAGTTACGCAGCCCTTCCATAAAGGCTGTGCGCCCTGCACGCAGGGCTAAACTCCGCCCACCACGCACCCCATATACTTCTTCCAACGCGGCTTGGATCGCGGTGAAGTGCGCAAAGTCAAAGAGCTTCTCAAGATTATCTGGTGGAAAATTGCCGATCAGGCTGCTTAAACCTGCCATGTGTAGGGTGGCTTTGGTTGCGCCTTCCCCACAAATGTCCTGAAGGGTGTTGAGTACGATACGCGCAATCTTGTTGGGATAGTACAACCCACTGAGGGCTGTGGATGGCTTCTCACGGACGGTATTCATGGGATTCTCTCCTTGGGGATGTTTTAGGGTGTTTGGGAATAGCTTGGATTCAGCAATCACGGTTCCATAACCGGCGCTTCGGAGTCAATCGGTTCAGCTTTGAGCCGGGCGCGGGCGGCCTTGATCCATGCCCGAACGGTGTCCAACTCCATCCGGGTCGCTTCCAGCACCAACTGCTGGTGCAAGGAGGAGAAGTTCATCTGGGTCTCGTACCACAGACGGCGGGTGGTGTCGTAGGTTTCAATGGCTTTTTCGTAAGCTTCAAGCCATTCCAGCACTTCAGCGCGGCTCAGGCGGCGCTCCGCAAACAAGAACTTACGCAGCATGATCTCGTTGTTCTCAAGCAGGTCTTCATTGGGCAGCGGTTCGCGCAGCCACGCATCAAGGTACTTCTCACCGCGTGGGGTCAGGGCGTACAGCTTGCGTGGACGCAGTTCGTTAGAAGCCTCCACTTCACCTGCGATGATGTCGTATTTCTCCAACCGCTTCAGGGCGGGGTAAATCGCGCCGGCACTGTTGCTCAGGCGGCGGTCACCCTTTTCCAGTAAGCCAATAATGCTGTAGCCGGACTGCGGCTCCACACTCAGCATACCCAAGATGGTGTATTCCAGTACCGTCAGTTCACGTCCGATCTCGTCGTTCATGGGGGTTCCTCGTGTTTCTCTATATCGTCTCGTGATATATCTTTCTATCTTATTCCTGTTTGATATATTACGTTTCGATATATCGTTTAGATATACTCTAAGTCGAAATATATCGAATGTCAAGTTAGAAATTTTTAACTTTAGGGGCTTGTGGTACAATTCGGCTTCAATGGGCTTTTGCGAGGGAGGCAAGTCGTGGTCGGCTTTAATCGCCTTTGGAACGTATTCCGAAATATCGCCATCGTCTTTTCGTTCATCATGAACTTTGTGATGCTGGTCACGATCTTTGTGCTGGTAACGCTTCTGTTCCAGATCAAGACCGGCATTGCGGAGCCTCTGGTTGGCGGCTTGTACAGCAGTTTCGTGGGGTTAAACGATGCTGCGATCATCACCAACATCAAAGTTAACGACACCATCAATGTGGTCGATACCATTGATGTGATCGATACGATCAACGTCAAGGATACCATTGTGGTACGGGATACCATCCCCGTGCGGATGAATGTGCCCCTTTCTACCAACACCACCGTTGTCCTCACCCAGAACGTTGATCTGACCGCAAACGCCACCTTCACCTTGCCCGGTGGTGGCGGTAACATCCGGGGGAGTGTGGCCATCACCCTGCCCACAGGCTTACAGCTTCCAGTGGCCCTCAATTTGAATGTGCCGATTGATCAGCCCCTGCCGGTTGAACTGAAGGTTCCGGTCGATCTCAAAGTCCCGGTCAACCTCAAAGTCCCGGTCAATTTGAAGGTTCCTGTGGCCCTGAATGTGCCCGTGAACATCCCCCTCAATCAAACCCAACTCAACGATGTGGCCATTGCCTTACGGAATGTGGTTGATCCCTTTGCCCGTATCCTGACCAATTTGCCCGACAACTGGCCTGAGTTCTGGCCCTTCTTCTTCAGGGCACTTTCAGGGCGGGGCAGTGACTTGCTGGGCACCAATGAATTCATTGAAGACCCATGGCCGGGCTACAAAACAGGATTGGGTGTACCGAGCATCACCCCGACACCGGATACCATGCTCACCCCCTTCTCTGCCCCTGCAACGACTATTCCAGAGTCAAACACGCCGGGGGCAACGGCGCAGCCCGGTCTAGGTGACCCCGGCGCGGCCACACCTACACCCACCTTATCGATCCCGACCCTTGTGCCGCCTACGCCTACCAGCGCACCCTAACCCGCGTGAAGGGGCGAGGGCCAAATCAGCCCTCCCCCTTCCGCCCCAAGCGGGAATTCAGAATTCCCTATCAATGGTATGAGGATATAAAGGCTTGACTCAGGTTCAGCAAAAAGCCCCAGAAATTTGTGATTATGAAGGTTCGACCTATCGGGTTGATTTTTGGGAGGGCAAAGGGCGCGAGTACGAGGATGCCGTAGAGCGCATTGCGCTGCGCCGCCTTCTGCCCCCAAAAGCCCGCCGCTACGTTGATTTTGGGGTCGGCTTTGGCCGCCTGATCAACGAAGCCAACCGTTACGATCAGGTGGTGCTGATGGATTACTCCCGCACCATGCTTCAGGATGCACAGGCACGTTTGGGACGTTCGGATCGGTTTGTGTATGTGGCCGCGGACTTGTACCACCTCCCCTTTGCCCCCCGCACCTTTGACGC
>JACSRJ010000064.1 GCA_014879835.1 Anaerolinea sp.
TCAATCGGTCTAAGTGGGGACGATGATCCCGGACTCGATGAGGGCTAATGTTGGTGAACAGGACAGCTTCCCCTCAAAAGAAGCCTTCCCCCTTCTCCCGCGTGTGGGCGGGCACCGCGCAGCGGTCGTGGGCGCAGGGGGATGAGGGTAAGATTGCAAATAGCAGGTCAATCTTTTAGGATAACGCTGTAAGAATCCTATATCCCCCTTCTCCGCTGAAAAACGGGGACAGGGGGATGAGGCCTTAAAAGCGAAGCGAAGGGTGGTGTCTGCTCAGCCTTTTTTGAGGCTCATCTCGGCGGCCCGTAGGGTATTGACCAGCAGCATGGCAATGGTCATTGGGCCTACCCCACCGGGCACAGGGGTGATCGCCCCGGCAACCTCGACAGCGCTCTCAAAATCGACGTCCCCAACTAACCGTGAGCCGTCTTTGGCGCTGGAATCGTTGATGCGGTTTGTGCCCACATCGATCACCACTGCGCCCGGTTTGATCCAGTCACCTTTGACCATCTGGGCGCGCCCCACGGCTGCCACCAGAATATCTGCGCCCCGAATCACTTCCGGCAGATTCTTGGTGCGGCTGTGGCAGATGGTGACAGTACAGTCGTTGCGCACCAGCAGCATCGCCACAGGCATCCCCACGATATTGGAACGCCCCAGCACCACCGCATTGGCGCCGCTAAACTGAACCCCGGTCTCCTCCAGCAGGCGGATCACGCCCGCAGGGGTGGCGGGTACAAAATCAGGCTCACGGCCTTTTTGGGCCAACCGACCTGCATTGAGGGGGTGAAAGCCATCGACATCTTTGTTCAGACCAACCGCCGCTAGAACTTTCTCTTCATCAAGGTGGGCGGGTAAAGGAAGCTGCACCAGAATCCCGTGAATATCAGGACGAGCGTTGAGTTCCTGCACAAGGGACTCAACTTGGCTTTGGCTGGCATCTTGGGGCAGGTCAAAACCAAATGATTCGATACCCACTTCGGCGCAGGCTTTGCGTTTCATTTTCACGTAGGTGTGAGAGGCGGGGTTATCCCCTACCAGAACTGCGGCGAGTCCCGGGTGCACACCTTTGCTGGCCAGCAGTTCGGCGGTTTTGTCTTTGACTTCTTGACGAACCTTTGCTGCGATCAGTTTGCCATCAATGATTTTTGCAGTCATTCATAAAACTCCTATATGGTTGCCTAACACTGTCTCATCTGAATCAGCAGTCCAGAGCGCATGAATGCCCCCGGACTGTTGGGTATATTGGTGCATTTGCAGGGTGAAGTATGCTCCCTTTAAAGAGGATGGGCAAGGGATTCGTTGGGATAATCCTGCTTGGTTTTAGGGCAAAGGGCCAAACGATATTTGCGTATCGTTCAGCCCTTTATCCACATGGATGTGGGGAGGAACGGTGAATTCCTACGCCTCTAAGATGTTTTTGTAGACCGTTTGGGTGGCTTTGGAGGGTGTGATGCTCAATTTCCGATCCAGAACGCTGCACAACAGTTTGTACTGTTCGATAGCCTTGTCTTTTTTACCGGACTCTTTGTAGAGCTTCATCAAGTCCCGGTGAATGTCTTCACGTTCTGGGATCTCTTTGAGGGCCCGCAGGAAGAACCCAATCGCCTGATCCGAGTCTTGGGCCTTGGCGTAAGCGCGGCCGATGCCCACCAGTGCCTCGGAGTACAGCCCGCGCAGGGTTTCGCGCCGCTTTTGCACCCAACTCATGTCCACCTTAAAGAGGAAGGGTGAACGGTATAAACGAATCGCCCGATACCACTCATCGGGGGAATCGGGGAGATGGTTTTTATTGGACTCCATCTGCTTTTCAAACAGGGACACATCATAATGAAGGGCAAGCTGCCCTGACGGCTTGTAGAATCCGCTCGAATAGGCGGTGATCTCATATCCCAAACGCTCGGATATCTTACGTTTGGTCACATGAAAAACATTGGTTGCTTCTTTGGTGGGAAGGTTCGGCCAGAAGGTGGCAAAAACCTCATCCCGCGTGACCAATGGATGATCGATAAAATAGTAAAACAAGTTTCGAGGTAACGGGCCGTCCCATGTGGTTAAAGGCATCCCGTTTACATAGACTGCGCCGCCGCCCAATCCATACACCTCCAAATGGGGCATTTGGAGTGTCTCTGGGGCAAAAATGCGACCGCTGACATCATCACCCATGACGTAAGTTTTGCCCGCCTCAACAAGAGGCATCCACATCTGATAGTGGATGAAGCGCCCACTGACGACCAACTGGGTGTTCTTGGGCAGATCGTTTATAAGCTGATGAAAGAAAGAGACGATGGGGTTTTCTGGAGTCAAATAGTCAAGGTTCTCAAGGGCGATAAGGCGAGGTTTGGGGCGCGCTTTATTGAGATCCCCGATCAACGCTTCTGCAAGGGTGGCCGCTGAAACCCTTGAAGTTCCCAAAGCCTCTAGGGTTTGCCTACCAAACTTTGGATCGTAATCTTGTACAGTCTCCACAAAGGCGTGCAGAAATGTCTTGAGGTCTTTTTCTTCTGGGGTTAGGGCATGATAATAAGCAGGGGCTGTTTGCTCCAAAAGAAAGGCCATAAGCCAATTCTTGTTGCGTACTCTGGGCGAGATCAGAATGCTGGGATAATCCTCTATTTGCGACTGTAGCGCAACTTTATCAACATGCTGCGGATTCACTGTGTACATGCTGCTTCCTCACTCAATATGTGGGCCAAGATGACAGCTCAATCAACGGACAAATTCTCTGATGCGTTGGACCGCATCAGCACGCGCAAGGGTGCTCTCTTGCTGCGACGAAAGGACTTTTAACTTTACCAATCCCTGAGCATCCTCATCAGGCGCGATCAAGGCGACCAATGGGATACCCTTTTTGTCAGCGTAAGCGAATTGTTTGCCCAGTTTGTTCACCGGCCCAAGATACAATTCAGCACGGATACCGTTCTGACGCAGCTCGGAAACAAAACGCATTGCGGCGGGGCGCATGGTGTCATTAAAGACCGCGACCAGTACCTGTACCACGGTTCGGTTCAGGCTGGATGGGTACATTTCCCGGTTATCCATGATCACGATCAGACGTTCAATCCCTAGACTTATACCCACTACTGGGAGGGATCCCTGTTTGCGGAAGAGTCCAGTGAGATCGTCGTATCTACCGCCGCCGCCAATACTGCCTACGCGCTCCTCAGGATCACCGGAGCGGAGCACTGCTTCAAAAATGGGGCCGGTGTAGTAGCTCAAACCGCGCACCATTGAGATGTCAAATTCAATGTGCTGATCAGCAACCCCAAGGCTTTGGAGCATCGCAAACAGGTTTTTAAGCTCGCCCAGACCGATCTCAGCTTCAGTTATCCCCTGAAGCTGCTGGCGAAGCGCCTCAAGTCTTTCCAACCCGACCTTAATGCCTAAAGTGTCCCCTTGTTGGACAGACTCAAACATGGTGATGAGCTTCTCAACCGATTCAGCCGGTATTCCGCCCTGAATCAGTTCTTTTTTGACACCATCCATGCCGATCTTGTCAAGTTTATCAATGGCCTTGTAGAGATTAGCAAGCGCTTCTCCCTCCACCCCGGCATAAACCCCAATCCCAGTGAGCAGTTTACGATTGCTGATCTTGATTGCAAAATCATCAAAACCTAAACTGACCAGTGCCGAGTCCATCAGATTGACCACTTCTGCATCAGCATCAATGGTGGCAACCCCAATCACATCGGCGTCACACTGGAAGAACTCCCGAAAGCGCCCCCGCTGAGGGCGATCTGCTCGCCACACTGGAGCGATCTGATAACGTCGAAAAGGGAGTGAGATCTGCCCTTCGTGTTGAGCAAAAGCACGCACGAGGGGTACGGTTAGATCGTAACGGAGTGCAAGCTGTTCTTCACTGCGGGCATGTTGAGCGAAGTAAATCAGCCTTTCAGCGTCTTCGCCATACTTCCCCGTGAGAGTCTCGCTTAACTCCATTACAGGGGTTTGGAGCGGCTCGTAACCAAAACGTTCAAAGGTAGAAGCTATCTGATTAATAGCATACTGTCTACGGAGCATATCCGCAGGGAGGGAATCCCTCATGCCCGTTGGGAGTCGCGGATCAAGCTTTTTCACGACGTCATCCTAAATCGCGCGCCAATTGAACTCCATCCACCGGCATAACATTGTCAGTGTTGGACAAATTATAGCATATGAAATAAAAATTGTTATGTGGTAGATTGGATAAAGTTCAGCAAATCTTTTGTGGTGAATCGACAGGACATGATGGGTGATCCCGGTAATTCCCGGCGCATTCGGATAACTTTCGGTAAGCGAGGTGCACTCAAATACATTGGGCACCTTGATCTGGCTAAAACATGGGAACGCGTGCTGCGTCGGGCCCAGATCAACTTGACCTATTCTCAGGGGTTTGTGGCCCGGCCTCACATTCAGTTTGCCTCACCTTTGCCGCTCGGAATCACCAGTGAGTGTGAACTGATCGATGTGTGGTTGGGTGGGGCTTTTGAGATTGAATCTATCGTGCCTAAAGTGAACGCGGTCAGCCCGCCGGGTCTGCCCATCTACAGCGCTGTAGAAGTGCCGGATCGAGGGCCCGCTTTGCAGACCCTTGTACACAGCGCCACCTACCGGATCAGTTTTGCCAACATTCTCAATTTGGTGCTGGAAACACAGGTGAATGAGTTGTTAATCCAGCCCGCAATTATACGTACTCGTCGTGAGAAAAACTATGACTTAAGACCGCTTATCATCGCGGTGTCCATCATTGGTGAAGGGGTTCTAAGTGTGGAGTTAAGCGCTAATGAACAAACTGGGGTAGCCAGAGCCGATGAATTCATAGATGCACTCGGTTACAACATCAATGAAGTTGAGATTCACCGCTTCAAACTATCGCTCAGACCCTCCAGTTGAAACCTCAGGGAGCGTTTGAAAGGGCGTGTTCTCTATCCTTCCCGACCCTCTTTCCCCCTGAAGAAAAAGAGAGTAAGTGAAGTGCGCCCCGGTAATCACCCAACTTTCTACAAAACTGCTGTGAGGGATTTGCCTCAGCCAGTTATAGGAGAAAGGGTACTTTCCTCACTGTGGTATATTAAAGTTTATCTCCATTAGATATATGTGAGGAACGTGCTGATGCTGGCGAAGTTAGGACTTGGCACAAAGTTCACCCTGCTTCTTGCCGCAGTTTTGATCATGGGGATCATCCTCGGCGGTACTGTGTTGTGGCAGGCGCTTAACCAGAAGGCGCAAAACGACATCACCAGCACCGGGCTGATGCTGATGGAGACCATGAGCGCAGTTCGGGGCTATACCTCCACCCACATCCAGCCCCTGCTTGCGGATAAGCTGGCGGCCAGCCCTGAATTTGTCTCAGAAAGTGTGCCCGCTTTCAGCGCTCGCACGGTTTTTGAACGGGTGCGGGGTGATCAGCGTTATCAGGATTATTTCTACAAAGAAGCTGCACATAACCCCACCAATCCCGTAGATAAGGCTGATCCATTTGAAGCCGGGGTGTTGGATCAGTTTCGAGCAGACCCTGCGGTACGGGAACTGACAGGTTTTCGAGAGTCAGAGGGTAGGTGGCTTTACTACACGGCGCGCCCGCTCACAGTGAGTGCAGAAAGCTGTCTGGTGTGTCATGGTGACCCTGCCCAAGCGCCTGCCAGCTTGATCAATTCCTACGGTGATGGCGGCGGGTTTGGGTGGAAGCTGAAAGAGGTGATTGCTGCTCAGATCATCTATGTGCCTGCAAGTGATGTCCTTAACACAGCGGCCCGTTCCTTTGTGGTGGTGATTGGGATTTTTGGGGGTGTTTTTGCAATTTCCCTGTTCATCCTTAATCTGCTGCTCCGTCGTTATGTGATCCGCCCGGTGGGGATGTTGGGCGAAATGGCCCGCCAGATAAGTCAGGACACCCTTACATCGGAACAGATTCAAGGTGCACGGTTGGCGCGCCTCGCAGAGGGTTCTGACGAGGTAGGCAATCTGGCAAAGGTCTTCTGGAAAATGGCGGAGGAAGTTTCGGCCCGTGAGGAACGACTCAAGCAGAAGGTTCAAGAACTGAGCATCCAAATTGATACGGTCAAACGCGCTCAGCATGTAGCTGCTGTGACTGAGACCGAGTTTTTTAAAGACTTACAGACGCGGGCCAATTCCTTGCGCAATCGCCATGATCAGCAAGTCGCCGCCAGTGGCGAGCATCGCAAACCAAGACCCCTCAGTGCGGAAGGTTCCGCAGATTGATCGCTTATTGGGTAGGATATAATACCCATTATTGGTAGTTACCCTGTGAGGAGAATGCCCTCATTACTGATTATGGTTATTGGTGCCTGTACTATAGAACTCTACCTTCACGATCCTGATACCCTCAAGGACAAACGCAGCGTCCTCAAAGGACTGCTGGCAAGACTGCGCAAGGAGTTCACCATCAGTGCGGCGGAGGTGGGCTTGCACGATGCTCATCATGCTGCAACCATTGGCTGTGCTATTGTCAGCACCAGCGCGGCCCATGCCCAGAATCTGCTTGATCACGTCGTTGCGTGGATCGAAACCAATCGCCCTGATCTGGATGTGGTGGATCACCATATCGAGATCATCCACTTCTCAAGCGCATCTGGGGAATAATTGGGTGCGGGGTAAAGGATCATTATCACTTGATTCTTGCGCCAGAGGGCGTTACCCTTCCCTTCCAAAGGGAGTATTCAGCATGTTCAAACGACTTGCGCTGTTGGTGGTGCTGATGGTGATGGGCTGTCAATCTACGGCCCCCACAGCTACCCCAAAACCCTCCGGGGTAAGCCGCAACCGAGACTGGCGGCCGGTCATCCAGTCTTTTGATGGATTTGAGATGGTGAAAGTGCCTTCGGGGTGTTTCCTCATGGGCAGTATGGAAGGGCGTCGTGATGAGCAGCCCGTCCATGAAGTATGTTTTGAAAAAGCCTTTTGGCTGGATCGATATGAGGTGACCAACGCTCAGTATGGCTCAGCAGGAGCTTTTCAGGGAGACAAACGCCCCCGTGAGAATGTGACTTGGTTTGAGGCGCGGGCTTTTTGTACCCAACGGGGCGGGCGTCTGCCTACCGAAGCTGAATGGGAGTATGCGGCTCGGGGCCCAGAGAGCTGGCACTTTCCGTGGGGCAACTATATGGACGATTCACGCCTCATTTTTGATAAAAACAACAATTATCAAACAGGTGAGGTGGGGCTATATCCACTCGGTGAATCATGGGTAGGCGCATTGGATATGTCCGGCAATGTATGGGAGTGGACAAGCACCCTCTATCGTCCTTACCCCTATCAAGCCAATGACGGCCGCGAAGACCCCAATAACACCACGGATAGACGTGTCTTTCGGGGTGGTTGGCTCAGTTACATTGACTATGGGGTGAGTGGACACACACGCTTCCAGATTGCCCCAGATCATCCCGATTGGTTCATCGGGATACGCTGCGCCCGCGATGATTGAGAGACCGTTTGAAAAGTAGCTCTGCACGCTTCGACCTCATCCCCCCTTCTCCAGATTGGCTGAAGGGGGAATCGACCTTTTGAGGGGGACTGTCCTGTTCACCAACATTAGCCCTCATCGAGTCCGGGATCATCGTCCCCACTTAGACCGATTGAT
>JACSRJ010000094.1 GCA_014879835.1 Anaerolinea sp.
TTTAGGGGCGCTTTGATTTAGGGCGATAGGGATGGATTTCAGATGATATTTCCTTCACCGCCCATGGCTGGAGGCGTGATCACACCCCCACATCACGACGCTGGAAAGCAACCAACGAAAGGCTGACCATCAAGGCTGCCGCAGCCAGCAGCAGCAGAAAATTCCCCACCGATAACCCGTGCTGCATCACGCCCGTGCTGTCATAATAGCGGAAGAACGACAGCGCCCGCAAATCCTCAGCAAAGGTGCCTTTGGCAAGCTGCCCCACAGTATCAAGCATGAAGCTGCCCAAAACAAAGACCGTGCTGATCCCGATCACAAGGCGACGGTTGTTGATCATCGCCCCGACAAGGGTCGTGAAGGCCAGAATCACGGCCAAACAGGGTAGGGTGTTCAGGATAGTCTGCGCGATTCGCCCCATGTTGAGCGAGAGACCGGTCACAGCTTGCCCTACCCACATCCCTACGAACAGCCATGCAATCACAATGCCTGCGGTGATTGTATATGCGACAAACTTCTGTAACACCACCTGCCAGCGTTTCAGAGGAAAGCTGAGCAAGATATCCATCGTGCCGTTGTGTTCCTCGACAGAAGTCACCCGCAGTCCTACAATCACTGGATAAGCCGCGAGGATGAGAAGGGTTTTACCAAAAAAACCAACGGCGATGAACCCTTCTGGGGTGGTGATAAAATCCAGATCATCCCCAACCCCGATTGCCCGCACCATAATTGGGGGCAAACTGGCGATCAGGTCTCGCATCTGTTTTAGTCCCTCTGCATCGGGGATCATCAGCACCACCAGAAAGCCCATAGCCCCAAGCCCGATGCCCCACAGAATCGCCTGCAACCACGTCTGACGCCACGTTTCGTTAAATACTGCGCGATTCATGATCAACAACCTCCCTATAGCCCCACATCACGGCGCTGGAACGACCACAACGCGCCTAGTAGGAAAACCCCCGCGATCCCAGTGAGCAGCAGCCAGTTGGTCATATTCAGCCCGTGCAGGCTGACCCCGGCATTGTCGTAGTAGGTGAAATAGGACAATTTGCCTGCCACCCGGGACACATCATTGACAAAGACCTCACTCAGGTACTTTAGAAAGTAACTGAGCGCCACGAATGTCCCCACAATGGTGGTGACCATCCAGCGGCGGCGCACCGTTGCTGCTACCATGACTGTTAAGGTCAGGATGAGCAAGGTACTGGGCAGCAGATTGATGCAGGTTTCAAGGCTTCGCCGCAGACTGATCTGGGCCGAGCCTAAAAAACGCCCCGCCAGCATCCCCGCAAAGACCAGCCCCACAATACCTAAGGTGATGATCGTCCAGCCTACGATACGCCCCAAAAGGAGCTGCCAGCGAGGCAAAGGCCAGCTCAAGACCACATCAAGGAGTTTTTCTTCCTCCTCATTGGCAGTCACGTTTAGCCCTGCTGAGATCGCAAAGATCGCCAGCACCAATGGTGCATAGGCTGCAAATCCCAGACTCAGAAAGCCGTCCGGGGTGGTAAGCAGTTCGGGATCGGAGATACCGATCAACTGCGCGATGGCGGGTGGAAAATTCTTGAGCATCCCCGCAAACCCTTTGATCGCCTCTGGGGAGATGGCTGAGAGCATATAAAGCACCAGCAGTGCTAAACCCAAGCCCCAGTAGAGCATCTGACGCCAATGGGTCGTTAGGGTTCTAAAGACGACAGGGCCGATCATTTTTTCACCTCCCCATAAAAGGTCAGGAAGATGTCTTCGAGTGAAGGTTCTTTAACCCGCACATCGACCACATGCAAATCCCGGATTGCCTGAAGGAGCAGGTGCCACTCCCCATTGAGCCGGAACTGAAGGGTGCTGCCGTCCGCTTTTACGTCACTCACCCCCGGTACATTCTCGACTTCACTTGAGGCGACTGGGTCCCGAAAGCGGATGGTCACAAACTGGAAGTTGGTGTGGGTCAGGGCGGAAACTCGTTCCACCGCCTTCAATTCGCCGTCACGGAGAATGCCCACCCGATCACAAATCGCCTGCACTTCACCCAAAACATGGGAGGAGAGAAAAACCGTTCGGCCTTCGTTCCGAATTTCGCGCATCATCTGGTAAAAGGTCTGCTGTAGAAGCGGATCCAGTCCGTTGGTCGGCTCATCTAAGATGAGCAGATCAGGGGTGTGCATCATGGCGATGACCAGCCCCAACTTGCGCTTGTTACCAGAAGAAAGGGCGCGTACTCGTTTTGTCAGATCAAGCCCCAAGCGATCCGCGATCCCACTGGCGTTCTTGAGCATCGCCCCATCGCCTTCGCGGGCACTTGCCGCATAGTTGACCACCTGCTGTCCGGTCAAATGCTGCCACAAGTTGAGTTCACCGGGCAGAAATCCGACCTTCCGACGGATCGAGACACTGTCCTGAACGCTCTCTTTGCCAAAGATCAGGGCATTCCCGCCAGTGGGACGGATCAAATCCAGAAGAAGGCGTATAGTCGTGGTTTTGCCCGCGCCATTGGGCCCAAGGTAGCCAAAAATCTCACCCTTCTCCACTTCGAGATTTAACTTGGTGAGGGCAGGTGTGCTTCCCTTGCGAGTGCGGTACACTTTGCTGAGGTTCTGCGTTTGAATGACCCGACTGATGCTGTTCACAGTGGTCTCTCCTTGCTGTCTTGCCCGCTGGCGTGCAATCAAGATAATGAGGATTAGGGCTTCACTTGGTCACGGGCAATCAGACCCAGATATACAGTTGCACAAGCCGACAGAGGCTTAATCCTAGTCCCAAATAAAAACTTTGTAAATGGAAATCGCCCCACTATCAAAGGGGAATCCGACCGAACCCCTAAAAGTTAGGGGGTAGTGATCAAAGGAACAAAGTGATGAGTGATGATCGCCTGCGCCTTATTCAGACCCTTCAATTTCGGGATAAAACCCGTGCGGAGACCCTGCTTTTGGCTTTCATTAACGAGATCTTCCCCACCCTTGATGTGGAGCAGGTTGAATTACGTCCTCAGGCGGTTTCTCTTAATTCATTTAACGGCTTTCTGACTCTTCAAAGTGGCGCTCAATTATTCTTTAAGACCCATGTCGAACCACAGAGCGTCATCAGCGAATACTATAATTCCGATGTGCTGGCGGAGGCCGGTTATCCGATTGTGCGCCCTCTATATGCCTCCACCGAGTACGGACGGCAGCTCTTGATCTATGATCTGGTTCATGCGCCTTCGGTGTTTGAGGTAGCACGGGCCCTAGAGCGAGGCGAACGGGGCGATTTTCAAGCGTTGATGAAGGCCCAAAACGATGCTGATGATTATCTATCCCAAATCTACCATCAAACGTTAGCTTGGGTGAGTGGAGAAGATGCGGCTGGCGCACCTATTCATCAATTGTTTTACCACCGACTGGGATCGCGCTACAGCACCTTTTACGAGGAAAAACCATTCACCTTACCCGGTGAGCGTTCCTTGCCGTGGGAAGCGATTCTAGAACGGCGCTGGATTATCAACGGCGTCCGTTATGAGGGCACGCTCGGTGATGCCATTGTTAGAGCGCGCACCCTGCTTCAACCAGCGCGTCAGGGGTGGACTATTATCGGGCATGGGGATGCGCATAACGGCAATGTATTCTTCACCCCAGAAGGACTGCGTTATTTTGATCCGGCGTTCGGGGGACGGCACTCCCCATGGCTTGATCTGGCAAAGCCCTTGTTCCACAATGTTTCAGCTACATGGATGTACCATCCCCATGAGATCGCCTCAAAACTACAACTCAGCTTTCATGACGATGGCAGCACCTTCACCATTGAACACGATTATCAACCTTCAACCGTGCGGCAGATGTTCAAAACGAGCAAGATCGAACGAGTCTACAAGCCTTTGATTGAACATCTAACGACCGTTGACAAGACCCCTCGCGCCTATTACGACGATGTTCTAAGCGCTGCGCTTATGTGCTGCCCCCTGCTCACCATGAATCTAGCAGACCGGGAACGGTTCCCCGCCGAAATTGGATTGTTAGGATTGGTCATGTGTGTTCAAGTGGGGATGTTGGCGGAGTAAACCACGGATCAGACCCGACAGGGCCTCACTCCGCCCTTTTACGCCCAGTCCGTCGGGATCAATTTCCTTCTGTCACCTTCTTTGGCGCGAGATCATAATTGACATTTTTCGTCACCCGTGTAACATCAGAGACGTTAACTATGTTCCCGTACCGAGTCTCAAGACCTTAGCTAGGGGGAGTTCTCTTATGCGGAAGAATCGTTTTTCGATCCTGCTGCTCTTGGTAGTCTTTGCCTTTGCAGCAGCAGCTTGTGGTGGCAGTCCAGCCGCGACGGCAACCTCTGTGCCTGCGACCCAGACCACCGCACCAACGGAAGCCGCAACGGTTGAGGCCACGGCCGCAGCCACCACTGCGCCCACCGCCGAAGCCACTGTGGAGCCAACTACAGAAGCAACTGCCGAGCCGACCAAGGAAGCCACTGCGGAGCCAACTACAGAGGCGACCGCTGAGCCTACCACCGAAGCCACTGCGGAACCGACCAAAGAGGCGACCGCTGAACCCACCAAAGAACCCACTGCCGAAGCCACTAAAGAAGCATTAGCGCCCACCGAAGCACCGACTGAGGCGCCTACTGTTGAGCCAACGAAGGAGCCGACGAAGGAACCCACCAAGGAACCGACGGCAGAGCCTACCAAAGAACCCACCAAAGCGCCTACTGTTGAACCGACGGTGGAACCTACCAAGGAACCCACTAAGGAGCCAACAGCGGTTCCGCCCACCAATACTTCAACCCCTATTCCCGTGACGCAGGCCCCGACTGAGACAGCGGTGCCGCCCACTGCGACGGAAGTACCGCCTACCAATACGCCTGCACCCACCAACACGTCCGTTGTTCAGCCTACCTTAAATGCGGCGGGCACTCGCATCATTGAATTTGCGACTGCCACCGCGGAGGCGCGCAAAGCGGCAATGGCGACGCCTGAACCCACTGCCGAAGCTACGGCCGAAGCGACCGCAGCGGCCACTATCGCGGTGACTGAAGCGGCAACCGCAGCGCCCACCGCCGAAGCGACCGCCCCCGCTGCCTGCCGTTCCACTGGTGAGTTGATCGTGGGTACGGATGCGGCCTATCCGCCCTTTGAGAACATCAATACCACCACCAACGAGTTTGAAGGTTTCGATATTGACCTTCTGAACGCCGTGGCCGCCAAAGCCGGCTTCACGGTCAAGTATGAAAACGCCGCCTTCGACCCAATCTTCATCAACCTTGCCAGCGGGCAGTTTGACATCGTGATCAGCGCTGCGACCATTACCGAGGAACGGATGAAGACCGTGAGCTTCAGCAATCCGTACTTCGCTGCTGGTCAGGTGATCGTGGTACGTAAGGATGACGCTGCAACCATCAAGACCCCTGAAGACCTTGCGGGCAAGACTATCGGTGTGCAGCTTGGCACCACTGGCGCGGAAGCGGCCAAGGAAATCAAGGATGTGACCGTTAAGGAATACCAGACTGCCCCTGAAGCCTTCCAAGCCCTTGCCAACAAGGACGTGGATGCGGTGGTGAATGATAATGTGGTCTCCCTGACCCTGATCCTTAACCGCCCTGAGCTGAATCTGGTGGTCACTGGGGATCCCTTCACCGTCGAGTACTACGGTATCGCTGTGCGGATGGAATGCGGGGACCTGCTCACCGTGATCAATACCGCCCTCGAAGAAGTGATCAAAGACGGCACCTACGAGGAAATCTACAAGAAGTACCTCGGCGAAGCGCCTACCAAGGAATTCCGTAAGGGCAGTGTTGGGGTTAAACCCTAACCTGTGACTGTGAACTTCGCCCCTCTCTCCATCTTGGATGGAGGGAGAGGCATTTTAGGTATAGGCCGATTGCCTCAAAATGTAGCGCAGGCAGGCGCCTTGTTTTAAGTGTCTTTCTACCGCCCCTTCTTAGAGTCAGAACGCTGAGATCGGGGCGGTTTGTTTTCACCTATCCCTCAGTTGACCCACCTATCCCCTTGCGGGTACAATCCGCCCAACTTTTAACCGGAGAGATGGGGCCGCATGGCTACGCTTGCTCAACAGATCGCTGAACTGCGCCAACGAATTCAGGCACTTCCTGTGGATGCTCGTCCTGCTGAACTAACTCCGCTTGAAACTGAAGCGCGAGCATTATTGACCGCTAGCAAAAACACCTCTTTTGAGGACGAAGCCAAGGCGCTCTTGTCCGAATTGGCGCGGCGCAGCGCCCCGCCCGTCTCAGAGACGGCATCGATCCGCAGTATGATTCGCCGGGCACGAATACGGATGGAAATGGCCGCAGGCGATGATGACTTCGATGAAGCCATTGACATCCTCAGTGAAGCACTTGCTCAGGACAGCACCAACAGTGATGTACTGGCGCTCCTTAATCAAGCAGCCCTGCGCAGCCCTCAACACGAGATGAAAGTGCGCGATCTGCTCAATCGCTACGGAATCGCTTTTGAATTAGAGCCGGGCCCGGCGATCCAGAGTTATGTCCCGCCAGCAAGTGCCTCCGATTATACGGAATCGGAATCGAACACCTCAACTTCGGACTATGCGCCCGTATCTCGCTCTGGGAACGCTGCGGCCCAAATTGAGGCGCTGATGAACGAAGCAGCGCAAGCCTATTATGCCGGGGATTATCAAAAGACCATTGATGCCGCCAACCGGGTTTTGAGTCTTCAGCCTGATCATGCTGCGGCCCTTGATTATCGCCAAAAATCTGAAGATAACCTGATCCGGGGTATTGTGCCTGATCACCGCATCCCCTTTGATGCACGGGTCGCCTATAACCGGGCAAACTCGTTGGTGCGTGCAGGGAACTATGAAGAAGCGCGCCGCCTCTACCGTGAGGCCCGCGATATTGCTGAGCGGGCCGGGATCAACAGTTGGAAGGATGCGGAACAGGCCCTTCTGGACATTGAAGACCTCGCCCTTGCCCGCGAGCTTCTAGCGGATGGTGATCGACTGCTGGCCAATGACGACTGGAGTGAGGCCCTCCGTAAGTACGAAGGCGCGCAGCGGGTGGTGCCCAGTGACCCTATGGCACAAGAGCGGATTGAGCTGGTCAAGCGGGTTCAGGAACAGTATGACAAGGCCTCAGTCGCGCTCAACATGATGACCGGCAGCCTTAACGAACGGGTCACCAGCCTTCAAACCCTGCTCAATACCCTTGCCTCCATGCGCCAGATTTTGCCGGGCAGTGCCCGCCTGCGGACGATGGCAGAGGAAGCCTCGCGCCGGATTCAGACGGTGAAAGTCCAGTTGATCGATCAGGGCAAGGGTGCGCTGACCCGAGCTGAAGCCGCCAGTGCCCTAGATGAACGCCAACGCTTGATCGCGGAGGCGGTGCGGGCCTACGAGACCGCCAACAACATCGATCCCGGTGATGGCTCACTGACTCAAGAATTGCAGGCAGCGCGACAAGCGGAAGCACAAATTAGTGATGCTCGGGGCATTATCGAACGATCTTCCGCGCTCATTGCCCAGAATTTCGACAATGAATTATTTCAGGCCCGTAATATGCTGGCAGGGCTGCGAAACCACGCCCAAGACCCCAAATACCTGTCTCTTATACACATCTGA
>JACSRJ010000063.1 GCA_014879835.1 Anaerolinea sp.
GGCACCGCGAAGCGGTCGCACAGGGGGGATGAGGTTAATCATCGAAGGGTGAGTTTTCAAATGGCTTCTAACAAAGACTATCTCGCTGGTGGGGCATGGTACGCCATGCCCGCAGCTTATACGCGCCCAAAGCACATCGCCCCCTCAGCCTCCCTCAGGGCGAAAGGGGCATTGAATACTTGAGGGTAGACCCCTCAAACTCCCCGATCTAGTGGGTTGGCGGGAGAAATCACCGCCACAACGCACTGTATTTTTTCGATATTTGAGATCAGGCTCACGGGCAATGAGTTTAGCCGCAGTGCTTTTGATCGTTTCGTCTTGGGTCGCCTGATACAACTGCTTTAATCCCTGAAGGATGTCAGCGCGGATCAGGGTACAGTTTTTTTCAGCAGCGCACTCATCAAAACGGTGCTCGAAACCACGAATGACCAAACCCCGTTGTTCGACTCCCGCCAGCCCCACCTTCCACAAGGCTTGTAGACAGTGGCGGGCGGTGACAAAACGGTCATCTTTGGTCACAGCCAGCAGCCGTGGAAAATCACGGATCATCCGATTTTGGGGATCACTTTTTGCCAAATTGCACAATATCTGGGCCGCAATGGCCCGCCGGCGGTTGTTTGGGTGTTCCAAATCAGAGATCAGTTCATCCCATACCCCATAAGCCCACTTGACCGGAACTTCGGTTGTGGTGAGGGCCTGTTGGAAGGCTTCATTTTGGACGTGTTTGTCTTCGGAATGCAGATTTTCCAGCAGGATACGGCAGTACTCTGACTCTCCGCCGGTATCCTGCTTTGGGGCAGTGATGGCGGCCTCACCTAACTTCAGCCCGCGCTCCGCCAAGGCCGCTTGAAGGATTTCAATGCCTTTAGCCCCCATCCCGTGCAGTTGAGCCAGTGTTTTTTCGGCGACCCCCGCAAGCTGTTCCAGATGGGTGTAACCCGCACCAATCAAGGCGCTTCGCGCAGGATTGGACAAACGGCTGGGTAAGTCGGTGCCTATCGGCTGAGCCTGTTTGGGGGACATGCTGTTTTCCTCCTGTGGGAATGCCTTCTATAAACTATAGAACATTTGGGCTATCCCATCTTATAAGATTATGACTCAGCAGTCAAGCCCTATCCCCACCTGCACCCACAACGCCAAGGCTGTGAACGTTATGCGGCTGCCATACCCTGTGCATAGTACCACTGCACCGTCTCTTTGAGGGCCTGATCAAAACCTGTTGGGGCAATCCCGAAGGTCTTCTCAAATTTGGCACTGCTGGCCACAAAGGGTTTCTCAAATTCGTACATCATCTCCACTGTCTCTTTTGCGGAGGGGCTGAATAAGCCAAAAATGCTCATCATCAGCCGGTTGGCATAACGGGCTTTGATCGGTTTGCCCAAGGCCGCGCTGAGATGCTCGATGAGCTGGTCCTGAGTCATCGCGGGCAAACTCGGCGCGATCCACACCTGCCCTAAAGCCTCACGGTGCGTGCCAAGAGTCGCTAACGCCCTGCCAAAATCAGGGATGTAAGTGAAAGTATGGGGTACATCCTTGCGCCCGATCAGGTTGGCGGTTTTGCCCTGCAAGGCGGGTTTAAAGACCAGATCACCAATGACGTCGTATTCCGCCCCAAAAAAGTTGGAGGCCCGGCAAATTGCGGCTTGAACTTCACCGTGTTTATGGGCTTCTAGTATCTCTTGCGCCATTTGGTGCCGAATCCGACCCTTTTTGGTCGTCGGGCGCAGAGGCGAGTCCTCCGTGATGACCGCGCCATCAGGATCGCCGTACATGTACAGGTTGTCACCGACGATCAAGGCTGCACCGTTGTGGGCAGTGCCTTTGAGGATAGAACGTTGCAGTGCTGGGAATTTCTCCTCCCACTGGTGATACTCCGGCTGCGCGCACTGATATACAGCCGCCGCATTCCGGGTTACCGCGGCCACGCTGTGAGGATCGTAACCATCACCTTGAACGACTTCAACCTCCCCCGGAATGCCCTCTGCCACGCCTCGGCGGTTCACCATCCGCACCTGTTTCCCCAGACGGAGCAGTTCGCGCATGGTGTTTTTTCCTAGAGGGCCTGTACCAAAAATGACGTGTAGTTCATGGGTAGACATGAGACATGACCTTTCCTGATCGTGACGATCCAAGGGTTAATGAAAATAGGTGAAAGATGACCAAACCAGCGTTAACCAGCGATGAGCGCAGTCCTCACCAAGGGAGGGGTATTCATAAGCAGCGTGTCGCTTCTAAAAGTCGCCCATTCCCCATACTGCGGGGTGGGAGATGGGGATAACCTGAATGCACTAACCTTTAGGACGAATGCCAAAGGCGCGCATCATACGCCGTATTTGCTCCTGATAGTAGGTGGCAGTATCGCCCACGAGCGCTTGAATATGGTGGAAAAGTTCCAGCATGATGATCCCGTGAATTTCGCCCCAACCGGAAACGCTCAGGTAGAGGGCCAATTCCGACACGGGATACCCCCCTTCCGTGATCACGCGCCGCAGCGCCGGCTGAAGGTGAGGCGGTATAGTGTCATAAGGTGGGTTTGGGGCGTATCGCTCCGACTGCACAATCCGCTCAATCAAGCCCACAATCACCACAAAACTGCGCACGACCGCAGGCACGGTGATCTCACGGGGGGCATGATAGCCGGGGATCGGGTTGCCATAGTTCAACTGAAAATCCACTGGATGATCCACCGCCCACTGACGATAAGCGTTCATGACCGCTTCCAACTGCGCTACCGGGTCTTCAACCGGGAGGGCGTCACGGGCATGTTCAAGGGTATCGGCAAGCGCATTAAAGTTGTCGGTGATGAGCGCCGTGATCAGATCATCCAAACTGGTGAAGTAGGTATACAATGCTGGCGGAGTCAGGTGAAGTGCTTTGGCGATACCGCGCACGCTCAACCCCGCTGTCCCCTGTTCAGCCATCAGATGACGGGCTGTGTCCTTGATCGCCTGTATAGCCGCACCGCGAAGCGCATCCTGTCGCACCTTGGGCATAAGATGATGATCCTTACATCGTTAAATACAGTTTACATCGTAAAGTTTACGGTGTAAAGCAATCTTTTGTACAGAAATTGTTAGAAAATCCTAGGTTTGGGTTCGCTGCATCGGCTCCGGCGTCCGACACCTTCTTGGGGTTCTTGGGCCCTCACGCCCTAGCCTAGTAAGGTTCGTGCCCGATACTGGATGGCTTCTGCCACATGTTCTGTGTGGATGATGTCACGCCCTGCAAGATCAGCGATAGTGCGGCTCACCTTTAAGACGCGATGGTAGGCGCGAGCGCTCAACTGCAACTTGCGTAGGGCAGCCTTCAGCAGGCTCTCAGCAGCTTCGTCCATCTTGCAAAATTTCTCGATTTCACCGGCCCCCAGATCGCTGTTGGTCAGGACACCGGGCAGATCACGGTGGCGGGCATACTGGCGCTCTCGTGCGGCTTCCACCCGCGCCTGAATGGTCGCGGATGACTCTCCTGCACGGGTATCCGTGAGTTTGTCGTAATCAACCCGCTGAACATCCAACTGAATATCGAAACGATCCAGCATGGGGCCGCTGATTCGCGCTTGGTACTTACGCACCATTGGCTCTGAGCAGGTACAGGCGCGCATGGAGTCACCCCGATAACCACACGGACAGGGGTTCATGCTTGCCACCAGAATAATATTGGCGGGGAAGGTCACGGAGCCGCGTACCCGGCTGATGGTGACCATCTTATCTTCAAGGGGCTGCCGCAGGACTTCTAGATTGCGGCCCATCTCCAAGACCTCATCGAGGAACAATCCTCGAAACCCATATCTGCAAGCGAATCTTCACCCGTTTCTTCTGACTCCCTACGTTGGCGAGCGCAGTAGTCCTCATAGGTCTCGTTACGAGCTACTACATGCGGACCTGGTGCTTTATAGTCCTTACCCCGCTCAATGGATATCTTTCTGCGGATGCTTTCCCAGTTTCGCGTTGACAACGCTTTTACCAACTCAAGCTGTGTTGCGCCTTGATCCAGCATTTCATTTAGAAAAGCGGTTTCCTCAGCACTCCATTTGAATGGGATTTTGAACTCTCGGACGGAATCAGGTGGAACTTCTTGGACGACCATTGTTTCCTGTTGTTGGATACGAATGCAGTACTGAGCATAGGTTTCAAAGCGCTCAACAATACCAGTACCATGCACTTTGAATTCTTTCCCACGCTCAATAGTTATTTTTCTTCGGATCCCATCCCAATTGCGACGTGGAAAAGCCTGCACCAAATCGAGCTGCGAGACGTTCCTATCAAGCATCTCATTCAAACGTACAACTTCCTCAGGCTGCCAACGATCACGAACATAGCTCTGCCTACGACCACCCGTAAGTCTGATACGTTCTTCACGTCTGAGATAGTCATTATATGTCTCATCATCCTGAATAGGCTTGGGCGCAATAGTAGTGGGGAATCGGCTCTTCATTGAGTAGATTTTGCACCGAATCATATGCCAACTTCGGTTCGGAAAAGCAGATGCAATTTCAATCTGTGATGCTTTTTGCTCCAACAATTCGATAAGTTGGCTACTCTCGGAAGCCAACCACTGAATGTATGTTGTCCCTTTGCGCGGAATATCAACCTGGTCACTACTACCGTCCCGCCACTTTATCAGTACCCTAACTGCCTGATTCGGCAGTGAACTGATCTCAATTCGGTCAACAAAAACATGAACCACAAGCCGCTGCTCATCAAGCGAGAGTCTCTTCCAGTTATCGATTGCGGGAATGTATGTATCTCGCAACTTGATAAGTGTTTGCCGCTGAGAGATATCTTTGTCTAGCTCAATAACCTTGGTGCGAAGACGTTCCTGTTCAAGTTGATATTGCTCATACTGGGCTTGAGCTTTCTCAATCATTTGTACGTTGGTGATTTTGGACAGGTTGTACATGAGGCGTTCCATATCTTTTTCCAGTCCTGCAAGTTGTTTGAGAGTTCGTTTTCGCTCCTGTTCGTGATCGGTGTGAAATGTCTGTACTATTGCATCCCATACATCAGGATTGAAGGTGGCGCGAAGTTTGCTCTTGAGATAATGAACTACGATTTCATCTACATAGAATGCCTGCTTATACCATAAGACCGGATTGTTAACTTCTCGGCTCAGAAAAGAGTAGGCATAGCGACCTGTTGCCTGACTCCATTGCACCCCTGCAGATCGCCATATACCATTCTCACATGAGACTATTAACCCCTCACACAGCGGACGAGGTTCATTTCGGCGGTCATCCAAAGTCGGTCGTACGTTTCGCTTTCGGGGCACATAGTCAGGATTGGGAGAGCCATCAAACTTAAGAGATGAAAGATAATTGAAGGCACGCATAAACACGTCTTCAGGAACAATTGGCGGGTGGTTGTTCCATTTGATAACCTGCCCACGCGTCATCCAATGCCCCATATAAACAGCGCCTGTAAACATTCTTTCCAAGGCGCCTTTGTCTGGGCAGTATCCCCGCGCACCGCGTTTGATGTTGTATGGCTTGATCAACTTGAATCCTTCGGGCACAGCTTTCTGTACCGCCAGATCATCCCAATCCGGATAATACGGGCCCTGCAACCGAATATGATCTGCAGTCTGCTTGAGGTTGCCTCCTTTGAGCAGAAAGAGGCGGAAATACTCGTTTATGACTTCTACAAACGGTTCGTAAGGCGTATATTTGCGCCAATTGGGGTTTGGAGTTCCATCAGCTAGTTTTTTTCGCAGATCCACGATGTAGCCAGGCGGGACGCTCGCACCAGCCCACAACCCACTCATGATGAGCTTGGCTCGTGCAGGCTGCAAACGCCCTTTAATATATGAGGTGATATACTCAGCAGACATCTCAGATTTGAAACGGAATTGTCTCGCATGAAATGCCCCCATCGTTGTGTGGGCAAAATCGTAGATCACCGAAGGTGTGATTACCCTAACGTTAGCCTCGAGACACGCTTGGATGAAGATATTTACCTGTATTTGCGTCAAGTCCCGAAACAATCGATCCTCATCCTGGCACGCTACTGCACCAATCTTGCAATCCATGATGAGATCAAACAGGCGGCGCATGCCAGGTCGTTCATCGATTTTTGTTGTTCCGCTGATACCGGCGTCATCGTCAATAACGATAATATTCTCTTCAGACCAGCCTAAACGTGTCAGGTAAGCTGGTAGATCAACCATCTGCATTGTAGTGGAAATATTCCCTACCTGCGCCTCGCTTGATTGACGGTAGTAGACGGCTATGGGGCGTTCAATCGGTAATCGGGTTGCATCATAGGGCGCAGTTGTGGATATTTCCGCTGGCTTCCTGTATTTTCTTTTGCTCATAATCTTACTCCCTCAAGATGTACTTCGAAATAACAGGGCATCAGACCGAACGGACTCAACCAACCGCTCATGAGCCAATTGGTTCAGACGGTCTGAGAAGGTGATTTGCAGGACTTGAATATGTGTAGGGTTGGTTGATCAGGAGTGGAGAATGTTGGGCATGGTATAATCCTCATTGTCAAGGTCTACTACCTAGGCTAAAGTCGAGCGTGAGTTTCTCAGGCAAGCGCTCGGCTTTTATCTTCACTAGCTTTCGCCAGTCTCATCAGTATCCTGTGTCGACGACTTCTTTTTAGATGACTTCCTCCGATGGTTCGGTTTTCCTGCACCTATCCACATCTGCAAATCGGAAAGCTTTATCGCCCATGTTCTGCCAACTCTTTGAGCTGGAAGATAGCCAGATTCGATTGCCCGTCTCACAGTATCATGGTGGCAATTCGCGATTTCGGCTGCCTTTGTTGGGCTGAGTAGCTCGTTACTCATCGCAACCTTTCTAATAATTGTACGGAATAATCCGTACAACGCAATGGGGTGTGAACTCTAATCCAGATTTTGCCACCATTTGGCGCAAATAAGGAAATCAGGATGACTCGGACTCAATTACCCCCCCATGTATTATCTCAGATCCGCGCATATAAGCCTTGAGCAGCACTTGATACACCAACATGAGATCGTTTTGGCAGTATTGGTAAGACCGTTCATCGTCAGGCAAATCCCTAGAATCACTCCGATCTCTTGTGACCGGCTTGATCTGCGCTTCTTCCATGTCCACAATCACATGGTGTTGTAACTCATTTTTGAGACTCATCGTTTCACCTCACGATTCACTGAATCCAACCTGAAACCAGCACAAACCCCATTGAATCCTTGCCCAAATGCAAAGGTACAATCGATGTCCACCCGGTGAATTTCTACACACGCGATGTTTCCTTTTTAGCTGTCATATGGTGGCATGAAGAGATCAAGATCGTGTTGCAATGCATCCACGTCTAACGGAAATTGAGCGCAAGCACATGGCTGGTCAGATATGGAGAATCCTCAGCTATCCTTCGTTTCAGCCTGTACCACCGTTCACCACGCCCTCCCTCAGAAACTCTTGACGGTGTGGGCACGGGCACGGAGAGGCACACCCAGAAGCTCGACCCAGTGCCCCTCGCAGACCACACTGGCGGTGCGTTC
>JACSRJ010000241.1 GCA_014879835.1 Anaerolinea sp.
TTCGCAAGCCTCGTTAAAGACCTACCCTCAAGTTGATACCCAATGAAAGGATAAATGAAACTCCCCCTTACTGATCTCCGTGTCCTCAGCCAAAAACTGTTGGACTACCTTGAAGCACAAGGGCATGAGACCCTCGATCTGTCTCAAGAATACTATTGGCATATCCCCAAAGAAGCCAAATATGATCAGCCCGTACCCCCATCACCAGAGGTCTTGAGTCTAGGGCAGTTATCATTCGATTGGGAGAACCTGCATTCGCTGCTAGAGGGCAAAAACGATCCCGTTGGGTATGATCTGGTGTGGTTGGCGGCGATTTTGCGTGCTTTGGGCGAGAGCATTACCTGAATATGAACCAACTACCAGAGAATGCGTTTACTACGACCTTGAGGGGAAAGGCGGATTCTCTCATCGAACCGCCTCACCTACTTTCGCTTTCTTGGCTGAAATCACACGAGTGGGCAGTCGTTCCTGTCTATGAGGATATTGATTATCGTTTTGCCGAATGGATCAGTGAAGCCATTCGTGGGCAGGGATATACCACTTGTTATGCTTTAACCCTTCCCCTGAGTGACAGTCGCATCTTTGAAGTGGAAGTTTCACAAGAGTCTCTTTACGCCCTCGGTTTTGGGTACATTTCGACCCAAAACCTGCTGATTGTGCCTGAAAATCTGAGTTTTGCGATTCTTAAGATGTCAACCGAGTATTTTATCCTTGGAGGTGACCATTCTTTTGTGCGTAAGGCAGTAGGAACCTCTTTTGAGACAGCCCGAAAAATCTTTGAGCGGTATGCCAACGATGAGATTTTGCCGCCGGCGTTCCGAGATCATCTGCTCAAAGAGGTTCTGAAACGTTATGCGAGTTTTGATGGCTTACCCACGCCCCATGCCTGATCTGCTCTCCCTCATCCCTCAACTGACCGCGCCTTTGATCGGGCAGGCACCGTGGGCAGTGCGCCTTGGGTGGGGATCGAATCTCACCCTCGAATTTGGCCCTAAAGTCGCAGCCCGATCCCCAAAATATGAACACGGTGAATGGCATTTGTGGGTACACATGGCAGGATGGCGAGTCGAAGATTCCACTGGGGTGATCCTTGGCTGCGAAGATGATCAGGCGGTCATTCAAGATCAGATTAAAATCCTAGAAAATCGCCCGCTTGTGTCTTTTGAAGTCTCATCCGTGGGGTGGGACACTCTGATCGGTTTCGAGGGAGGGGTGTTTCTGCGCCTTTTCGGAACTGCCTTCGGCGAAGAAAGATTTGGGGAATACTGGCTTTTGTTCACCCCCGAAAACAAAGTTCTGGCAGTGGGACCCGGCAGTCGCCTTGCCTATGAGGACAGTGATAAAGCCTGATGAGCAACCCTGCCGCTGCACACGCTTTGGAGAAAATGCTGGAGGTTCTGGTAGGGCAGCCCTGCTGGTTGATCCGCATGAGACCGTATCATCGACTGGTCATGGACTTGGGATCAAAAATAGCCGACATTTCCCCGGTATCCCAAAAACCGTTTACCCGCGGTGAGTGGCGCTTACAGACTTTGGCAGCCTATTGGCGGTTTGAGTCTCAGGCTGAAACCGTGGTGGGATCAGGCGATGAAGATGAACTGATCAGCGCCCGTATCGGGATGTTGCAGGGATTGGTGGTGAAGTCCATTCAGGTAGTGCCCCCGGCGCTTGATCTGGTCATGGCGTTTAGTGATCAACAAACGCTCCGACTCTTTGGGGTGACCTCTCAACAGCATCCCCAATGGCGCATGATCACCCCCACTGGTGAGGTGATCACGGTTGAGCCAAAGGGAGTCTGGACACTAAAAGGGGCTGAAGGCGAGACACCTCTCAGCCCCCCTGAATTACCCCCAGCCTAATCCTTCAGCACCTCATCGGTATCGATCTGGGCGCGCTGCAAACGCCCGCTGTAATCCACATACACCGACTTCCATTCGGTGAAGGAATCGAGTGCCGTCTGCCCGGCTTCGCGCATCCCGTTGCCCGTGCCCCGGGTGCCCCCAAAGGGGAACTGAATCTCCGCGCCGGTGGTGCCGTGATTGATATACACAATCCCGGTGGTCAGGTCGCGGATGGCACGGAAAGCGGCGTTCACATTCTCGGTGAACAGGCTGCTGGAAAGCCCATAAGCCACGCTGTTGTTGATCTGAATGGCAGAATCGAGGTCTTCGGTCTCGATGATCGACAGAACGGGCCCAAAAATCTCCTCCTGCGCGATGCGCATGTTGGGAGTCACATTATCAAAGAGGGTGGGCTTGTAGAAGTACCCCTTGCCCTGATTGGACTCATCGCCAGTCATCTCACCGCCGCACAGCATCCGGGCACCTTCGCCTTTGCCGATCTGCACGTACTCGTGGATGCCCTCACGGGCGCGGGCGCTCACCACAGGTCCCACCTGCACCGAAGGATCAAGCCCATAACCCAGTTTGAGCGCTTTGGTGCGGGCGACCAGCGCCTCGGTCAGTTTAGCCCGGATACCCTTCTGGACGATCAGGCGACTGGTGGCAGTGCAGCGCTGACCTGTGGTGCCAAAGGCACTCCACAGGATCGCCTCTACCGCCAGCTCAAGGTTGGCGTCGTCCATCACGATGATCGCGTTTTTGCCGCCCAGTTCAAGGCTCACTTTTTTGCCTTTGCGGGCGGCGCGGGCGTACAGGTCATAACCGACCTCAGTGCTGCCCGTAAAGGAGATCACCCGCACATCGGGATGATCGGCGATGGCGTTGCCGATGGGCCCACCGGGGCCAAGGACGATGTTAAAGACCCCTTCGGGGATGCCCGCTTCGGCAAAGATGCGCACAAACTCCGCGCCCAGTTTGGGGGTGTCGCTGGCGGGCTTAAAGACGATGGTGTTGCCCGCGATCAGGGCTGGCAGTGACTTCCAACTGGGGATGGCAATGGGGAAGTTCCACGGGGTGATCAGGGCCACCACCCCGATAGAGTCGCGCAGGGCCATGCCGAATTTGTTGGGCATTTCCACCGGGGCGGTATAACCCAGCAGGCGTCGCCCTTCACCACCCATAAAAAAAGCCATGTCGATGGCTTCCTGCACATCGCCTCGCGCCTCGGTGATGACCTTGCCCATCTCCTGTGTCATCAGCCGGGCGAGGTCTTCTTTGTGTTCCAGCAGAAGCTGCCCTACCCGGTAGAGGATTTCACCGCGCCGGGGAGCCGGGACGAGCCGCCACTTGGCATAGGCCCGTTTGGCCGCCTGCACGGCCAGATCAAGGTCTTCGACGCCGCTCTTAACGATGGGTGCGACCACTTCTTCGGTGGCAGGGTTGATCGAGTCAAAGGTTGCCCCAGACTTGGCCTCAACCCACTGTCCATCGATGTAATTCCGTACCAATTCAGTCATCTTCAAAATCCTTTTGAGAATCAAACCTTCTTGGGCATTTGCACAACTATTGTAACGCGGACTGCAGCGATTGCATGGGGCCGCACGGAGTTGATATGAGGGTGGAGGGGGATCCGCAAGCTGTAGGAGTAGGTTCTTGATGGCAGGGTGTCAAGAACCCCTCATCCCTCCGTGTCCACTTTGCGGTGCCTGTCTCCCGCGTTCGGGTTGAGGGGTAAACCCACCAAACGCTCTGCTAACAGCTCATCTCTCAAAGAAACCAGCCTAAGGAAATCAACGCAAAGGGTGATGGGTGGGCTTTGGACTTGTGATATGATCATCTCACTGAATTCCCGATCCCTAAACCTAAGGCGCATCCATGTTCACCAATATGCCCATTCTTCAACAGCTTTCCCCGGAAATGCGGGAGTTTATCGTGCGCCTTGTTCTGGCCTTTTTGGCATTGGTGATCACATGGCTGATGCGGCGCTTGATCACTGCCATCGTGATCCGTCCATTTCGCCAGCGGGCGGAGAAAAGCGAAGGCTTGGTTGATGACCAAGTCCTCGACGTGATCCAGCAGCCTCTTCAATGGTTGATTCTGGCGTTAGGCATCTTTTTTGCCTCGCGCATTATGGGTATTGACCCGCAGCAAGATACTTTTATCACACCCCTTTTGAACACCATCGTGATCGCTGCGGTCGCCCTTGCCTGCTACCGTGCGGTGAGCGTCCTTTCACTTTCGAGCAAGCGCGTTCAAGATTTGACCGGAGTCGCCATTGAGGAACGGCTGATGCCCTTTGTGCGGGTGGCTCTGCGTTTGGTTGTGATCATTTTAGGGGTCACTCTAATCTTGCAAAACTGGGGCTACAACGTTGATACCCTTGTGGCTGGTTTGGGCATCGGCTCCATCGGGGTATCGCTGGCCGCTCAGGATACTATCGGCAACCTGTTTGGGTTCGCCTCCATTGTCACCGACCGTCCCTTTGCGGTAGGGGATACCATCGAAATTGGCGGTGATGAAGGGGTGGTCGAACACGTGGGACTGCGCTCAACCGTCATTCGCAAGGATGATCAGTCACGGGTGATCATCCCCAACGGGACTCTGGCTAAATCCACCCTCACCAACTGGTCACGTTTGAACAAACGACAAGTCGATTTTTCGGTGCCTCTCAAGAGTGGGATTACCTCAGAGCAGCTTCAGAAGCTGACCAACCAACTTCGAGAACTGCTGCTCTCACGCCAGAAGATCGCGCCCACCTCGGTGGCAGTGTTGGTCACGGATTTTGCCGAGGGCAAGGGCAAACTGCGGGTCATGGGGTACCTCTTCATCCGCGAGGGTATGGAGTATATGAAAGAGCTTGACTTGATCCATCGGCGGGCGATGGAGCTGGTGGCGGAGTACCTTGCCTGATGTCCCTGAGCAATCATACCCGCTGGCGTAAATTCATACACCCCCTGCTCATCGGGGGCAGTCTGGGGATCGGGGTCTTTTTTGCGATTCTGATCCTCAGCGATTTTTCGCAGCTTCTCCAGAATGCGATGTATTTCCCATGGTTGATTCTGCTCCCCGTGATCGGGCTGCGGGTGATCAATTGGGGGGTGCGTTTCCTCAAATGGCACTTCTATTTATGGCTGGTGGGGGTGCGCGGACTCTCGCTCACGGACAGCGCTGCCGTGTTTGTGTCTGGATTCCCCATGTCCATCAGCCCCGGCAAGGCGGCTGAGTTCCTGAAGTGTCTCATCCTCTTTCACCTCACCCGCGCCCCTATTGCCCAGACCATTCCAGTGGTCGCTTCGGAGCGCTTTTCTGATGGGATGGCCGTGCTGGTGTTGATCGCCGCTGCGATTGTGGGCCTATCTGCCCATGAATATTGGGGGATCGTGATCCTTTGCGCCGCCCTCTTTGGGATCGGGATCATCATCCTTCAGGTGCGTCCCTTGTGTATGGCCCTGCTGCGGTTGTTGGCGCGTATCCCTCTGATCGGGCGTTACGCCCACACCTTTGAGGTCTTTTACGCGGCCAGCTACCAGATCGTGCTGCTCCCCAATCTGGTAATTGCGGTGTGCATGGGGGTAATCGCCAACCTGCTGGATGCGCTGGGGGTCTACCTGATTTTGGTGGGGATGGGGCTGCCCCCCACCCTTGAAACCTTTTTGCAGGCGATGTTGGTGGACAGTCTGGCGGTGGTCGCCGGGGCGATCTCCGGAATGCCCGGCGCAATCGGAGCGGCCGATCTGACCATCACTGGATCACTTCAGGGTTTGGTGGGGCTTTCAGTGGCGGGGGCCGGATTTGCCACGCTTGTGATTCGATTTGTGCAGTTGTGGTTAGGGGTCTTTGTAGGACTCGGCGTGATCTTCTTCGCCCGCCACCGCTTGCTGCCCGCCACCGTCTTTGAAGCTGCGGCACAGCACCAAGTCGGAGAGGGCGAAATTCAGTCTGAGCATCCACCTGTGTCTGTGCCCGTTCAAGTCTTTTCAGCCTCCCCAGATTAGCCTCAGACAGGGATCAACCCCCATCCCACGACCGTTGCGCGGTGTCCGCCCGCCCGCGGGCAGGAGAAGGGGGAATCAGATTCTTGTGGGGTAGAGGCGTAGCGTGCCATGCCCCTACACCAATCCCTCAAGGAGTCACTCTACCTCATCAAAAAGATCGCCGGCTGCACCCTGCACCACCAGCGAATTTTCGTCCGACTTCAGCACCATGATCTTGCGCAGTTCGATCACTTGATCGCGCAGGGCTGCCGCTTTTTCGAACTCCAGTTCCTTCGCCGCCGCCTTCATGGACTTCTCCAACTCACGGATCATCTTGTCCAGTTCGGCTTTGCTTAGGTCTTCGGGACGGGCCTCGGCGAGGTCAGGTTTGCGGCTTTCTTCCGCGACTTGTGCCTTCACCCGGTCCGTCAGATCGCGCACCTGTTTGATGATCGACTGCGGGGTGATGTTGTGTTCGCGGTTGTAGGCCACCTGAATCTCACGGCGGCGGTTGGTCTCATCCAGCGCCCGCTTCATCGAGTCGGTCATCCGATCCGCATACATAATCACCTGCCCATTCACATGGCGTGCAGCCCGCCCGATGGTCTGGATCAAAGAGGTATCTGAACGCAGGAAACCCTCTTTATCTGCATCCAGAATGGCCACCAGTGACACTTCCGGCAGATCCAGACCTTCTCGCAGGAGGTTGATCCCCACCACCACATCGTAAACGCCAAGGCGCAGATCGCGCAGAATCTCCACCCGCTGGATGGTCTCGATCTCGGAGTGCAGGTAGTGAACGCGCACCCCCATCTCGGTGAGGTACTCGGACAGATCTTCAGCCATGCGCTTGGTGAGGGTGGTCACCAGAGCGCGCTCACCCCGTTTGACCCGCAGATTAACCTCTTTGAGCAGGTTGTCCACCTGACCTTCAATGGGCCGGATGATCACTTCAGGATCAACCAGACCGGTGGGACGGATCACCTGCTGAACCACCTGCTGCGCGTGCTGCATCTCGTAAGGGCCCGGTGTGGCGCTGGTATAGATCAGGCGTCCAGTGCGGGCCTCAAACTCCTCAAAATTGAGGGGGCGGTTATCGAGAGCACAGGGCAGCCGAAACCCGTAATCAACAAGGGTGGTTTTGCGGGAGCGATCCCCGCTGTACATGCCCCGCACCTGAGGCACGGAGATATGACTCTCGTCGATGACCATCAGGTAATCTTCGGGGAAGTAATCCAGCAAGGTATAGGGGGGCGTGCCTGCTGCCCGGCGGTCAAAGTGCCGCGAATAGTTCTCAATCCCGGAGCAGGTGCCAATCTCCCGGATCATCTCCAGATCGTACATGGTGCGCTGCTTCAGGCGTTGGGCTTCGAGCAGTTTGTTCTCCCGTTCCAGTTCTTCAAGGCGCTCTGCCAGCTCTATTTCGATGTCATGCACCGCAGCTTTGAGGGTATCCGCCTCTGCCACATAATGCCTTGCCGGAAATACTTTGTACTCATCCAGTTCTTCGAGAATCTCACCAGTCATGGGGTCATAGTGCAGGATACGTTCGATCTCATCCCCAAAAAGAGCCACCCGAAAAGCGGTCTCCATGTAGGAGGGGAAGATTTCGAGGGTATCGCCCCGCACCCGGAACGATCCCCGTTTGGGATCAAGATCATTACGCTCATACAGGTTCGTGACCAGATGGCGCAGTAATTCCCCCCGGGGGATGATCTGCCCCACCCGAAGCGGCAGCACCGCACGCTCCCACACCTGTGGGCTGACCAACCCGTAAATGCACGAGACCGAGGCCACGATCAGGACATCTTTGCGGGTGAGCAAGGCCGCAGTTGCGGCCAGCCGCAGTCGTTCGATCTCCGCGTTAATGTCCGATTCCTTCTCCACATACAGGTCAAGGCGCGGCACGTAGGCTTCGGGCTGATAATAATCGTAGTAACTTACGAAGTATTCAACAGCGTTGCGGGGGAAAAACTCCTTAAACTCTGCGTACAACTGAGCCGCGAGGGTCTTGTTGTGGGCGAGGATAATGGTGGGACGCTGTACCCGGTTCACCACCTGCGCAATGGTGAAGGTCTTGCCAGTTCCGGTTGCGCCTAGCAAGGTCTGATGCTTCAAACCCTGCTCAAAACCGGCCACCAACTTTTCGATTGCTTGGGGCTGATCGCCTGTCGGCTGATAGTCCGAGACCAACTCAAAACGGGGCATAGTGGGCTGCTCCTGAGTTTCACTCCGAACAAGGGTTCTATTTTAGCATATCTTGAGAGGAAGGAGAAGAGGTTGATTTAAAGGCCGATTGCAGGCAAATCCCGCGTTGGTAAATGGACGCTGTAGACCCTCTCCTCCGCGACCCGGCTCCGGCGTGTACTCCGAAGCGATCATGGGGGAGAGGGATGAGAGCAGACCTCACCACGGGATGGGCTTACGATCCTTAAAAAAGCCGCCGTTAGGGCCGTCGTCAGGCAGGGTGGCTAACCAAATTGCGGTATCCGCGCCCTGCTCTGGAGTGCGGCGGGCGTTCATGCCTCCCATTCGGGTGCGTACCCATCCGGGGCACATCGAGTTCACCTTGATGTTGTAGTTTTTGACCTCCGCCGCGAGGGTGACCGTGATGGCGTTTAAGGCAGTTTTGGAGATTCGATAGGCGGCTGTGCCTCCCCCCATATCGCTCAGAGATGCCATCTCCGAGGAAACATTGACCACCCGCCCATAGTTGTTGCGCTTCATTAAGGGCACAAAAGCCTGACACAAATTGAGCGGGCCGAGGGTGTTGATGCGGAAGGTTTGTTCAACCATTTCAAGGGGCACATTCAGAACACTTACACGGTCATCGGGATAGATTGCGGCGTTATTGATCAGAATATCAAGCCGCCCAAACTGCCCTGCGATCCATTCGTAGGCGTCACGCACCTGTTCTGGATGGGTAACCCCTAAGCGCAAGAACTGCACATCCAGTCCTTCACTTTGAAGTTTTTGGGTAGCCTCCTCACCAAGGGTGCTGTCCCGTGCAGTGAGCAGCACCCGAATCCCCTTTCTGCCCAATTGTCGGCAGATCTCGAACCCGATTCCCCGATTGCCCCCGGTGACCAACGCAATAGGTGTCATGGTTTATGAAGTACCCTTCTTTGGTAACCTGATCCAATCCTAATCAAAGGGTGATGGTGGATCACCATCTCTCGTTTGTCCACCCTCACCTGTCCTCTCGAAATGCCCCAAAGAGGCGAATTTCTCAGCCCAATGGGCTTCTAGAGGTTGCCGCGTCGTGCTTGTTCTCGTTCGATGGCCTCAAAGAGCGCCTTAAAGTTGCCCTTGCCGAAGCCGCGTGATCCGTGCCGTTCGATCACCTCAAAAAACAGGGTGGGGCGATCCACCACCGGGGCGCTAAAGATTTGCAGCAGGTACCCCTCATCGTCCCGATCTACCAAAATACCCAGTTCAGCCAGTTTATCTAGAGGTTCATCGATCTTGCCCACGCGCTCCACCAGATGATCGTAATAGCTGGTGGGCACGGTGAGCATCTCAATTCCGTTTTCCCGAAGGCGGGTCACGGTGCTGATGATGTCCCCGGTGGAGAGGGCGATATGCTGAACGCCGGGCCCGTAATGGTAATCAAGGTACTCTTGGATCTGCGACTTGCGCCGTCCCTCGGCCGGCTCATTGATGGGAAATTTTACCTTACCCGTGCCATTTTGCATCACCTTGGACATGAGTGCGGAGTACTCGGTCGAAATGTCTTGATCGTCAAAGTGCAAAAGCTGCGAAAAGCCCATGGTCTCCGCGAAGAACTGCACCCATCGGTTCATCGCCCCCAATTCCACATTCCCCACCATATGGTCAATGGCTGCCAGCCCAATACCCTTGTGGACACCCCCGCGTCCATTCATTTCTACCGGTGCGGCAGTCGGTTTATAGCCGGGGGCAAAAACGCCTTCGTAGCCATCGCGCTGCACGAACTTAATGATCACATCCCCATAAGCGCGGATCGCGGAGTAACACAGGACTCCAAACTCGTCCTGCATCTCCGTAGGGGGGATCGCCCCCGTAGCCCCGCGTTTAGTGGTCTCGCGGTAGGCGCTTTCGGCGTTGGGCACTTCCATCGCAATCACCGCCACGCTGTCCCCATGCAGGTGAGTAAACCGAGCGGCGGGATGATCGGGTGAGAGTGGGCTGGAAAGCACCAACCGAATCTGCCCCTGCTCCATAAGGTAGGAGGCAAACTGACGGCTGCCCGTTTCCAAGCCACTGTAAGCGGTTTGGGTAAAACCAAAACCAGTGCGGTAAAAATGGGCCGCTTGTTTAGCGTTACCCACGTAAATTTCTACGTGATCGATACGCTTGATGGGCAAAAAATCTTCAACCATAAAAATGCCTCCCTAAACGCTTCTTGGCAGTATCTAATAGCGGGTGCGCTGGGTGCAGGACACCCACTTTGTACTATGAACTTCGCCGAGATCACAGGGGGAAACCACGCCCCTCCTGTACCCCAAAGTGGCTTAAAACTGAACTCAAATGAATGAAACCAATTTGTGTAAAATGCACAAATATTATAACACTTTTTCACGTCAAATTGCCCCATCGGGGTGCTTGACAAAGTTGTAACATGTCGATAACATCCCACCTGATCACCTTTGTTCGTTATCGAACAAAGGTGGGTGGGTTCCCGTGTGTAAGTTACTGTCAGTCTACGGTCACAACCTATCTTGAAAGAGAGGCATCTCATGAACCGTGGCAAATCTCTCGCTTTCCTCTTGGTGTTCGCTATTGTCCTCGGATCACTTGGCGTTGCGTCGGCCCAATCGCCGATGGCAGCGGTCAAGCTGGTGATCTGGAGCCAAGATGGTGATGACAACAACGTTGTTCTCGCCAAGCAGTTTGAAGTGTGGGCAGAAAAGATGGCTCCCGGCTCCACGCTGGAAGTTGTCCAAAAAGAAACTGAAGTCCTGCGTACCGATCTGCTCGCTGCTGGCTTGGCTGGCTCCGGGCTGCCCGATCTGGTGCTGGGCCCCAATGACGCCATCGGCGTCTTTGAAGATGCTGGTCTTCTCCAGCCGCTGGATGAGCTGTTTGACATCGCCAAGTACCCCTATAATATCGGTGCAGCCCAGATCGGTGGCCAGACCTTTGGTGTGCCCACCAACGCTGGTAACCACCTGATGTTGATGTACAACAAGAGCCTGATCAAAGAAGCCCCAGCGACTTGGGCAGATCTGTATGCTGCGGCCAAGGCCGTGACCGAAGCCGACCCCAAGATTCAGGGTTTCGCCTACAATCTCAACGAGCCGTTCTGGTTCCTGCCCTTCGTGCATGGTTTCGGTGGCAGTGTCTATGATGCCGACGGTAACATGACCCTCAACTCCGAAGCATGGGTGAATGCCTATCAGTTCGTGTACGACCTGAAGTTCACCGAAAAAGTTGTGCCCGAAGAATGCGACTACAACTGCGCCAATGACCTCTTCAAAGAGGGCAGTGTGGCTATGATCATCAATGGCGACTGGGCCATCGGCGAATATCTCGATACCGAGAAGTCCCCTGCGTTGGGCAAGGACAATCTTGGACTGGCCCCATGGCCGGCCCTGCCCAGTGGCGAGCGCCCCAAGCCCTTCACCGCTGGCAAGTTCATCAGCATCCCCGTCACCACCAAAGACGCACAGTTAGAAGCTGCGGTGTCCTTTGTCACGTGGCTGACCACCGATGTTGATGCAGTCAAAGCCTTCGCGCTTGGCACCGGGCGTCTGCCCGCCATCGCCGAAGTGACGGTTGACCCCGCCACTGACCCGATTCTGTCCGCCTCCAATGAAGCGCTGGCAACAGGCGTTGGTATGCCTGCCGACCCGACCCTGCGCTGCATGTGGGACAGTGTCCGCCCGAACCTCGAAGGTGTGATGAGTGGAACAGTCAAGCCTGCTGATGCTGCCGAAGAAGCGCAGATCGCCGCTGAAGACTGCCTCGATCAATAACCCTAGTCGATAGACCTAAATGACTACAGGACGGGATCAGGCGATCCCGTCCTGTGGTTCTGAGGAGAAGCGCTCATGGAACTCAGCGGTTTATCCGGCGAAGTCATTCTCAATACCCTACGGCAGATCGGTCCTTTAATAATATTCGTCATCGTGGGCGTTGTTCTGCTCGAATTTGGACTGTATCTGTTTTTTTCTAGAGTCGTCAAAACCAAACACGCCCTCCCCTACACCCTACTTGCCCCCGCGCTGATCGCCCTCATCCTGTTCATGATTTACCCCCTTGTGTTTAATGTACTGCTGGCCTTTTCTGATCTGAAACGCAGTACTTTTGGCTGTTACAGCCCGATTTCCACAGGCGGTTGTGAACTGGATCATCTTTATGGTTTTGATTACGCCATAAAGAACTTTACCGATGTGTTCTTCCGCATCCGAAACGGCGAGATCATCGGCTGGGGGCGTTTACTGCGAACTGCTGATTCCACCTTCCCTGTGCTTCTGCTGCGTTCTATCTTGTGGACAACCACCAATGTGATTTTCCACTTCAGCATCGGGATGGGCTTGGCCCTGCTCATGAATCAGAAGATTCGCTTCAAAGGGCTGTACCGCGCCCTGATCGTCATCCCGTGGGCCATTCCCGGCGTCATTGTGGGTCTCACATGGCGGCAGGAGTTTCATGCTCAGTACGGCTTTGTGAACGCCCTGATCACCGCGTTGGGTGGGCAGCCCGTCAGTTGGTTGGATGATCCCGCTGCGGCCTTTGTCGCGGTCACCTTCGTCAACATCTGGCTGGGCGTGCCCTTCTACATGGTGATGATGTTGGGTGGGATGCAGAGTATCCCCGCCGACTACTACGAAGCGGCTGAAATTGATGGGGCCAACCCCAGACAAAAGTTCCTTGACATCACCATGCCGTTGCTGAAACCGATCATCATCCCCGCTGTCACCCTCGACGTGATCTGGACTTTCAACAAACTGGACATCATCGTTTTGGTCACTGGAGGTGGGCCACAGGAGAGTACCAACATCTTGGTTTCGGCCCTCTATAACGCGGCCTTTGGGACCGCAGCCACTTCTCAGTTTGGGTTTGCGGCGGCGTTCTCGATCATCATCTTCCTGATCCTGTTTGTGTTTGCGATAGTGTGGATTGTCAGCAGCGGTGGGCTGAAGGAGATATACGAACGATGACCTCAAAAACTGCTCCTCAGACTCTACTTACCACCCTGCAAGGGGTGATCGATAATCCCCGTCCAGTCTATGATTCAGGGCGTCGAATAGGTGCAGTTGTGTGCATCATTGGGGGCGTACTGCTTACCTTAACTGGCTCTGGGGTTGGTTTTGTGTTCTTGGGCTTATGGCTGGGACTTCTGCTGTGGAAACCCTCACACGGCATCTTGGTGATTTATTCGGTAATCTCGATTTACCCCGTGCTTCGGGTGATCAGTATCTCGCTGCGCCCCACATCTGGTCTGCTCTCGCGTTCACTGGACATCATCCCGCCGGGGGCAAGCTTCAACAGTTTTATCCAGCTCTTTCAGGAAGAACAGTTCTTGCGCTGGATTTGGAACAGCTTGACCATCACCTTGACGGTCTCCGTCATCGGAGTGGTGATCGCCTCTACCGGGGCCTATGCGTTCAGTCGTTGGCGTTTCCCCGGCAGACGACCGCTGTTGATCTTCCTGCTCACCACCCAGATGCTGCCCGCCGGGATGCTTTTGATCCCGATCTTCGTGATCGTGGCTCAGTTGAACCTGACCAACAGTCTGGTGGGGCTGATCCTCGCCTACACCTCCACAGCGGTACCCTTCAGCGTGTGGATTCTAAAAGGTTACTATGACACCATCCCGCCGGACCTTGAAGAAGCGGCCATGGTCGATGGCTGCCAACGGATGGAAGCCTTCTATCGGGTGATCCTGCCGCTTTCTACCCCGGCGCTTTCGATTGTGTTCCTGTTTAATTTCCTTGCGGCATGGGCGGAGTTCATCGTCGCAAAGGTGGTGCTGCAGGCGAACACGGTCATGACATGGCCCTTGGGACTCAATGAGTTGATCGGCACCTTCAACACTGACTGGGGCAAATATGCGGCTGGTTCAGTGCTGGTGACTCTGCCAGTGCTGCTGCTGTTCATGTGGCAGTCGAAGTACCTGATCTCCGGTCTGACCCTTGGCAGCGTGAAGGGTTAATCCCTTCGCCGCAGCGATAGGAGATCATCAAACCGGATGGGCTTGTGCTCATCCGGTTTTTTCATTTACTCTAGGGCTGCATCAAGTGCAGATCAATCAATGATTGGAGGTATTTCCCATGTTAGAGGCGCTTGAGTCTATCGACTGGAGTCACTACTGCCATGCTTATGGGCCAGCCGCAGATATACCGAAGCTTATTCGTGCATTAACCTCATCCGATACTGAGGTTCGCCAACGTGCGCACTACACCCTCAGGAACAACCTTAGCCACCAAGGTACTCAATGGGAAGCAAGCCACCTTGCTGTTCCTTTCCTGTGTGAACTCGTGAAGGATCGGTCTACCCCGGATCGCAGTTCGGTGATGTCCTGTATGTTTTACATTGCCCTAGGCGATAACTGGTTGGATGATTCCACACTGCCCTATCCATCGCGGCGGTTTGATGCTGTTGAAAATATGGTTGCAGCCGATTACCACCACAAAACACTAATCATGTATGATGATGAAGGGGAGCAGCTAGACGATACGACGGTGAACACCTTGGCTCTCATCTGGGAGCGTGATGCCTATACCGCCATGTCAAAGTGTGCTCATGTGTTACTGACCTTAAGCATAGACGATGATTCTACGTTGGCCAGAGTTGCCATTGCCAGCATTCCTTGGTTTCCCAATTTACATCAAGATGCTGTGCCTGTGCTTATAAAATTACTCTCCACACACCCTTCGCTTGAAACCCGCGCAACAGCACTGCTGGCTGCGGGATTGCTGCACACACCAACCCCCGATCTGATAAAGAGCATTGTTCGTGACACGCTCGATTCATCTCCGCCCCATCTCTTACAACTATCAGGCGCAATTGCTTTGGCGTTTTTGAAAGGTGCAGATGTAGATTCACGAGTCTTAGACCTCCTTGTAGATGCCGAAGCTTGGCGTGAAGAGATGAATGCTGTTGGGGATGGTATTCCATACCGACGTACCTTGATGGGCTTTCAAAGACGTGCGTTAAGTCGTTTAGGATTCTAACCCGCCAACCTAAAGAACTTCTATCCGTTCTGTGTCGTATAGCATCATAGCGCCACAATGAGATATGGGCAGTGGTGGAGAAAACACATGAAAGCGGTTATTTGTACCGGATATGGTTCACCAGACGTTCTTCAGTTACATGAGGTTGAAAAACCGACCCCTAAAGCGGGTGAGGTGCTGGTCAAGATTTATGCGACCGCCGTTACCGCAAGCGATTGTATTATCCGGGGCTTCAAACTTCCGTGGTGGCATCCCATGGGCTTCATGATGGGCCTTGTGATCGGTTTTTCAAAACCCAGAAACCCTATCTTAGGACTGGTTCTGGCAGGAGAAGTTGAGGCTGTTGGGAATGCCGTCACCGCTTTCAGGCAGGGCGACCAAGTGTACGGATTCACCGGAACCCGATTCGGTTGTTATGCGCAATACCTGTGCCTGCCGGAAAAGCACCAAACTGCCCTTCTGCCCACAATCCCCGGTGTAGTAGCTCTGAAGCCGTCTAACATGACCTATGAGGAAGCCGCCGCCATTCCTTACGGGTGCATCTTGGCCTTACACGCGCTGAAAAAAGGCCGTATCCAACCCGGACAACAGGTACTCATCTATGGTGCATCGGGTGCCATCGGCACAGCCGCGGTACAGATCGCCAAATATCACTTTGGGGCGAAGGTGACTGGTGTATGCGGTACCGCAAACCGGGAATTGGTCAAATCACTGGGCGCTGATGAGGTTCTTGATTACACCCAACAAGATTCGCCCAATGACGGCGTGCTTTATGATTTTGTCCTAGATGCAGTGGGGAAAAAGAAAAGCTCGAAACTAAAACTGGCGTGCCAAAAAGCGCTGACCCCAGACGGAAAATATGTATCGATTGATGAGGGATCGCCCCGACCGCAGCCTGAGGACTTGGTGCTGCTCAAAGGGCTGATTGAAGCCGGACACTTCAAAGCGATTATCGACCGATGTTATCCGCTGGAATCGATATCCGAGGCGCACCGATACGTCGATTTGGGGCACAAAAAGGGCAACGTTGTGATTACCGTGACTCATGATGACACCACACCCATCATTGGGTGATTCTCAAAAACCGCCTGTTATACACTGATAAATCCGATCAGGATCAATCTTTGGATGGTGAGCGCGGCGTGCCTCGTCCCCACGAGGAATCCGGCGGGAGCGACCCCACATAGGGTCGCTCACCCTCCCTTCTGCTCACCCTACCATCCCCTCCTCACGCAGCAGTACCGCCAATGGTTTGATCAACCCCTGCACCGCTGCCCCAATCTCTGCCCCCGTGCCGCCGCTTGCTGCAATCAGCGCGTTCACCTGCTCCGCCATCCCTACCGGACGCTTGGCGCAAAATCGCTGGGTAAGCTCCACCAGACGTTTTTCCCCCGGATGCGGGACCCGATTGAGCGCAAATAGGATGTCAAAGTAACTCGCCAGCAGTGCCGCTGTCCGATGGTTCAGACTAACTCTGTCCCCCCGCGCTGCTGCCTTTTGAAGCTGCACCTGATACGACGAGGCAATTGTGCCCAGTACGGGGAAATTGTGATTGATGATCGCCCGTGCCAGTGCTTCTGGGTAGGCGACCATCGCGTCCGTCTGAAGCCCCCGGAACCACCCGGTGCGATCAAACACCACCTCTGAGACCCGGATCGTGTGCCACAAACAGGTACTGTACCCCATCCCTGCCTCATGCCGCTTCAGCACCCGATCCAACTGGTCTTTGATCCATCCAACCGTCCAAAACATCGCATCTATATGAATCCTCGACTCTCGATCAGTCCATTCATTGCCCGGACCCCAATAATCATTGAGTTCGGCATCGTCGGCGAATTCTTCTGCCACCACCATCCTCGTCTCTGCCCTGATCTCTCCGTTGGTGTATATATAGATGTCAATATCCGAACCAATACTCGCCACCCCGCTGGTCTGCGATCCCGCCACCGCCACCGCCTGTACTTTGGGAAGATGGCTAAACCGTGCCCCGATCCTATGGGCAACCACCCGATATGCCTCATCCATCTCTGATCTCCTTGTGTATAGGTCTTGCTCCCTCACGCCAAGAGCGTACCACACATGAACACTGCCCCCTGAGAAATTACCCCAAATTTGGCAGCATATGATAGCAAGTTGGCGACATAGGATTGCGTTAAAAGTGGTGGGTTGCAGTATGCTATGCACATGAAATCAGTGGGCACAGGTGTTTATCAGCAAATGTGCCTTGTGATGGAAGCAATGAGGAGACCATAATGCGACTTGCTCTTACCCAAGATATTCACATGCCCATGGTTGGATTCGGAACCTACCTGATTAACAACGATGATGTCCAGCCTGCTGTTTTGGAAGCCTTACGTGTCGGTTATCGGCACATTGATACCGCAGAGGCGTATGGCAATGAGGAAGGTGTCGGACGAGCGATACATGCTGGTATGCAAGAACTAGGGTTATTGCGGGAGGATATCTTCGTGACGACCAAGTTATTTCCCGGGAACGAGGCTTGGGGACAACCCGCCAAAACCTACCAGTCAACAATTGAGTCGCTGAATCAGAGTTTATCAAAACTGAAATTGGATTATGTCGATTTGTACCTGATTCATGCCCCATTAGCCCAAAAACAGCGCCTAGAACAATGGCGAGCACTGGTTGCGCTGCGTCAGATGGGCAAAGTACGCACCATCGGTGTCAGCAACTATAATGTTGCCCATATCGAGGAAATCAAATCCGCCGGTTTGCCACTCCCTAATGCCAATCAGATTGAGTTACATCCTTGGTCTCAAAAGCCAGCATTGACTTCATATCTGGTTGACCATGACATAACGATCATTGCCTACAGCAGCCTTGTACCGCTCTCAACATGGCGCACTGCACCGGGACAGGACAGCGCCAAGACCGAGATCATGAAACAAGCCGGAGACGAAGCGGATTCACCCTTTAAGATGATGGCCCAAAAGTATGGTGTTTCCGAGGCACAGGTTCTACTCCGATGGGGGTTGCAAAAGGGTTATGCAATTCTGCCAAAGAGTACAAACAAGACACGAATCCGGCAGAATTTTGATGTACTCTCATTTGAAATTGATGATGCGGACATGAGTGCCATCGACAAAATGGACAGAGGCGATGGTGTTGCTTGGAGTATCGGAGATCCCACGCAATTACCTTGATCCCATAGGAATGATCCCCTGATTCATCCAGAGCAGAACGACAGGGGACCCTTTCCATAAACTTACGCCAGCAAAGGAGTGGTAGAAGATGACCGAAAGGAATAGGACACGCTATGCCTTCGACAAAGGATGGCAAGCGCTCTTCCATGATTTAAAGATCGGAGTGCAGGATGTCTTGCGTCATGCACAGCTACCACTTGATCTTTTCTCGCGTAAACCCATTACGATGACCGGGGAGGAGTACTTTCGATTTTGGAAGGGGCTTGCGTTTGTAACCCAGCATGACCCCACCTTTTCGCTGCGCATGGTGCAAGCCATTTCAACAGAAACAGTAAGCCCTGCGTTGTTTGTTGCCTTTTGCAGTGATGATTTGAATACAGCGCTTCATCGAATCGCAAAATACAAACCCCTCGTCGGACCTCTCCGGATGACTGTCGATCAAAGCAAAAATCAGACACAAATCACTTTTTCGGGTGCATTACCGGATGATCGTGTACCCGAGAATTTGATCATCATGGAACTCGCGTTTTGGGTTCATGCTGCACGTATGGCCACACGCACCCTGATTATCCCCAAATCTGTCCATATGATGTTTGAACCGCCTGCAAGAGATGCACACGAGGCGTTTTTTGGTTCACCGCTCATCCTTAGTGAGTTCAATGGTCTGGCATTTGAAGCAACGGATGCAGCAAAACCATTTCTCACCACAAATCATGCGATGTGGTCTATCCTTCAACCTGAACTCAATAGGAGATTGCAGGATTTAACCAAGGAATCGTCGTTTAAGGAGCGTGTCCGGGCTTGCCTAGTCGAGATACTCGCCAGTGGTCGGCATTCGATGGCGGATGTCGCCGCCAAACTTGCGATGAGTAGCCGCACCCTTCATCGGCGACTTAAAGAAGAAGATACCACTTTTCAGGGAGTACTGGATGAACTGAGAGAAGAACTTGCACGCCATTATCTATGCGTATCGGATTACTCCAGTACAGAAATTGCGTTCTTGTTGGGTTATGAGGAGACCAACTCGTTCTACCGGGCGTTTCGAACATGGACAGGGAATACGCCTGAGGAAATCCGGTCCTCCGCATAGCGCCTATCCACCGGTAGGTAGGCAGGCGGCATTGGCTCTCATTCACGACGAAGGAGGCAGGTCGTGAATATGACCTGCTTCCTTCAGAAGCCTATGCGGGTTTGATAAGGGAGTAGTTTTTAGGGCTTGATGATCGCCGCTGGGGGGTTGGTTGCAGGGGTCACTTTGATCGCTCCGAGCTGGGCCTGCCGCGCCAGATCGATGGCGTTCCCCAGAATGCGGGCTGCTTCTTGTGGGCTGTGGAACCCAGTGCTGTTTTCGCTGAAGACAAAGTCCCAGCGCAACTGGGCACGGCGGTGCAGGTAGCGCGCATCAGCTAACTGCTCCTCAGTGGCTCCAGCAGCCTTCGCAGCCACAATGGCGTCGATGGCATCGGTGAGTGCTGCTTCGGTCAAGCGCAGTAGTTCTGCGGTTTTGTTCTGGATGGTCAGAACCCGATCCTTCAACTTTTCCTCGTCCTGCTTATGGCAGGTCTGGCAGGCGTTGTTGAGGTTATCCAGAGGGCTGCGCACCCAGTGATCGGAAATCTTCACCGCGCCTTCGCGCACATAAGGCATGTGGCAGTCCGCGCACGACACCCCAGACTTGTAATGTAGGCTGGTGGTGAACATCTCAAATTCAGGATGCTGAATCTTGATCATGGGGGACTCGGCTTCTTTATGGGCCCAGTCCTTGAACCCGATCCGGGTATAGTAGGCATCAATGTCGTCGATGGTCATGCCATCGGCCCACGGGAAGGTGAGCAGCTTTTTGTCCCCGGCAAAGTAGTATTCCACGTGACACTGGGCGCACACGTAAGTACGCATTTCCTGACGGGTGGCCTTGCTCAGGTCTACTCCCCGCTCAGTCATGGCATTGATAAATGCGGGACGAGAGATGCGCAGCGCCATGGTCTGGCTGTCGTGGCAGTCGTTGCAGGTGCTGCCCATATGAAGCTTGTCCTGAAGCTCCTTATAGGGGGTGCTGTTGAAGGTTTCCCAACCCATTTCGGCAATCAGTTTGGGGGCTTCCGCTGCGTGGCAGTTGGCGCACGCGCCGGGCTGTTTGACCGCTTCTTGACGTTTGGTCTCTTTTTGATCGATCAGGGCGTAATAGTGCCCGCGTTCTTCATTGAAGTCCACACTGAAGGCGTAACCTGCCCACAGTCTTTTGAGCACTGGGTACTTCTCAAGTTTGTTCACAAAGACATTGCCCCCAAAGGGGGTGCTGATCTCGGTCAGTTCGGTCTTTTTGAACGAATCATACTCACGGGGGAAGTTCACGCCCCAGACCGCAGGATCAAGTTCCCCTTCTGGGATGGGATCAACCTGAGCGGGGAAGACTCGCGCTTCGGTCTGGCGCTCGGTGATGCTCACCAGCAGCGCTGCCAGCGCGAACATGATCGCGCCCCCAAGGATAAAGGCACCCGCCAGCGCCACCACAGAAAAGCGGCGTTTAGGGCGATTGGTCTCAGTCATGCACAAGGTTCCTTTCTCATAAGCTCAAAGCAGGTTGCAAAGTGAGCAAGTTTATTCATCATGTCCTACCCGGCTGTGGCACTGCAAGCAGTCCAGTGCGTCTTTGTCCTCATAACCGCCATGATCAATAGCGGAAGTGACATCGGCATGACAGTGAGAGCAGTTGGCAAGGGCCACATCACGGTTCAATTGGGTGATCCGAATCGGTTCGTGAAAGTTTTCAAGGGTGAAAGCGACACTGTGGTTAAAGCCATTGAGTGCCTTCACCGCATACTTGGCGACCATATTGTTGTGGGGTGTATGGCAGTCATTGCAGACCGCAACTGCACGATGGCTGCCCCGGCTCCAAGCCGTATATACATCGCGCATTACGTGGCAGTTTGCACAGGCAGCAGGATCATCGGTCAGATACGAATAGCCTTTTGCATACAGAAAGGTATAACTGCCCAGCCCAACAATACAGCCGACCAACCCGGCAAGGATCAGATAGACCCCCATGCGGTTGATCCGGCGCGGGGGCGCGGTTTTTGGGGGAGTGGATGGGGTGGTCATCGGGTTTTAGGTCTCCTCAAGGGATACAGCCGCCCCTTATGCGTTGTTCCATAGGCGCACTGGGGGCCGGATTATATTCCGCATTATGCCCTGTGAGGCAGGAACTTTCTTTGATAAAGATCAAAGAGCGGGAAGCTGCTCATGGTTCGATGAGGTCTTCAGCGATCAACATCAGGTGGTGGGGGTTGAGGATGATCAACGATTCGCGCCCGGCCTCAACCATTTCGGATTTCTCCCATGCGGTGAGGGTTCGACTTACAGTTTCGAGCGTGGTTCCGGTCATCTGGGCAAGGTCCTGACGGCTCAGGCGAATATCCAGCTTGAGGCTGCCGTCAGGCTGTTTGACCCCGGTCTTTTGCGCCAAACGCACGATTGCCCGGGCGATACGCTGCTGAACGCGCTCAACGCTCAATTCTCTGATGCGCTCATGGGCTTCGTGCAGCCGTGAAGCGATGATCATGAGGGCCCGCAGGGGGAGTTCCGAGTATTGACGCATGAGCGCCCACATCAGTTCATGAGGGGTGATGAGGATCTCTGAGTCGCTTAGAACTTCGGCGCTGGCGGGATAAATTTCTTCGCTAAGGGCAGCTACTAGACCGATCAGATCACCTTCCACAAAAGTGGCAAGGGTCACATCCTTACCATAGGCGGAGTGCTGCACCAGCCGAACCCGCCCTGAAAGCAGGATGTACACACACTGAGCCGCTTCGCCTTGTTGAAACACAAAACCGCCCTGATTGATCTGGCGCACCTTAGAGCCTGCCCATAAACTGTCAAGAGCTTCGGGGGGAAGCCCTTCAAACAGATTGATGCGACTCAGCAGTACTCGCGTTGCATCCGTAAGCATATTCAGGCGCAAAATAGTCCTAAGGAGGTCATAATTGAGGGGCAATCATACCCCAAAAAACAGTTCTGCGCTCTAAGTACCGCGTAGTGGTGTGCCATTTTGGGGGTATGCAGTTGAACTTGTTTGCCCCCACTTGGCCGGAGAGGGGGCCGAGGAACGAGAGCCGGTGGGCGACATTATCAAACGTCTTTATACAGCCAATATTGCCTACACAGGCTGCATCTCCGCCCAGTTTTGCCCCCAGTTAGCATCAGCCCGAAGGGGCGCATCGAGTTGGTAAGCGCCTTCCATCACCTCACGCACCAGCGCCGCCGCTGGCTTGACCTGATCTTCAGGGACCTCAAAAACCAACTCATCATGCACCTGCAAGATCATCCGGGTGCCGGGTAGATCAACCGGTAGGCGTTTTGAGAGACGGATCATGGCTACTTTGATGATGTCTGCCGCCGTACCCTGAATGGGCATGTTGATCGCCTCCCGCTCGATTCGTCCGCGGTCTGTGCTGGAAAGAGTCTTGTTTTGCAGCGCCTTAAAATCGCGCCGCCGCCCAAAGAGGGTCTCAAGGTATCCTTGAGTCCGGGCCAATTCTTTAGATCGCTTTAGGTAGGCATCCACTCCCGGCAGGCGTTCAAAGTACCGATCCACAAAGGCCTGCGCTTCGGTGCGGCTCATCTCACTCTCACGGGCCAGACGGAAGGCGCTCATGCCGTACATCAGCCCAAAATTGACCCGTTTGGCAAAGTAGCGCTGCTCCTTAGTGACTTGTTCAAGGGGCACCCCATAAACCAGCGCTGCGGTAGCCTTGTGAATATCCTGATCATGCAGGAAAGCGTCGATCAGAGCCGTATCCTTGCTATAGTGGGCGAGGATGCGCAGTTCCACCTGACTGTAATCGACGCTCAGCAGGTAGTACCCCGGTGGGGCGATAAAAGCCCGCCTTACCCGCCGCCCCTCATCGGTGCGGATCGGGATATTTTGCAGATTCGGGGAGTCGCTGCTGATCCGTCCGGTACTGGTCCCCGTTTGGTTGTAGCTGGTGTGGATACGCCCAACACTGTCCACCTGCTTGGGCAGGGCGTCCACGTAAGTATTCTTGAGTTTTTCAAGGGCCCGCCAATCAAGGATCAGGCGAGGGGCCGTATGATGTTCACTCAAGATTTCGAGTGCCTCCGCATCAACTGACCACCCATGTGAGGACTTGTGCAGCCCTCCTGTTGGCAACTTCAACTGCTCAAAAAAGATTTCGTTGAGTTGTTTGGGGCTGCCAATGTTGAACTCGCGGCCCACACTCTCGTAAATCTTGAGTTTGATCTGATCAAGGCGCGCTGCAAACTCGCCGCTTAAACTCCTCAAGTAAGCGGAGTCAAGCAGGGCCCCAGTCATGTTCATCTGGGCAATGATAGGCACAAGGGGCATTTCAAGCTCATCGTACAGGCGGCGCAGTCCGGCAGTTTCAAGCTCTTTGTGGACTTCCTCAACCAATCGGTAGGTGATCGCGGCGTCCGCGGCGGCATAGGGTGCGGCTTGTTCTACAGGCACCTGATTCATGGTGATCTGCTTTTTGCCTTTGCCCAACAGTTCCTCGATCTCAGTCATTTCGATCCTGAATCGGAGCCGCGCCTGTACTTTTAAACCCTTACTCTCACCCTCAACCTGAGTGAGCCACGCCCCAATCATGGTATCATCGCTGATCGGCGTGATCTCGATCCCGGCACGGCGCATCATGATCACATCAAAAGCAGCGTTGTGGCAGGCTTTGCCAATGTTTGGGTTGGTAAGGGCGGGGCGAATAGCCTCGATCACTTGTCCAAGGGGTAGTTGGCGGGGCGGCTCGCCTTCCAGCAGGGTGCCCGCATCCGGCGGTGTATGCCCCACCGGAAGGTAGTAACCCGTCTCCCCATCCACTGAAAGGGAGATTCCCACCAGATCAGCGCTGCTCTGATCTACCCCGGTGGTCTCAGTGTCAAAAGCAATGATGGTTGCTGCATTGAGCGCCTTTACCAGCGCTTCGAGTTTTTCAGGGCTGTCTACGATCACGGTCTTGATCACTGCCGCCGCCGGGGTGAGCGGCTCACTGGTAACCGATGTGGGGGTCTCAGCGGAGGTGGGTTCAAAACGTTTGATCTTGCCCAGACGCGCCCGAAGGGATTTAAACTCCAGTTCGGCAAAAAGCGTGTCCACCAGTGCCGGGTCAAAATCATGAGCAGCACAGGCCGCAAGATCGAGTTTCACAGGCAGATCGCGCATGATTGTGGCCATTTTTTTGCTCAAAAAGGCGCTTTCCCGGCCCGTTTCCAGCTTGGGGCGGGTTTTATTGGGGATTTCCCCCAGATGCTCGTAAATGCTCTCAATCGAGCCGTACTGGTTGAGCAAAGGCACTGCGGTCCCATCCCCCACCCCTTTCACTCCGGGAATGGCGTCGGAACTGTCACCCGCCAATCCTTTGAGATCAGGAACCTGATCGGGACGCACACCCATCTTGGCAACCACGGATTCAGTATTGTCAAACAGCACCGTCCCGCCCCCGGTTCGGTCGGGCAGTTCCACAATCACGTGTTCCTGCACCAGTTGCAGTAGGTCTCGATCCCCCGTGATGATGTAGACTTCGACGCCAGCTTCGAGGGCGGGCGTGATCAGGGAACCGATCACGTCGTCTGCTTCGTAGTTCGCCAGTTCTAGGATGGGGATGTTGAAGGCATTCACCAGTTGGCGGATGCGCTCCATTTGCTGAACCAACGAGTCATCCATCCGAGCGCGAGTGCTTTTGTAGGCAGGCAGTTCGACCTCGCGGCCGCTCATCCCCTGATCAAAAACTACCGCGAGGTACTCGGTGGGAGACTCCGCACTCAGTAGATCGATTAGAGTCCGGGCAAAGCCATAGATCGCCCCCGTAGGTTCCCCTTTGGAGGTGGTAAAGCGTCCCGTCTGCATCGCAAAATACTGGCGATATGCGAGTGCATGTCCATCAATCAGGGTCAGGCGAGGGCGAGGCATCTCAATTTCCTCCTGCTGAACGCCCCAAAGGGCAGTGATTCAGCGCTGCTGCTCTTGCGCTTTTTCGATCAGGTATTTATCACGGTTGGCACCTCTGGCGATTTTGCCGCTGCTGGTTTTGTGCAGCCACTTGAGGTCAACCACGCGCACATCACTCAACGAGACTTCGGTCTCCTTGGCCACCCGCATCCGTATTTGACGGGCGATCTCGAAGCGTTCGTCTTCGTCCTGAGTTTCAGCTTCCACCACCATCACCACCGATTCGGTACCCAACCGATCATCCATCACCCCAAAAGCAACCGCACGGCCCGCTTTGACTCCGGGCACACCATCAGCGATGCTCTCAAGGTCTTGAGGATAGATGTTTTTGCCGCCTACAATAATGATGTCCTTCTTGCGCCCGGTAATGTACAGTTCACCCTCGGCAAGATAACCATAATCGCCCGTCAGGTACCAGCCTTCAAAAAGCGCCTGCTCAGTCAGATCAGGACGGTGATAGTAACTGCTCAACATGCTGTCACTTTTGACTGCCACCTCACCGATTTGGCGTTCGTTGAGAGGACGTTTTTCCGAATCCACAATCTGCACCCGGCAGTTAGGGATGGGGGTGCCACATGAGAGCATTTCCATGGTCGGCTCACCGTTTTGGGCCGGACGAGCCACATGTTGATCCATCAGCCCCGGACGGCTGATCACATCAACCGTTGGCGGCGCTGCGATCCCACCCTGCGTGACCGCGAAGGTATTCTCGGCCATCGCGTAACAAGTCGTGAGTGCCCCCGAACGCAGCCCATAGGGAGTGTAACGCGTTTCAAACTGACGGTGACTCTCTGCGCGCATGGGTTCGGAGCAGTTCACAAAAGCGCGCACCGTGCCCAGATTGACTCCTTCAAGGGCGTTGTCGCGGATGCGTGTGGCCATGAAGTTGTAGGCAAAGTTGGGCAGCCAGCACAGGGTTCCCCGGTAGTGGGTGAGCGCACGCAGCAGCACCCGGGGTTCGCGCACCCAATGGAAAGGCGACATCAACACCAACGGGATCCCCTGCACAAGGGGTATTACGAAACCTGCGATCAAACCCATATCGTGGTAGAGCGGCAGCCATGAGGCGATCACATCATCAGGGCGCATTTGAAGCGCATCGGCATAAGCCGCGACCTGATTCAGCACTGCTCGATGAGAAAGCGCCACCCCTTTTTGTAAGCCTGTGGTACCCGAAGAATGCTGCAAGAAGGCAATATCCTCACCGTTGATGGTGGTCTGAAAGTGCGCCTTACCGCTGCCGGGCTGTAAATTGGCTTCGCTGATCACCCGCACCCCGGAGTCCTTCAACAGTCCGGAGAGCGACTCTAAAAAGGGGGGTGAGACAATGAGCGCTTTAGCACCGCTGTGGGTGACCAGCGCCTTGACCCGCTCAAAGTATAGAGTCGCGTCGAGTTTATCGGAGAGGAAAGGGAAAATTGACGGGATCGCACCCATCATCAACGCACCCCAAAAGGCATAGAGCAGTGCTTCACTGTGTTCCATCACCAAGATCACCAGATCGCGCTCTGCCACTCCGACCCCGCGCAGTGCATCGGCATAACGCCCAGCACCGTCAAAGAATGCCCGGTAGCTGATCCGTTCACCCTCATCTTTGCCAAAAGGGATGAAGATCAGGGCGTCGGCATCAGGGCGTTGGGCATAATGGAGCGCAGCCCGATCCAAAAGAGTCGCAGCCTGTTCACGGGTTTCGAGGGTGAGCAAACGGTCACTGGGGACGGTTGGCTTCAACATAATCCACCATCTGTTTGAGGGTATCCATCGTTTCCACAGTCATGTCAATATCGGCGGGGCGAAAGCCGTACTTCTCTTCAATGAACAACTGCACTTCAACCAGTGAAAAGGAGTCGATCAAGCCGCCGGTGATGAGCGGATCGGTATCCCCCAATTTGAGGCGTGGGTTGCGGATGAGTTTGGTGAGCAAAAAGTCGCGGATCGTATCCCGCGTGGCATTCCAGTCAGACATAGGGTTCATTTCCTAAATTAGAGCGATTGTTCTGATTGCCCTTTATTGTACCCCGAAGCCCCACTACGCCCAAATCATGCCCAAGAGATCGCGTTCATAGGGGGTATCAAAGCACATTCTTTGAGATTTAGAGAGAAGGAGAAAGGAGGAAAGTGGGATCAGCGCCCTAACAGCACCAAAACCGCATAATAAGCAAGAGGAACCCCAAAAAGAAGCGAGTCCAGCCGATCTAAGATACCCCCGTGCCCAGCGATCAGGTTGCTGAAGTTCTTAACCCCAACCTGTCGTTTGATAACCGACATAGACAGATCCCCTAGAGGGCTGAACACTCCCGCAACCAAGCCAATGATCAAACCATCAAAGGCACTTACGCTCAGGGACGTTCCACCGGTAGGATCAAGGGCTGCCAGTGAAGGGCTAACAGCCGCAAGGATAATTCCCGTCAATCCGGCCGTGATCACACCGCCAGCGTACCCTTCCCACGTTTTTCCCGGCGACACATGGGGGATCATCTTGTGCCGCCCCCAAATGCGCCCGCTAAAAAAAGCGCCAGCGTCGCCTAGTCCCGTCGCCATGACCCCAATCAACAGCCAGTAACGCCCATCAGGAAGCATTCTAAGCGCAACAAAATGCGCCCCTAACCAGCCAATATAAAACGCCCCCAAGAGGGTTAGCCCGAAGTTGATCAGGGCTTGAGCGCTGCCGTGTTCATAGGCGTTGATCATCCACACGGCTGCTATCATCAGTACCGCGGCTAGCCCGATCCCTTGAACTTGATTTAGGATATTCAAGGCTTGGGCTGTTATGATGAGCGCGGGGAGGGGAATAAGCAGACCCTGAAAAGGGCGAAACCCCCCCTGCCGAAGCGCGCTGTCGTACTCGATGATCGCAAGGGTGAAGGCGATCATCACAACCCCAGTTAGAAACCATCCCCCAATCCAGATCGTGATGACGGCAAGGGGGATAAACCAAAGCGCGCTCAGGACTCGAGTACGAACCATATGCTGGTTTAAGGCTTCAGCACCAATCCAAAACGACGCTCACGGTTGTTGTAGTGAAGAAGGGCCTGATAAAGCTCCTCCCGGTCAAAGTCGGGGAAAAATTTCGGGGTGGCATAATATTCCGCATACACACTTTGCCATACCAGAAAGTTGCTGATGCGCATTTCGCCCCCCGTGCGCACAATCAAGTCACAATCGGGCAGTCCTGCGGTGTCAAGGTAGAAGTTGAGCAAGGTTTCGTCGATCTGTTCGGGGGGGATTCCATCAGACACAATGCGTTGAATCGCTCGGATAATTTCATCGCGCCCGCCATAATTAAAGGCCACGTTTAAGGTGAGCCGATCATTGTTGCGGGTGCGTTCAACGGCCCTTCTAACCTTCACCTGTAACCCCGGCGAAAGGGCGCTGATCTCGCCCAGATGCCGAAGTTGAACGCCGTTGGCATGAAGGTTATCCAACTCACGGTCAATAACCGTTTCGAGGATGTTCAGCAGCCCTTTTACTTCCGCCTCTGGGCGCCCCCAGTTTTCGGTAGAAAAGGCATAAATAGTCAGGATGCGGATGCCAAATTCACTGCAAGCACGCAGCACCCGGCGCAAGTTATCCACACCTGCACGGTGCCCTGCCTGACGGGGCAGCCCACGCGCTTTTGCCCAACGTCCATTGCCATCCATAATGATGGCCAGATGATAAGGTATACGCTCTGGCTGCGGCAAATCTGACATCACATCATCCCCTTAAAAATTTGGACGCTTTCCCTGACGATCAGACCGCCATGATCTCATGTTCTTTGCGTTTGCCGATGGCTTCAACCTCACCAATATACTTATCCGTGAGTTTTTGCGCTTGTTCTTGTCCTTCCCGGTCTTCGTCCTCTGAGATCAGTTTCTCTTTCTCAAAGCTGCGTAAGTCATCAATAACCCCGCGGCGCACATTGCGTAGTGCGATTCGGGCCTCTTCAAGACGGTGGTGCATCATCTTCACAAGGTCCTTGCGACGTTCCTGAGTTAGCGGCGGCAGCGCCAACCGGATCAAGGTGCCATCATTGGATGGGTTTAGCCCCAGATCGGAAGTCAGAATCGCCTTTTCAATGTTTTTGAGCGATCCCTTGTCATAGGGTTTGATGGTGATCAGCAGTGCCTCCGGGATGGTGATCTGAGCCAGTTGAAGGAGCGGGGTGGGCGTTCCGTAATAATCCACTAGCAGTTTATCCACCAAACCGGGGTGTGCCCTTCCAGTACGAATCCCATTAAGGTCTTCTTCTAGGGCATGGATCGCGCTTTTCATGCGGTGTTCAGCATCTTTGATCAGGTCTAGTACATCACTGTTCATAAGTAAAATACCCTTGTTTTGTGGGTTAAGGTGAAGGCTTAAAGACCACTCCAAGCCCCACATAGAAACTCACCAGATGGGGATCATTGTGGCGCAAGGTCAGGCGATTGTCAAACCTAGTGCCACATAACACAGGTCTATTCAACCGAACCCGAATTGGGGAGGGGAGGTTTGTCCTTTCCTTTTAGGCGTATTTTGCCGCCAATTTCTGAATCGTGCTGATGCTGCGGATAGTCGCCGGCATTCCGAGTACCCGCTCAAGCACCGCGCCCGAAAACTTGGACTCACTCATCTTTTTTTGGCAGCCCCAGTAGATTTCACAGCCTTTAACCTGAAATTGATCGATCTCGTTGGTGTAGGTGGACAGCTTGTTCACTGCCTCGTGGCTTGGAGGGTTGGCCACAAAGGCGACGTACAAGGCGCCATTGGTGGTATCAAGATTGGGGAAAGGACGATAAGAAACGATCTTCTGAAGGGACAGCGGGGACCTGAGAAAAGTGGCAACCTCGTAACCCAAGGCAGCCTGAAGCGCTCTCTCGATGGTCTGCTGGAGCGCCGGAATATCCTCCGAAGATGAATCAAAAATCACGTTACCACTGGCGATAAAAGTCTCTACCTGAGTGAAGGCTAAGCCCTCAAACAAGCGTCGCAGCGCCTCCATTTTGACCACATGCCCACCGACGTTGATCGCTCGTAGAAAGGCAATGTGTTTAGGCATATTCGATCCTTTTCGGTGGATGGAAACATGATTCTTGTTTTGGTTCAATGAGATGGGAATAGGATACACCCTTCGTTAGACTTTGAACATCAGGCAGCCTCAGCCAATATGTTTAGGAGTTACCCATTTGCCCTCATCCCCCTTTCCCCCTTCTCCTCTGGAGAAAGGGGAAAACGAGGTTTTTGAGGGGGCTTTGTCGTGTCCTCTAACGTTAACCCCCAAAGAATCCGACAACATCGTCCTCATTTTGATGATCCGATTTGGCGCTACGACGAGCTATCAATCGGTCTAAGTGGGGAC
>JACSRJ010000337.1 GCA_014879835.1 Anaerolinea sp.
GCTTGTCCGTGCTGGTCAATTCACATGGGCCCGCACCGCACAGGTGGTGTCAGAGGTGTACCGGAGTCTTGGCTGAGGGTCGTACTACCCTGATTCAAGGGGGATCAAGAGTCTCTCGCAGAGGGGGATGAGGGCAGCAAACCACTCTTTAAGGATAACGCTGTAGATTTCTAGATGACGCTCTATCGGGATCTGTCTGTACCAGAACCTCAATGGCTTCCAGAAGTAACAAACTACTGCTATAGTGACATTCGACCGAGTTAAGCTACAATAACTGGGCTATGTTGGCTTTCGGAGACAATTCCTGTTCGTGAAAGTAGCTCATATCCGAGAGTCGCTAGAAGGAAGAAAGTGAAGAACACGAGCGCACATTTGGTACTTGTTGGGGCTGTTTAGCGGCATAAAGAAATAGGTGACACGCATGGAATTCTTTAGACTCCCTAGCATTTGTGCAAACTGTGGCATTGAACCCGGAACGAATCCTTGGACTATAACCACATCCTTCACCAATATTAGCGCACTTACCCTCTTAGGGATGTTTTTTGGTATTAGTATTATTAATCATAGAAAATATACTTTTGATGTATCTATCTGCGGTACTTGTCGAGATAAGATTCTAAAACGGTTGCAATTGCGGCATCGAATATCGTTAGGATGCTACGGTACGGGCATTATGGGGGTACTTCTCTGGCTTTATTTAGCACAGACAAATAATGAAGATGCCTTAGCCCATTGGATTGTTATTGTCGTTGCTGTTTGGTTGTTGATATTGGTAGCCCACTCCCTGCTGGCAACTCGCATTGGTAGTTTTAACGGGAAATACTTCAAATTCAAAAACCCGGCGTTTTTTCGTGAGTTTGCATTGTTAAATCCTGATCTGGTCAAACCATCAAGGCAAGTAAGGCAATGAAAAACAGGGCAAAGCGGGCAAGGGCTTGTTTATAGCGATTAGGACTTACACAGTTGATCCCGTTCACCCCGTATTTATCGTCAGGGGGGGCAGGGGGGATGAGGGCAACGCCATAGACCTAGCGCCCTTGGGTTTCCCACCGCAACCCTGACGCCCCCAACAGCGTACACAGAGAGGTATGCCTGTGAATCCACAAGGACGATATCATGATCCTCGCCGTGCGTCTGTTTGGAATTGCCCTGATTGGGGTAGCTGGAGTGTCGGTGGGCTGGCGCTTCCTCAGCCGCCGTTATAAGCTCCCTTGCCCTGCCTATCTCGCCAACCTTGTTGATGCCCCTAACGCTGATTTTATGGGAAGCACCCGTAATACGCTGGATCGGATCGGGATTCAACCCGGAGAACGCCTGCTGGACGTGGGTGCAGGCCCGGGGCGGATCAGCCGTCCTGCGGCCCTGCGTACAGGTTCTTCAGGGATAGTGGTGGCCCTCGACGTACAGCCGCACATGCTCGAACGACTCAAAGCACGGGCAGCCAAAGCCAATATCCCCAACATCGAGGCCAAGGTGGCCGACATTTCGCGGGATCAGAGTCTGCCAGAGGCAAGTTTTGACCGCGCTTGGATGGTGGCAGTTTTAGGGGAAGTGCCTGATCGTGAAGCCGCGATCCGAAACATCTTTCGGGTGTTAAAGCCGGGGGGGACGTTTTCGATCACGGAAACGATGCGAGACCCCCACTATCAACGGAATAAGACGGTTCTTCAATTGTGTTCAGATGCAGGTTTTGTGCCCACCCAGTACTGGGGAACCGTCTGGGAGTACACCCAGAGCTTTGTGAAGCCCTGATGGGCCGCATCCCTAATCCCCCATGGCGGCGGACAGATCGCGGAAGGCGCGTTGGCGGCTGCGCTCATCCCCATCAAAACTGAAGCGCGGACAGCGACGTAGATCATCAGGCACAGCCACTGATCCCACCGAGGCGATCACGATGCTTTTTTTGTGCGCCCGGAAAAACTTCCACGCCTCAGTGACACTCTCGTCGTTGAGCGATTCGGGGGAGAGCACCAGCACCATCCGCGGCGAATCCTTTAGGGCTGGATGCACCCCACCCGCCCAGTGAATCTCCACTGACGCGCCTATATCCTCACGCACATACACCGGAACCCCTGCATTCTGGAGATCAGCCGCCAGCTTGCGGGCAAATTCCGCATCAGCCGCGCAAAAAGCCAGATAAGCAGCGGCTTGGGCACGTTTGCGCCCTGAGGTGGCGATCTTGGTCGCAGACTCGACCTTCACCGCATGGGGACGCACCAAGGCCCGGTGGGCGTCGGTCATGCCCATCCGAAAGACCGTTGAAGCGCAGTAGGGGCAGGTTCCCCGCGTGCCGGGTGCGCCCCGTGCCGTCCAGACGGGGGTGGGGTCTTCCATCTCAACGGTCTCTTTGCAGCGCACACAGTAGGCTTCAATGACCGTTTCATCGTCATCGTCGGTCATCTCACCGAGTCCGCCGGTGCTGTGGCTCACCCCCCCCAATTCATCGAGATCATCGTGATCGTGTCGATTCGGATCGCTCATGATGTTTCCCCTCTCACTCCCACTCGCCACTCTTGATGGCACGGCGGATGTTCCGGTTGGTCTCACGCTCTTCGGTGGCGGCGCGTTTGTCGTACTGCTTTTTACCCTTGGCGATAGCGATCTCGACCTTTGCCCGCCCTTTGACCAGATACATCACCGTAGGCACGATGGTGAAGCCACGTTCCTGAATGCGTCCAATGATGCGGTTGATCTCCTTACGATGGAGCAGGAGCTTACGGGGACGGGTGGGTTTGTGCCCAAAGCGTGAGGCTTCTTTGTACTCATTGATGTGAACATCCATGAGCCACAGTTCCCCGCTTTGTTCCTCCACCCAACCTTCCCCCAGATTGACCCGATGAGCGCGGATCGACTTGATCTCAGAGCCGGTCAAGACCAAGCCCGCCTCATACTTCTCCTCTAAAAAATACTCGTGACTCGCCTTCCGGTTGGAAGCGACGATTTCACGACCATCTGCTTTTTTTGCCATACCTTTATCACCTCTATGAACTGCCTTTTGAGGCAGCGCCATTCGATTTCCCTATGGTATGACCAAATGTGCTAGAAGACAATGCCCAAAGCCCGCTTTGAAGGGGCTTTATTTGACCCCAGTAATCCTTTCGCTGAGGGTGTTGGCAAGTACCCCTAGAAGTTCAACCTCAAGCTCAATCTGGTCTCCGGAACTCAGCCAACCGCCCACATGCTCTGGGCCCAATTCGAGGATGCAGCCTGTACCCACCGTCCCTGAGCCGATCACATCGCCGGGGTAGAGCATACAATCTTGGCTGGCGCGGGCGATCATCTCCCCAAAACTGAAGTGAATGTCCTTCCAGTTGCCTCGGCTGATCTCCTGCCCATTTCGGCGGGCGATCATCTGGAGATCGTAACCTTTGCCGCTGCGTCGATCCGCCAGTTCGTCAGGGGTGACAAGGTACGGCCCCAATGAAGTCGCAAAATCCTTACCCTTGGCAGGGCCTAGACCGATCTTCATCTCTCCCCGCTGAAGATCACGGGCAGACCAATCATTCATGATGGTGTACCCAGCGATATACTTCTCCGCCTCCTCAACCGGGATGTCGATCCCCGGAACGCCAATCAGGGCGGCGATCTCCAGTTCAAAATCAACCTCAGCAGAGGCTTTGGGGATGGGAATCAGGTCGCGGTGATAGTAGATAGCACGGGCATTTGAGAAATAAAAAACCGGAAAGTGGTACCACTCTGGGAGCATTTCCAGCCCTCGACGAGCGCGGGCATTTTTGACGTGCGCTTCAAACGAGTAAAAGTCGCGCACCGTAAAGCGGGGATAGGCGGTGTGCCATTGTGATAAATTGTAACGCATAAGGATGTGCTTGTATTAGGCTCCACACGTGAGCAGATCAGGAAAAAGTCCACCAAAGAGATTATACCCACCCTTGTGGCCTTCAGCCCGCGCCCCTCAAAAGACCGCATCAATGAAGCTCAGGCGGGTGCGCAGCGCTGTAAGCCGTGCCTGAAAGCGGGATTGATACGCCTGATCAAGAGGGGCAAGGTGCATTAGAAAGGCGTCTTCGTGGGTATCACGGTAGTAGTTTTTGCGTCTGCCCACTGTGGTGAACTCATATTTTTGGTACAAGTTCAGGGCGGCGGTGTTAGAAACCCGGACTTCCAGTACCGCGTAATCGGCTTGACGCTCTAGTGCCCGGCCGATCATCCCCACCAGAATCACTTCGCCCAAACCACGCCCGCGATAATCGGGGTGAACCGCGATGGTGCTGATGTGCGCTTCGCCTTCGATCAACCACATACCCCCATAACCCAACACCTGATCAACCCCGTTCAACAGGGGATCAAGGGCATCCGTGTGGGTGAGGGTGAACATGTGCGCATTGGGATTATCGGAAATCTCAAAATGATAGGAGCGGGCCGACCACGGCATCCCAAATGAAAGTTGATCAATGCTGACGACCTGAGGCACATCCTCAACCCGCATCATCCGCAGTAAGTACATACCTTCACTCCTGCTCTCAGGGATGCGGAACGCCCGGTTGATGAAGGTAGATGGGCAGCACCAACGCTGGATCACCGGGATCACCAGCGCCCAGACGCTGCCATGCCAATGCTGCCAGCACCCCCGCCCGGCGCAAAGACCAGATCGGGGCGGCTAGGGTGATCCCCTGTGCCTGAAGCAGATCGCGCCCGGCTGAATCAATTTCGCCGCTCACCACTGCGCCCGGTTCGGCCAGCGCCCGTGCTGCTACTGCCGCCCAATCTTCAATGCGCGGATCACTCACCGCCTGCCATGAGTCTCCCATCCAGCGATAGTTGGCCGCGCACACCCGTCCCCGCCCTACCCCCGCAGTCGCAATTAGCGTTCCCCCTTCCAGCGGAGGGTGGGCCCCAGCCACAATGTCCAGCGTGGGGATGCCGATCAAGGGAATGGACAAGGACATGGCTAAGCCCTTGGCTGTACTGATACCAATGCGCAGCCCATTAAAGGAGCCGGGACCTTGTGCCACCCCAATGGCCTTAAGCTGGTTCGGCTCCAGCCCGGCTGTGCGGAGCATCTGGGACACGGCGGGCATGATCTCTACCGAGTGTTGATTGGCGCTGTGCCATGTACTTTCTGCCGTGATCTGGTCGCCGTTGAAAAGGGCTAAACTGAGCAACCGGGTAGCGGAATCAATCGCCAGCAGCATCGGTTTTCCTCGTTATTGAATGGGCAGCATTGATCCACCCCTGAACGATCTTCAAGAGCCGCAGGGCCGGGCCGCCCTTCGCCCGAAACTGAATCAAGCGTGCGCCCTCGTCGGTGGGATCAGCTTCAAGGCGGATCCACAGGGCATCTTCGGGCAGCAGCGGGGTGATCCGCTCCGCCCATTCAAGCAAAAGGGGATCATCCCCAGCGAGCATCTCCTCTAAGCCGATGCTGTAGGCATCTTCGGGACTGGTAAGGCGGTAGCAGTCCAGATGGTAAAGGCGCATTCCGTCCGCTGCCCGGCGGTGTTCATGGACAAACACGAAAGTCGGGCTGTGAACCGCCTCAAGGGCCCCCCATCCCTGCCCAATGCCATAAGCAAGGGCGGTCTTGCCCGCACCCAGATCGCCGGAGAGGCAGATCAACTCCCCGCCCTGTAGGGCCTCTCCAAGGCATACGCCAAGACTGCGGGTGTGTTCAAGGTTGAGACTTCGCCAGCTCAGATCATGTGTATCCATGATGCACATTCTGCCTGAGATCGTTTTAATTTGCCACGTCCAATAGTATGAAACCTTCTGGGATGGACTGATCGTGAGAATCCCATGCAGGCCAAAGCCCACCCGCTGGGTTGGGAAAGCCCACCCGCAGACGCCAACCACTGGTATCAGTGCCCGATGCAAGGGGGAAAAAGAGTCGATCTGTGATGGTTTGCCCCACCTGCCAGCCAGACGTGGGAGCATAACCGCCCACTGGGGAACGATCCTGTTGGGCGTTGATCTCACCGACTGGATCAAGCAAATGCACAAACCAACTGTAATCCGTGTGAATCGGCTGTCGGGCTGTCCACTCCAAAATCACATAGATTCCATCAGGTGCAGGCTGAGTCCCGTAACGAGCTAGCGCCAGCGCTTGATCGGGGCCAAAGGTGCCTCCTACAGGGTGCATTGTGGGTGCTGTCGGGGAGAATGCAAAAAGCAAGGCCCGATGTCCCGCCGCGAAACGCTCAGTCACAAAATAGGCGTCTTCCCATAAAGCCCGTTCCTGCCAGTTCTGGGGATCACCTGCCCCAAACCAGTTCACCAACCACAACCGATCCGTTTGCGCACGAGCATAGGCGTTAAGCCGCACCGCGTCAGGATCATCGGGGCGGGTGGGCGCATTCATGGTGATGATCCGGGAGCCGTTTTTGACGTCCAGCAGAGAATCTTCAAAGAGGGTGGAGGTGACCAGAGTCACCCCCGGTGGATCAAGGGCCGCCTCCAGCGCGGCGGGCAGGGCCGCACTGGGGGTCTGACGGGCCACCACCCCATAAACACAGAGGGCCACAGCAGCCACCGGGATCACCCCGGTAAACCGACTTAACTTTCCCCGCCACAGGGCGATCCCGCCCCCCAATGCAACCAGCGCCAGCGCCATCCCCGCATGGAGCAGATCGGCGCTGCGGGCGAAGGCTGGATCAAGGGCCCAACCGTGCAAAAACAGGGCCCAGTGCCCCCGCAGGGGACTCAGTTCTAGTGAAAACACCACCTCATCTTTGAGTCCGCTGGCAAGGGTGCGAATGTCCCCGGCGAAGTAGTTCCGGGCGAGGTAAATCTCGTAGGGGAAATAACTGTAAAAGGCACCCAAAAATTGGATCAGGGCCGATACCCCAACCAACACCCCAATGGGCAGCCACAGCCGCCGCTCTGATTGTGCGCCTTGAATCAAGGGCGCCAAGGTAAGGCTGAGCAGCGGCAGGGCCGGGATCAAAAAGCGCGGCCCCCAGCCGATGCCGCCGTGCCAGCTCCACCAACTGGCAAAACTGAGGGCGGTGGTCAGGCTCAGGCTCAGGCTGAGCCACGCAAGGCGCGGGTGTTCGCGGCGCAGCCGCAGCCAACCGGGCAGGATCAGAAGCAGCACCGGGTTGTAAAAAAACAACCCCCGCCACGGGCTGATCAACAGCGCCAAAAAGCCGATCCCGATGGGGTGGATGAAACCTTCACCGTCGGCAAAACGATAGCCGCTGGTCAGCGGACTGCCAAAACGGGCCCAGTTGTAGAGGGCGATACCTCCAAAGATCATCAAGCAGGGGAAGGCAAACAGCATCAGGTCGCGGATCAATGCCCGTGAGAAGATACGCCCTCGCAGTTGATCGCCAAAACAGTAGAGCGCGATCAGGGGCAGCAGAAAGACATAAACCGTATTCACCCCCACATTGAGGGCAAACAGAGTGCCTACCAGCAGCAGATCGCGCTTTGTGCAGGTTTCTCGCCAGCGGTGCGCACAGTACACCCCGCCCAGAATTAGCAGGGC
>JACSRJ010000062.1 GCA_014879835.1 Anaerolinea sp.
GCCCCAATAGCCACCCCACCCAAGCACATCGTAGGCCCAGCGCCCACCGAGGATCAGCCCTAGGCTAAGAAAAACCCACGACACCAAGGCCCACCGCCGGCTGGCCTTGATCCAATTGGTACTGAGATCACCGGAGGCAAGTGCGGCCATCGCAAAAGCGAAGGGGATCACAAAACCCACAAACCCCAGATAAAGCATGGGTGGGTGGATGATCATGCCAAAATGGCGCAGCAGCGGATTTAAACCATTGGCCGTTTGGGCAAGGCGGTCTGCCGATGGCGCGATCCCCCCAGCAGGAATAAAAACGCTGCGGATGACATCATTGTTGGGCATGATCCAAAAACGTTCAAAGGGATTTTCGAGGAATATCGATAAGCCCAAAAAGAAAGTGACCACAGCCATGGTATAGGCGATCACATAGGGCATGAGACGGCGCTGCCCTCGCCAATTGAGGAAGATCGCGCCCACCGCAAAAAGCGACATCAGGAACGACCAGAACAGGATCGATCCCGCCTGAGACCCCCATAAGGCAGTGATGCGGAAGAAGATCGGGGTGTTGGGGTCAGAGACGCTCCAGATGTAGGTCATCTGATAGTTTTCAGAGATCAACCCGCCCCAAAGCATCACCAATGAGATAGTGAGCAGGGCAAAGTTGGCAAAGGCCGCATTGCGAGCGCTTAGAATGAGATGTTCAGCGCGGGTGCGCACCCCGTAGAGCGCGGCTCCAATGGCATAAATCGCGGTACCGAATGCCATCAAAAGGGCGATAAATCCAATTTCAGCGTACATTGCAATCCTCAGTAAATTAAACTGACAGAATCATGGTCGCCAGAATCAACACCGGACGCCCATAAGTGCGTCCGGTGGGGCTTGATCATTGGGATGAGTTACTTTCCGGGTTCTGCGATGGCTTTAGCAGGATCAGTTTCGCCGTAACGACTGGGGCATTTGAGCAGGAGTTCGCTGGCTACAAACACACCGTCAGGGCCCAACTTACCAGTGAGAATCGCCTGTGCTTCGTTGGTGAGCAGATCAGGTTTGACCTGATTTTCAATATGAACCTTGAGCCGTGCCGCATTGGGATTGTGAACAGCCTCGTAAAGGGCCTTCGCCAGATCACCCCCATCATCCGGAACATGGGCAATGGTGAAGTCGATGATTAAATTTTCCGCGTCATACTCAATGGTTTCGCCGATCACCGCGCCCGAAATACGCACCGTTTGACCCGTGTATCCCCCTGCAAGAAGCTCATCCACTGTGATGAAATACCGTGCGCCTGAAGTGGTGCCACTGATGATCAGGAAGGCCACGCCTGCCAGCAGTATCAAGCCGCCGATCATAAACTTCCAATTGATCCCCTGTGTCGGGGTTGAATGCTCAGTATCATGCGGCTTTTCCCATGATTCAGGGCGAGAAAGCGTTGATTGGGCCATGTCCAGAATCTCTCCTAACTTTAACGAACTTTTCTAAAGGGCGTTTGATTCAGCGCCCCTACGGGCTTCAACTGATTTTAAGCTGCGGAAATATGGAATAAGTATACTCTCTTTTTTGTTTTCTATCCTCGCATCAAATGCCTTTTCCGCCTAGTGACATCTATCACGACCCTATAGGCGGAAGCGCTCAACTTGGCTATACTCTACCATATTATTCAACCTTTCAGGAGCATGGCACAATGGCTTTTACAAACGCTGAAGATCTTTTTGCCCGGATCGGCGAACTATTCCGTGCAGACAAGGCGCAGGATGATAAGGCGCTGCTTGCCTTTAACCTCTCCGGCAAAAATTTCTGGATGAAAGTGGACAAAGGAACGCTTGAAAGCGGCTCCGGAGACGCGCCCGGTGAACCTGATCTGATCCTGAAGGCTGCCGCGGAGGACTTTGTGAAGATCATGAATCGGGAGATGAATCCCATGACCGCATTCATGTCAGGCAAAGTCAAGGCGGAGCGCAATATGGGGTTGGCGATCAAACTGATGGGGTGGTTTGGGCTATCCTAGATTCCGCTGAAGGTATTCGAGTCCTTTATCAGCTCACTGCGCCGCGTTATGAGGCTGACATTGCGCCTTTGATGGATGCCTTGGTATCCAATTTGGCCAAATGGATCACGGCGTGCTTACAAGCACACCAGCGCGGCGCTCTTTTTGACCCTTTTGATCTACCTGATGTACCTGTTCGTACTTCACCTGCTGGGGTAAAACGCCCTGCCCTTCAGCTTCTTGATTTGGGCGCGGGCACGGGTGCACTTAGCCATCACTTAATGGTTCTGGGATGGCAGGCGCTTACCGCCCTTGATCTCTCTCCTGAAATGCTCTCCGCGGGGCAAAAAAGCCACTCTCAAATGCGTTGGCTTCAGGCAAATTTACATCAGATCCCCCTAAAACCGCATACCTTTGATGGTGCTGTATCCGCCTTTGGCCTGAACGCCACTTCACCTAAACTCAGCTTGCGTCAGATCAAACAAACGCTGCGCCCCGGAGGGCTGCTGATGTATCAGGAATGGGGCGCAGAAGATGAACTTTCTCATCTGGTTGAGGAGACTCTGGATCAGTTTGCCCCGGATTTGCCCCTAGAAGCGAATCCGGCATTAGTGGCCTTCATGGAGTCCCCTAAAGTCTGGTATGAACAGCTTCAGGATGCAGACGATCACACTGAGGTGCTTCGTCAGATCGGTTTTGATCTGGCATGGGCGCAGGAGCGGCCATTTGTCTCTAGCACCCTGCCAGTTGAACAGTTCCTTCGAGGTAAGCTTGCGTGGGGATGGCGACGACTTCGTTTAGAAACTCTCCCCCCCCCACAACAAGCGCTGTTTTATGCCCACCTTCAAGAAGCGCTTCGCCCCCATCAAGATTCTCAGGGTAATCTAAGGTGGAGTCCGCCCTTGATCAGAGTATGTGCCCTTAAGGAGTAGACGGCGCGGTTGGGTTAGTCAAAGATGTCGAACAACTCCCCAAAGAATCCCTTCTTTTTGGATGTGGAGGGGCGATGATTATAGTCGTCATCATCATCTCTCTGAGTCCGTATTGGGCGGTATGGCTCTGGCTTTTGGGATACGCCGCGTTTGGCTTTTTGGGGTTCTTGATCAAAATCAACTTCTAGATCAGGTGCATCCCAATACTGGTCACTGGAACGGTCGATGATCTTGTCCAGTTCACCCTTATCAAGCCATACTCCTCGGCAGCGCGGGCAGTAATCGATCTCAATACCTTGACGCTCCGCAATGCGAAGCGGAATATCTGCACAGTTCGGACAATGTTTCATAGTACGTTCATCCTCATTACTTACAACGGTTTACACAACCTTGATTCACGTTCGTTACAGTTTTGCACACAGATTGTATCAACACTTGGCAGGATCGATTCACCCAATAATTGGGGGGATACTGGTATAAAGAGGCTTATTTTTGGCGGCGATAGATCCGAAACTTCATGCCGTTGGGGTAGCTCTCCACAAATTTAACCACCGGACTCGACCATTGAGGTAGGACAGTCGAGGGGGCATGGTCGGAAATGGGTGCATGGTGATCAGGAAAGGGTATCTCCACCAACTGCGCTATGAGGAACCCCACCTCGATGAAACAGTCCCCAGAGAGGTTGTGGGGAATCATCAGTTGATCGTAGTCCTTGTGGCGGGTCGAAACGGTAACTCTCAGTTCTCTAAGGCGCTTGATAGCGATGTCACGGCGGGTATTTGGGGTGGAATTTTTGAGCGCTGTAAAGAGCGGCACCTCGACCCCGGATTCGTGTAACGCCCCCAGCGCCAACCCGACCATATGGCGCACTGAACTATTTTTCTCTTCATGAAACAAGGTTAACAAATCTGGAAGTGCTTGTGGATCGGGCTTGAAGCGAATCTCACGGGCCGCATTAAAACGAACTTGCCAGTCAGGATGCTTGAGAAGCTTGAGGAGAGTCCCGATATCCACTTCGTCTGGATGAAACCGGGATATGGTGTGCCAGCGTGGGTCAAGTTCATCGCTCATAGGGCAGCCTCCTTACCAGATGCGAGAATCCCCCAGCACCACTCGGAAACCGTGATTGAAGTTCCGGTTAAGGGGTGAGTCCGGGTTGCGTACTGTGACGCGAGCATTTCCCCGGCTGAGGTCCCATGCCCCGCCACGCAAACAACGACGCCCGTTAGAGCCAAAATTCGGCTCCCCTGTTTCCCACTCGCTGAGGCACCACTCCCACACATTACCAACCATGTCAATCACCCCAAAAGGACTATCACCTTTGCCCTCATACAGGGTGACCGGGGTTGTGGATCGTTTCTGAGATTCGATGCTGTTACAGCGATTGGCATCCCATGTTCTGCCCCATGGGTATATGCGTCCATCATCTCCTTGGGCTGCCCGCTGCCATTCCTGTTCAGTCGGCAGCCGAACTGACTTGCCGATAAATTCACTTAGCCACTGGCAGTAGGCCACGGCCTCATCCCACGAGACGCCAGACACAGGTTGTTCAGAGCCTCTAAACTCAGCTTCTAGCCATGAGGCGGGGCTTGTCCAATGTCCTCTTTCGCGGTGCTGCCAACCCAGATGCGTCCACCAGCGTTTTTCAGTGTAGCCGCCAGCCTCCATAAATAGACGATACTGTTCGCAGGTGATGGGATATTTGGCGATGTAAAAAGCGGATACCTCAAAGATCGCTGACGCGGGAAGGTATCCGCCTGCTTCTAAAGTCACCTTGCCGGCCGGGATCGGCACCCAATCAAAAGGTGAAGGTAGCTTATCAGGTGGGCGAAGACGGGGAGTTTCGGGTTGAATTAAAGTCCTTTCGGGCTTTAGCTGTGGCCACAGGGCAAGCACCTTAGGATCATCCTTGTAATCGGGGTAATCCTTTGCAAACTGCTCAAGTTCGACACGGGCTGCGGTTTTGGTACTTTCGGTTCGGGCCCGGCGGATCAACTCGGCAATTTCGCTGTAACGCTGTTCGGCTTCTTGCTGGCGAAGGGTTTGGGCCGCCTTTTGACGCTGTGCTTTGAGCAGTTCTTTGCCCTCTTTGATCAGGGGGGTAATTACCCGTGTGCGGTAATCAAAAGCCATCAACTGCTCTAACAGGGGTAGGGCCCGCTCATAGTCCTCAGAATCATACAGCCCCATCGCTGCTTCATAGATCGCGGCATGATCGGGTGTCGATGCAGGGGGATGTGGCTCAACGGTGGTGTACTCGGTTACATAAGGACTGGGAGGATTCTGGATCGCCTTGGGGATGAATCGAATCAACTGCTCCACAGCCGCATCCCAAAAATCGGGAAAGAAGCGGATTCCTTGCCGCCCTGAAATAGCCCGGATGTCGAGGGGTAAATCCTCCGCTGGCGGCGGAAAGCGCCCTTCATGAGCGATCAGGACGGTTGGCTTGCCCAAACGCAGGGCTTCCGCAATTTCCTTACGCATCCAGTCATCAGGCTGATGGATACGTTCACTAAAGGTGTGTTCGGTCACCACCACCAGCACACAATCGGCGTCTCGCAGATGAGAAAGGATGCTGCGCTCAAAGTCAGACGAATCCACCCCACCATAATCAACAAAAATGTCGGCGTTGATTTTACCTTTGAGATCAGACGCCAACCGATGGGTAAAATCCCAACTCTTACGCCGGTAGCTGATAAAAAGTTTGTAAGCGGGGGTTGTGGGTGCCGTAGCAGCACGCAGATTCTCCACAAAAGGCGCCAACTCACGGGCCACACTCCCCCCCTCATTTTCTTGAATGACCTGAAGCAAAGTCAGAAGATCGGCTTCATTGGTCGTGTGCCAGTGGGCCAGTAGGTTAGCGGTGAAGGTATTGGCGGGCAAATCCAACGAGACCACGGTTTGTTTTGCTGGGGCATCAATAAAGGCCAAACTGAGGATGTGGCGGCGTTTATCTCGATCAGGCAGAGTGGGAGCCACCAGATTGACCAAACGGCTAAACGCTTCGCGGGTCAGGGGCACAGCGCAATACTCCCTACTAAAAACAACTCCAATTATTGCGCAGTCCTTGTGCCTGCGCAACGTATGGAAAAGCAGGCCAACGAGGTGGGTTTGCCCTAAACTGCCAAGGTAATCGCGTTCTGATGACTAGCCACCCGACACCCAAGCGAAATCAGGAAAAAAGCCGGGCAAGATGGGACAGTGGAGCTTGAGGAAGTCAAAGCCACGACGAAAGAAGCTGAGGTCACGACGGTCGGGACGATCCACCTCACGAGCGCGTCCGAGCTTTGTAGGTTCGACACCAAGAGCGACCAGACGGACATAGAGCAAACTGACGGCGAGGGTCAGCCGATTGAGTTTGTCGGTGTGACGCAGATGGGTCGTTTCCAAGTCGAAGCCATTGCCTTTCATATCCCCAAACATTTCTTCGATTCCCATGCGCAAGGGATACAAGGTCAAGACTTCTTCTGGAGCGGTGAGGTTCGTCGCCAACCACCGGGGGGTATCCTGACCAGCCCAAGAGATGAGTCGGCAAGACATTTTCTTCGGTCAAGAGGGTATGCGGGAACCATTGCACCCCTTGACCTCTTAATTCGATGTGGTCAAGGCTTACAAAGCCGGTGTCCTGCTTGCGCCAGACGGCATTACGGCTGGACTGGCGTAGGGCATACTGCCAGCCCCAGAAGTTCAGTTCCTCTTGCAGCCAGCAGCGTCCATATTCACTGTCGCCCACCAACGCCATTTGGGCCTGCGGCGGCAACCAGTCCCGCAGGGCAGAGAGCAATTCGACTTGGGTAGCAGTCAGACTATACCCCTTGGGATACTCCAACCATGTCCAGATCAGCGGCAACGCTCGCCCGCGATAGGCTAACGACACCATCACCAACTGCGCCGCAAAGACCACTTTCGTGCTGTCGATAATCAACACAACTCGGCCCGCCGCCGCGGCTTGTCTCAATAACTCACGCGCCACCGGTTCATAGACTTGGCGAACCTTCACCCGTCCATTCGCCAAGAACCGTGTCAATTGCGTCACCACACTCAACTTCATCGCCTCCGCTGTGATGTCGCTCGCTATCCGGCTCAAATGCACACTCCGCGCCTCAAATAGCCCTTCCATCAAGCGCACCTGATTTGCCAACTGGCTATCGGCCACACGACCAGCAAATGGCAACACCTAGCTATGCAGAATACTATACAAGGCTGTGATGGGGTTGACGCTCATTGTTTCCTCGGTTCGGTTTGGCTTGGTAACTTAACCTTATCCGAGGTTCCTTGTTTCTTCAATCCCTTCACCCTCGCTCATCTGTTCAGTGTCCGGTGGCTAGTTCTGATGAGGTAAAGTCAAAGCCAAAAAGGGATGAACAAAGAACTTGCCCTGATGAGCTATTTTGGGGACGTCAAGGATCCAAGACGGGATCAAGGAAAACGACATCTGTTGAGTGATATTCTAGCGCTCACGATTTGTGGGGTTCTGTGCGGCGCGAATACGTGGGTGGAAATCGAG